>JBBDYQ010000002.1:0-300000 GCA_040901445.1 Thermoleophilaceae bacterium | reverse complement strand
CCGGAGCTCGCCCGCAGCAACGCGGAAGCGCAGCACCACCGTCTCGCCCGGTGCGGCGTCGTAGCCCACGGCGCTGCGCGCCCCCTCGAGCACGGCCTCGCCGCTGCACGGCTGAGGCTCGCGATCGGGCAGTCGCTCCGGGCACACCAGCCGCATGGCCACGGTGCCCCGCCGGCTGACCCGGCGCGTGCGGACCGGCAGCCGCGCTGCCCGGGCACGCGCCGGCCCCGCGGGCGGCAGCGGGTCCTGCACGACGCCCTTGGAGTATTGGTCGGGCTCCGCGAGGGCGTTCTGGAAGCCGGCGTCCGGGTTCTCACGGCTGGGCTCGAATCGCTGCGGCTCGTCCGGCGCGGCGATCTCCTGGTCGGTGACCGAGCCGAGGATCCGGCGGTACAGCTCGTGCTCCCAGCCCTGACCGCCGCTGAACACGAGGTTGGGGTCCTGGCCGGTGCGCACCATCACGATGCCCTGGCTCGGGAACACCGCGACGAGCTGGCCGAAGAGCCCTGAGAAGCGGAACATGTCGGACGGGAGGCCCGGGAACTGGCGCTCGTCGGACACCGGGCGCTCGGTGATGCGCGGGCCCATGCAGGGGGCGCCCGAGTTGAGCCAGATCAGCCAGCCGTAGCAGCCGTTGGTCTCGGTGGGGGTGATCGCCCGGGTCACATACTCGCGCGACAGCAGCCGCTCGCCGCGCCATACGCCGTCGCGGCGGATGAGCTCGCCCAGGCGGCCGAAGTCGTCGGGGCGCATGTTCACCCCGTAGAAGCCGCCGGCGTTCTCGGCCTTGTCACGCACCCAGAACCAGGAGTCGCCCTTGATGCCGAGCTTGCTCATCAAGTTCAGCTGGGCCCAGCGCTCGAAGTCCACGCCGGCCGCGCGCTCGACCGCCTCCGCGAGCAGCGACACCGCGCTCTGCGCGTACTCGAAGTATGTGCCCGGCGGGTGGGCGAGGCCGAGCGTGAGCGCGTCCCGGATGCGGTCGGGCATGGTGAAGACGTTGTAGTCGCGCAGGCCGTTCCAGCGCAGGCCCGACGTCATGGTGAGGAGGTCGCGCATCGTGATGGCGCCGTGCTCGCGGTCCGCCGCCGGCACCAGTGCGCCAACCGGGTCGTCCGGCGAGATCAGCCCGAGGGTCATCGCGCGGCCGAAGACGAGCGAGGTGACCGACTTGGCCAGCGACCAGCTCTCGTACTGCGCGTTGCGGTTCAGTTCCGCGAGCCCGTCCTCGGCCACCAGGCAGCCGTGCCGGTACACGCGCACCGCGAACGCCAGCTGCGACGTGCCGTAGTCCATCGCATCCCGCAGCCCGGCGGCGTCCATCCCGGCCTCGGCGGGAGTGGCGCGCTCCCAGCGGCGGTCGGGCGCCTCACAGCTCCTGGCTGCCTGCGCGGGCGCGGCGGCCGCGAGCGCGCACGCGATCGCGACCACGGTGGACACCACTCCCACACGACGCCCCATGACCGCTGAGACGGTAGCGCGGGAGGCGCACAGGCGCGCCGCCCGGCCTGGCCGTCGCTGAAGGGTCACCGTCCTGCCTGGGGCTGCGCATCGCGGCCCAGGGCAGGACGGCAGGGTGGAGGTTGCCCGGTGGGGCGTGTCGTGCGCGGGGGCCGGGCCGCGCGACGGGTGAGATATATCGGGGCGCCCGGATTCGAACCGGGGACCTCACCGACCCGAACGGTGCGCGCTACCAGGCTGCGCCACGCCCCGAGCGAATCCGAGTCTAGTACGGCCTACTCGCTGCCGCCGTCGCCCGCCGGGCCCTCGGCGGGGCGCACCAGGACGATCTGGCTGCGGGCGACCATCACGAAGCCCACCTGCCAGGGGGCGTCGGTGCTGTCGAGCACGGTGACGGTGGCGTCGCTGATCGCGAAGAAGTCACGGTCGCGCTGGTTGACGAAGTCCGACAGCCGGCTGCGGTAGCCCTCGCGGGGGAGCGTGAGGGTGCCCTCGATCCGGTAGCGCACGGTCTCGATCACGATGGGCTCGCGGCGCATGTCCATGGCGGCGGATCGTAGCCTGGGGACGGGACGCGCGACGAAATTTCTCGCCCGGGAGTAGCGTTTGTGCGGATGAACACCCAGCGGGTCGGGAGCCCGCAGGGGCCAGACCTATGCAAGGGAGAACTCGCACCGTGGTCACGAGCCTGCTTCGCCCGGCGCTCGCCGGCATCGCCATCCTCGCCGTGGCTGCGCCGGGCGCCTCGGCCGCCGAGATCCTCTCCACACACGTGGCCGCGCCCGACAACGTCGAAGACGGCCGCTGCCAGGACGCCCCCCGTGCCGGCGACGGCGTGGTCACCCGCCGCGTGCGCATGCCGGCCGACGGCCTCGTGGTGGCACGCCTCGCGGCCCCCCGCGGCGACTGGGACGTGGCGGTCTTCGACGCCCGCAGCCGCGACCTCGTGGGCGCCTCCTCCGGCTTCAACTCGGTCGAGGTGGCCGAGGGCTTCGCGCGCGGCGGCCGCACGCTGCTCGTCCAGGCCTGCCGCGTGTCGGGCCGCGCCCGCTCCGCGCGCGTGGACGTGACGACGGTCGCGCTTCCCAGCGCGAGCGGGCCGGTCGAGAAGGCGCAGGTGGTGAAGGTCTCCACCCCCACGCGCGAGGACAAGGAGCGCCTGAGCCGGCTGGACGTCGACCTCACCGAGCATGCCGGTCACGACTACGTCGAGGCCGTGCTCTACGGCGCGCAGGACGAGCGCCGCCTGCGCCGGGGCGGCTTCACCTGGGACGTGGAGATCGCCGACCTCGATCGCCACGCCCGGGCCAATGCCCGCCAGAACGCGGAGTTCGCCGCGGGCCGTCGCGCCTCGGCGCTCCCGAGCGGTCGCGACTCCTACCGCCACCTCGCCGACTACGAGGGCGACATGAAGCGGCTGGCCGCCGAGCACCCCGAGCTCGTCCGGTCGATCACGCTGCCCGAGCGTACGGTGGAGGGCCGTCAGGTCTTCGGCATCGAGATCAGCGATGCCGTGAACGCCGCCGGCGACGGCAAGCCGGTGTTCGTCATGCTCGGCCTGCACCACGCGCGCGAGTGGCCCTCGGGCGAGCACACGATGGAGTTCGCGTTCGACCTCGTGAACGGCTTCGGGTCCGACGCGCGGATCACCGACCTCCTGAAGCGCGCGCGCGTGATCGTCGTCCCGGTCGTCAACGCGGACGGCTTCAACGTCTCGCGCGAGGCCGCCGTCGACCTGGGCGACGTGGGCACCGAGCTGGGCGGGGGCACGGGCTATGCCGTCGTCTCCCTCGCCGACCCGTTCGTGGCGTACAAGCGGCGCAACTGCCGCATCGCCGGGTCGCTGCCGTCGGCGCCCGGACTGTGTGCGCTGCCGCTCTTCCGCTTCACCGGCGTGGACCTCAACCGCAACTACGGCGCGCTGTGGGGCGGACCGGGCGCCAGCGCGCTGCCGCTCTACGACACCTATCGCGGCTCCGGCCCGTTCTCGGAGCCCGAGACGCGCAACATCCAGTCGCTCGTGTCCGGCCGGCACGTGACCACGCTGATCACCAACCACACGTTCAGCAACCTCGTGCTGCGCCCGCCGGGCGTGCAGGCTCAGGGCCTGCCGCCCGATGAGGAGTCGATGAAGGCGCTCGGGGACGCCATGGCCGCCGAGAACGGCTACACCAGCCAGCCTGGCTTCGGCCTCTACGACACCACCGGCACCACCGAGGACTGGAGCTACAACGTCACCGGCGGCTACGGCTACACGTTCGAGATCGGGCCGAACGAGTTCCATCCGCCGTTCGAGGAGGTCGTGGCCGAGTACGAGGGCACGACGGCCGCCGCCCGTGGCGGCGGTGGCAACCGCGAGGCCTACCTGCTCGCGCTCGAGACCGCGGCAAATCCGGCGCACCACTCCCTCGTGGCGGGGCGCGCGCCGGCGGGCACGGTGCTGCGGCTGAAGAAGTCCTTCCTCACGGAGACCTCGCCGGTGCGCCCGCTCGAGCCCGACGTCGTGGAGGATCCCACCGGCACCGAGCTCGACAGGCAGACGTTCGAGGACACGCTCGACACGACGCTCACGGTGGGGCCCTCGAACACCTTCGAATGGCACGTGAACCCGTCCACGCGGCCCGCCGTGCAGGACCGCCGCTTCCCGGAGACGGGCGAGCTGCGCACGGCGACGTTCACGAACTCCACCGACGAGGTGTCGCAGCCCGCCGACAGCACCTTCGATCGCGAGTTCGTGGTCAACGAGGGCGAGCAGGCCGACCAGCTCGTGGTGGAGCTCGACTGGCCCACGCCCGACGACTACGACCTCGAGGTCTATCGCCGCGAGGCCGACGGCTCACTCACCAGCGTCGGCGGGTCGGGCAACCCGCCGGGCCAGAAGGAGACCGCCACGATCGAAGCCCCGGCGCCGGCCACCTACGTGCTGCGGGTGGTGAACTTCGCGTCGGTCAGCCAGGAGTGGACGATGACCGCCACGCTGAACGGCGTGACGGGCGTGCGCACCGTGCCGGGCAGCGGGCCCGAGGCGTGGACGCTCACGTGCGAGAGCGCGGAGGGCACCGAGATCGCGCGGCGCCAGCTGTTCGTGGCGCGTGGCCAGGCGCTCAACGTCGGCCAGGCGTGCGCGCCCGCGGCCATCGCCCCGTTCAGCGCGGCGGAGCGGCGCGCCCGCTCGGTGCGCATCAGCCGCCGCAGCCTGCGTGCCAGCCGCCGCAACACCATCTCGGTGCGGCTCAGCTGCCCGGGCGTCACGGCGCCCGACCGCTGCGCGGGGACCCTCGCCCTCACCACCCGCCAACGTGTTCGCGGTCGGGTGCGCAGCGTGACGCTGGGCCGCAAGCGCTACTCGATCGCGGCGGGCACGAGGAGGGTCGTGCGCGTCAAGATGCGGCGCGCCTCGCGCGGGTACATCCGCACGCGCCGCACCCTGCGGGTGCGCGCCACGGCGTCGCCGAGCGGCCAGGACGCGGCGCGCAGGTCGGTGGGCATCCGGGTGCGCGGGACGCGGGCGAGGCGAAGCGCCCGCTGACCGTCAGGCTGCGGCAGGTGCGCCCGGCCCCGGGGTGAGCTCCGGGTGCTCGACCAGGTCGACCTCGTACGGCGTGACCGACCGCCCGCCGGCATCGTGGTGCACGCGCACGAGCGGCAGCTCGAAGCGTCCCGCCTCGGCGGACACGACCACGCCGCGGCGCCCGTCGCTCAGCGTGATCTCGCTGCCCGGCGGATACGGCGGCACCACGTCGAGGAAGATCTCCACGACCTCGGGGTCGAAGGCCGCGCCCGAGCCCGAGCGGATGATCGACACGCCCACGTTCTGGACCGCCGCGCGCGCGTACGGGCGCTCGCTGGTCACCGCGTCGAAGACGTCGGCCACGCTCGCGATCCGCGCGAACTGCGAGATCGCCTCGCCCGCGATGCCGTCCGGGTAGCCGGCGCCGTCCCAGCGCTCGTGGTGGGAGCGCACCACGCTCTTCGCCCGCGCGCCGATGGCGGAGCCGGGCAGCATCTCCACCCCGGTGAGCGGGTGCCGGCGCATGAGCTCCCATTCCTCCTGGTCGAGGGCGCCCGGCTTGTTGAGCACGTCGATCGGGATGGCCAGCTTGCCGATGTCGTGCAGCATCAGCCCCACGCCGAGCTGCGTCAGGTGGTGCTCCACGCGGTCGAACGCGCGCTCGCCGCGGAAGTCCACGCGGCCGCGCTCGCGGAAGAGCCTGCGCGCGATCAGGAGCCCGACCACGGTCACGTCGATCGAGTGCTCCATCGTGTAGGCGTCCGCGCCGGCGAGGTCGCTGAGCGCCAGCGCGGCATCGCCCGAGCCCGCGACCTCGGCGGCGATCAGGCCGGCCACCCGCTGGAGATCGGTCATGCTCTCGTCCGGGAGCGGGCGGTCGAGCTTGGGGCGGGCCTGGCCGATCGCGCGGTCCAGGGCGACGCGGGCCTCGTGCCGCGTCTCGTCGCTGAGCGCGCGCGGGACGTTGATGCCGCGGCTCAGCTCGTCGTCCACGTAGACGGCGTTGATGCCGGCCGAGATGAGAGCGTCGCGGTGGCGCGCGGTGATCTCGACGCCCGCTCGCAGGAGCGGCACCGTGCCGCCGCCGCTCGCCGGAATGTCCCGTCCGAGCCGGGTTCCGGGCGTCAGGCGTCTCGTGGCGATTAGCCTCATCGTTCGTCCAGACGGTCTGCGGGGTGCTGGGCCGACCGCGCTCTCCAGATCATCGACCGGGGGCCGCTGGACTTGAACGCCGGCTAGGCTTTCCGGCAATGCGCTTCGGCGTCGCGATGTTCCCCACGGACTACGCAGTGAGCCCGCCGCAGCTGGCGCGGATGGCGGAGGAGCGCGGCTTCGAGTCGCTCTTCTTCCCGGAGCACACCCACATCCCCGCGAGCCGCGAGACGCCCTACCTCGACGGCCGCGAGCTGCCGCGCGAGTACAGCCACACGCTCGATCCCTTCGTCGCGCTCGGCGCCGCGGCAGCGGTCACCGAGCGGCTGCTGCTGGGCACCGGCATCTGCCTCGTGGTGGAGCGGGACCCCATCACCACGGCGAAGGAGGTGGCGAGCGTGGACCAGCTCTCGGGCGGCCGCTTCCTGTTCGGCGTGGGCGGCGGCTGGAACCTCGAGGAGATGCGCAACCACGGCACGGACCCGTCGCGGCGCTTCGGGCTGATGCGCGAGCGGATCGAGGCGATGAAGGTCATCTGGACCGAGGACGAGGCCGCCTACCACGGCCGCCGGGTGGACTTCGGCCCGCTCTGGTCGTGGCCCAAGCCGGTGCAGCGGCCGCATCCGCCCGTGCTCGTGGGTGGGTTGGGGAAGGGCGCGCTCGACCGGGTGCTGGCCTACGGCGACGCCTGGATGCCCAACCGCTTCGACGACGTGGAGCGCCTGGCCGGGCGCATCGAGAAGCTGCAGCGCCGCGGCGAGGAGGCCGGACGCGGCCGCATCCCGGTCACGCTCTTCGGCGCCCCTGCGGACCCCGCGGCGATCGAGCGGCTGGAGGGCGCCGGCGGCGACCGCACCGTCTTCTGGCTCACGCCCGCGGAGGCCGGCGACGTCGAACGCGAGCTCGACTCCTTCGCCGGCCTGGCCGCGAGCTACGGCTGAGCGCTAACTCGCCCCGATCGGGCTGGCGGTGGCCACCGGCTCGGCGCGCTCGCGCCGTCCAGGGCCGGCGGGCGGCGCGGTGTCGAGGCGCGACACGCGCGCCACCCCCCACGCCAGCGTCCAGACGAAGCCGAGGGAGATCAGGAGCACCACCAGCGACGACACCGTCCAGAGCCAGGCCGGAGTGTCCTCCTTGAGCTCGCGCTGAAGGAACTGCGTCTCGTCCGCGAAGGGGCGCGTGAAGCCCGCCGTGGCCGGGATCTCCGGCGCATCCAGGGCCCGGTCCTCCGGTGCGTACACGGGTGCGAGGAGCATGGCGCGGCCGTCGTGCAGGCGGATCGCCGACTTGTAAGAGCCGCCCACGGGCAGCGGCTCGGTGGAGCGGTAGACGCCCTCGCCCACTCGCTCGAGCTTGTCCACGACGATCTTGCCGCCGCCGCCCCACGCGAGCGCGTTGAACCAGTGGGAGCCCTCGGCGGCGTCCGGCGGGTCCACCCGCACGGTGGCAAGCACGTCGCGCTCGGTGTCGCCGTCGACCTCCTGCAGCTGCACCTGCGCGCGCAGGCCCTCGGGCTCGGTGGTCACGAGCCCATTGGCCACGAGCGCGCCGATCACCAGCAGCGAGCCGATGAACACCGGCCGCGCCACTCCCGGCCGGGCGAGCTCGCCGCGCAGGCCCGAGCCCAGCAGCGCGCCGATCAGGCCGGCCGCGACCGCGGCCGCGAGCGCGAGGAGCATGCCCCCGGGCAGCAGGGCCTCGTTCCAGGCGATCGGCATGAAGACCTGGGTCCACGCGTACTCCGTGGCGAATCCGACGGTGCCGAGCGCCACGCCGGCGGCCGCGCCGAAGGCCAAGGGCCGCTCGCGCGCGGCGATGGCGAGCGCCACGAGCTCGATGGCCACGGCTCCGCCGATGTAGAGCGGGAAGTAGGGCGTGCTCTCCCCGAGGACCGGGCCGACGATGACGGCCACGCCCGCGCGGATCACGAGGAAGAACGCGGCGGCGGCCACGGCCCCGCCGCGCCCGATCCAGATGCGCGCGGCCACGAGCCCGATCCCCGCGGCGAGCGCGATGAGGATGGGGTGGAAGATGGCCTGGAACTGCGGCACGCCGAAGTCGAACTCGGCCTGGAAGGTGGACAGGCCGAGCAGCAGCCCTCCCATGAGCCCCACGCGCCGGAGCATGACCACGACCGGCGGGGTGTCGCCGCTGTCCCCGGCCTTCCGGTCGCGTCCCTGCGCCCGCATGCCCTCGGCCAGCAGGATGGCCTGACCGACGAGCGTCATTCCGGCGCCGCCGATGAGCATGAGATGGGTGGGGCCCCAGAGCGTGACGTCCTGGCCGAACATGCGGTGCCACACGTCGTCGAGCGGGAAGCCGAGCAGCGCGAACCCGCCCGCGGCCGCCATCAGCACGCCGCCGACCGGCGCGTACCAGTCCTTGCCGAGCTTGACGGCGGCCCTGCCGGGGCGCTCGCCCTTCGGCAGCGTCATGGCCAGCACCCCGGCGGCGAAGACGCCGAAGAGGCCGACGAGGATGAGGTAGTGCGCGGGGTTGGCCAGCGGGCCCTCGTCACGCCCGTCGCCGGCGTGGAGGGCGATGTCCCACATCATCCCCAGCAGCGCGATCAGCAGCGCGCCTCCGGCGATGGCGGCGGGCAGCGCCGCCCACGACGGCAGCCGGCCGATGCGGGCCGCGAAGTTCGCCGTGCGCTCGAGGATGGTCCCGCTGCGGCGACGATGGGCGGTGACCAGCCACATGAGCACGCTGGTGGCGATGACGGCGCCGGCGGTGGCGATGATCACCTGGTCGAGCGCGGCGCCGCCGGCGGGCTTGGTCTCGACCGCCGCGAGCGCCGGGCCGGCCGCTGCCGTGGCGGACACGAGGGACCCGCCGAGGGCGGCGGTCAGCGTGACAAGTCGTCGTGGGCGCATCATCGAGGGTTCTCCAAAGTCGATTGCACGGCGCATGTTACACCGATCGATGTAACAATCAAGATGTTAGGATTACCCCGTGAGCGACGTCACAAACGACGACCTGACGATCGACGAGATCGCGCACCGCACCGGCATGACGGCGCGCAACATCCGCGCGCACCAGTCGCGCGGGCTGCTGCCGCCGCCTGAGATGCGCGGCCGGACCGGCTACTACGGCGCCGAGCACGTGGCCCGCATCCAGCTCATCCGCGAGCTCCAGGACGAGGGCTTCACGCTCGAGGCCATCAGGCGGCTGATCGAGCGGGCGAACGGCTCGAGCGCCGAGATCCTGCGCTTCACGCGGGTGCTGCGGGAGCCGTTCGAGGACGAGGCCCCCGAGATCGTGACCGCGGAGGAGCTCGCGCAGCGCTGGAAGGACGTCGATCCCGCCATGCTCGACCGCTCCGTGAAGCTGGGGCTGCTGCGTCCGCTCACCGACGGCACCTTCGAGATCGCCAGCCCCCGCCTCCAGCACGCCGCGGATGAGCTCACCGCGCTCGGGCTCTCCCAGGAGCAGGCGCTCGACCTCGCGGCCGAGCTGCGCAAGCACGCCGACCGCGTCGCGCACGTGTACGCCAAGCTCTTCCTCGAGCACGTGTGGAAGCCGTTCGAGGCGGACGGCTCACCGGAGGAGCGCTGGCCGGAGGTGCGCTCCGCGCTGGAACGCCTGCGCCCGCTGGCCGGGGAGTCGCTGGTGGCCATGTTCGGACTGGCGATGAACGACGCGATCGACCACGAGGTGGGTCGCGAGGTTGCGCGCCTGGAGCGTGGTGCGCCGTCGCGCACGGCGGGCGTGCGCCGCCGGCGCTCGCGCGGCTGATCGTCACCCGCGCGACCAGCGCCGCAGCAGCGGCAGCGGATCGATCGCCGCGCCGCGGCTCGTCCCGCGGCCGCGGTGCACCTCGAAGTGCAGGTGATCGCCGAAGCAGCTGCCCGTGCAGCCCAGGCGGCCGATGCGCTGCCCGGCGCGCACGCGCTCACCCGGCTCGACCTCAGCGGGGCGCTGCATGTGGAAGTAGACGTACGTGCGCCTGTCACGGCGGCTGTGCAGCGCCACCCAGTTGCCGCGGCCGTCTCCGCTGCCGGCGTCCACCACCCGCGCGTCGCGCACCACGCGCAGCGGCGTTCCGGCCGCGGCGAAGACGTCCTGTCCCTGGTGCACGTGGCCGGGGCGTGAGACGCCGAAGCGCGCGATCGCCTCGCCGTAGCCCACGCGGCCCTTTACCGGATGGACCGCCCGCTCGCGGCGCGGCTCGCGGCGTGCGCCGGCGCGGGGCGGCAATCCGGCCAGCAGCCGCTCGCCGCGCACGGGCCCCGCCGGGGCGGGGGCGTCGAGCAGAGCGCGCAGCGTGCCGGGACGCGCCGGACGTTCCTCGGGCGCGGCCGAGGCCAGCCCGGCCGATGCGGTGGCAGCCACGCCCAGCGCGGCGGTGACGCACGCGAGCCTGCCCGCGCGCGGGTGGGAGTGCATCGGGGAGTCGGTTCCTTTCGCGCCCGCGGCGAATGCGGTCCAGGGCGAGCGTCTGGAGGAGGCTAGAGGCCGCGCCAACCCCTCGTGTGCTCTGCGTCACGCAGGTGTGAGCCTGGCCGTAGCGGGAAATGGCGGCCAAGTCCCCACTATCCGAGGAGGAGCACCATGACGCAGGAGACCGGCGAGATCACGGGCACGAAGGACAAGGACTACAACCTGGTCTGGTTCGTGGAGCAGTGCCTCCAGAACGCGCTGCGGCTCGACACCTACATCCAGGACGCCGAGCGCGAGGGCGACGACGAGCTCGCCACGCTGTTCAAGAAGGCCCAGGCCGAGAGCCGCAAGGGCGGCGAGCAGGGCAAGCAGATGCTCGCCGGGCGCATCGCCGCCTGACTCACGCCCGACGACCGGGCCGGGGTGCCTGCCAGTCCGAGGCGCCCTCGGCCCCAGCCGGGGATTCGCGCGCGAGCCACGGGCGAAGAGTACGGTGAGCCCATGGCGGGAGACGCGCAAGAGGTGCCGATCACCGGCGACATGATCCGGCTCGGTCAGCTCCTGAAGCTCAGCGGGGTGGTCGAGGCAGGCGGTGAGATGAAGGCCTTCCTCGCCGAGGAGGGCGTGTTCGTGAACGGTGAGCCCGAGGCGCGCCGCGGCCGCCAGCTCCACCCCGGGGACAGCGTGCGGGTGGGCGATGACGAGCTGCTCGTCGTCGCCGTCCCGTAGCGGCGAGCTAACCTTCTTGTAGACGTACCCACCGCCGGATGCCGCGCTCCCCGCATCCCTTTGTGGCTCAGCACACCGGGGAGCAGTCAGGACTGAGTCCTTGAACGACGGAACCGACAAGCAGGACGCGCCGGCCCCCAAGCGCGGCGAGGCCGCGTGGAAGGAGCAGCGAGACGCCATCGCCGCCCGCAACGAGCAGGCGCGCAAGGCCGCCCGGCAGCGCCGGGGCGTCGAGGACCGCGTCAGGGTCCAGGCACGCCGTGCCGCCGAGGGCCGCGAGATGGCCGAGGCGCTGCACCAGCACGACGGGAAGTAGCTGCTACGGGCAGCCGCCGGTGGTGAAGCTCCACCGGTACGGCTCGGCAAGGCTCACGCCCGCGTGGTCGGCGAGCTCGGTGGTCACCTCGGCCGTGTAGGTCGTGCAGGCGGCGAGGTCGCCCGCCGGGAAGAACGCGATGGAGTGCACGCCCGGCCCGCCGTAGGGGCCTGTCTGTGGGAAGCCGGCCCGCGGCGGCACCTCGTTGCCGTGCTCGTCGAACAGCCGCATGGCCCCGGGCCGGTGCCGTGGCGCGTCGTAGGCCAGCCCGTTGGAGAGCACCGCGATGATGCGCTTGTCGCCGTCGCCGTGCGGTCCCGCGAAGGTCTGCGCGCCCGCCCAGTCGGTGGGGACGCCCTCGGTCCCGTCGAACGGCGCCGTGCCCACCACCCGCGGCGCGGGATGCTCGTCGTCGAGCAGCTTGTGCCAGAGCGCCTCGTAGTAGCCGGCGATCATCTCGGCGCTGTGGAAGACCCCGCCCTGGCTCGTGGTCATGTTCGCGGCCGACCACGGCATGTCGTTGCGCACGCCCTGGGCATCGAGGATGCTGGCGCGCTCAGCGGCGAGGATGGCCGTGATGCCCGCCCAGGCCACGGTGATGCCGTCCGCCGTCACGTCGTCGCGGCCGATGTCGCGGTAGACCTCGACGAGGTCTGAGACCGGCGGCGGGAGGCTGTCGAACCACACCCGCCCGTGGTCGTTGATGGCGACGACGTCCATGTTGTACTCGGGCGAGTTGATCACCCCGAACAGCGGGTGGTCGTCATCGCCGACGGTCGCGTCGTCGAGGCCGATGAGCAGGGACTGGAGCTCGCTGCCGCCTGCCGGCAGGGTCCCGAGCTCGGCCCAGCCGGGCTGGTCGTCCACGCGCCGCCGGTCGTGCGGGTGCTCGCCGTGGTCGGGCATCTGCGACTCGAACATCCAGTCCCACGTCTCGTCCCCCAGCCCGTGGGCCGCGGCGCCCATCAGGTGGGCGACGAGCTGCGCGCAGGGTCCGCGCGGGTCGGTCAGCGTTCCCTCACAGCCGGGCTTGGAGCGGATGTGGGCCACGTAGGCGTTGATGAACTGCTCCCAGTGGGTGATCTCGCCGAAGTCCGCGCCCGGGTGGACCGCGCCGAGGTAGTAGCCCGAGTCGGGGTAGGAGGCGCCGCTGCCGACGGTGGCGCGCTGGGTGCTCAGCAGCTCGCGCAGCGCCTGGTCCTCGACTCGGTCGATGCCGACGTCGGCCATCCAGGCGTGGGTGGTCATGCCGGCGGCGCGGGCTGCCTGGGGCGCGGCCACGAGGGCGAGCGCCGCCGCCAACAGGGCGATCACGAAGGTTGGGGCCCCTGCCCTCACAGTGGGCGACCGTATCGCCTGCGTCGGGCCGGGGGCAAGGTGGTACGGTCGCGCCGGGCGGTGGGGGACTCGATCCCGAATGATTGGAGCCTCACGTGGACTTCTCCAGGATCAAGGAGAAGGCGAAGGGCATCATCGAGAAGCGCGGAGGAACCGATGCCCTCAAGGAGGATGTCAACGAGCTCAAGGACATCGCGTCCGGCCAGGGCCGCGCGACCGACAAGGCCAAGGAGGCGGCCGAGGCGCTGAAGGACCCTGGGGCGCCGGGTCCCGAGCAGGGCAGCCGGACGCGCGACCAGGACAGCCCGTCCCGCTGAGGCCCTGAGCGGCTTGGGGCTTGGCCGGCGTCAGCCGGTTCGATTACCCCGCCGCCGGGGCGCCTAGATCCTCGGGGCGGCGCCCGCCGCCGCCGGCTCACCCGCTGCGGCCGCGCCGGCCTCCGCCTGCGCGAGCGCCGCGGCGTTGCGCCGCGCCATCGCGCGGGCGAACAGTGCGCCGTTGATGAACATCGGCAGCGTGTACACCGCGGCGGGGGCGGCGAGCCGGGTGTCCACGAGGGCGGCCACCGCAATGGCGACCGTGCCGTTGTGGATGCCCAGCTCGAGGGCGACGGCGGTGGCCTGACGTTCCGTGAGCCGGGCCACGCGCGAGATGGTGTAGGACATCGTCATCGCGGCGACGTTGAAGGCCAGCGCGGCGAACACGAGCGTGGTGAAGTTCTCCTGGATCAGCTCGAACTCGTCGATGACCGCGATCACGATCACGATGGCCAGCGCCGATATCGCGATGATCTTGGCGCGGTCCTCGTGACGGCGGGCCCACTCCGTGCGGCGCCGCCGGATCCACATGCCGATCGTCAGCGGGACGACTGTGATCGCGAATACCCGCGCGCTGATGCCGATGACCTCGACGTCGTCGGTGAGGCCGGGCGCGTCGAAGTGCGTGATCGCGAGCCCGAGGTAGAGCGGGATGACGATCGCCGCCAGCACGCTCGACACCGCGGTCATCGACACCGCGAGCGCGGTCTCGCCCTTCGCCAGGTGGGTGAAGAGGTTCGCGGTGGCCCCGCCGGGCGACGAGCCGAGCAGGACGAGGCCGACAGCGAGCACGGCGGCCAGGCCGAACGCCTCGGCGACGCCGAAGGCCAGCAGCGGCGACAGGAGGACGAGGTTCCCCAACCCGATGAGCACTCCGCGCGGCTGTGTGAACACCCGCCGGAAATCGCCCGGCGTGAGGGACAGCCCGAGGCTGCCCATGATGAGCACGAGGGCGAGCGGCAGCGCGATCGTTGCGAACGTGGAGCTGTCTTCCATTGGCGACCCAGGACCTCCCGGCGCGAGTATCCGTGCCGGGGTGTCCCCGACGCAAATCGCGATCGCGTGCGAACCGGCGATCGCCCGCGTGACCACGTACTGATGGCCGCACCTTTGTTCGGTTCAGTTACCTCGCCGGTGCGTGTCCGGCGTCAGCGAGCGGATCGGCCTGAGTAGATCGCCGGGGCAGCCGCCGGCACGGCCTCTTCCTGTCCGCTCGGTTCCTTTTGCACGGCGGGAAGGAGGAGGCCTATCAGGATCGCGATGATGTTGATCACGACGAGCTGCTGGGGCTCGGCTTCAGCCGGTGGCACCCCCGTATCGCCTCCGATCTCGATCGTCGAGGCGTCGGGGTCGAGCCTGGGCGCCCTCACGGTCTCGAGCCGCTCGAGCGTCGCCATGTTCACGCGGGAGACCGCGCCTCTCTGAGTGCCGTCGGGGTGGAGGATCCAGCCACCCACCAGGAGGCGGTTCGTCTGCTTGCCGATCGCGAAGTGGAGCCCGGCATCACGGCCCCTGCGGATCTGTGTGGCGCGGAAGCGCCGCTTGCGGCCGCGGACCCTGATCGTGCCGGTGGCCCGCCTGCCGGCGATCCTCACCGACCCCACGCGCTCGCCGGTGCCCGCACGCAGCGGAGCTCGGCCGTCTCGCAGCCAGGTGTACTCGAGCCATTGGCTGCCGCCGGCGTTGTCGCAGACATAGCCGCCGACCTTGCGGCCATCCTTGACGATGGCGATGTATGCGTTGGAGCCCGGCACGCGGCCGACGAAGGTCTCTGCTCTTGCGTCGTCGACGTTCGGGCCGCCGCTCAGGATGGTCCCTGCCGTCAGGAGCAACGCTCCGATCCAGCGCCTCATCGCCGTGGCCCGGGAGGTCCGCAGTGGTAGTGGTTCTTGTCCCCGTGTCCGTTGCCGGGGTGGCACGTGTGCGACACGGTCGCGGTGAAGCTCCCCGTGTTGTCGCTGAAGAGGTCGTCGTTGACGGCGAACACGAGGTCACCGCTGCCGGCGAGCAACGTCGGCCCGCTCCCGACCTGAACCCAGGGCCCGCTCCCGACGCGACCCACGAGCCCCCACGCGGGTGCCCCGGGCAGCACGAACCCGCCGAACGAGCTCGATGTCGTGTCGAATCTCATGGAGACCCCCAGTGTTGGCCGGCGCTGGCCGGCGCTGGCCGGCGCGACGTACACCACCGACGCTAGACCGGCCGTCCGCGGCTCCACAACCGGGACCCTCCCTGCTCTTTTCCTCCGCTGAGACGATGGGCGCGGCCTGGACGTCGATACCGACCCTTCCGTAAGAGTTCCCCTTGCTAGCCTGAGGGCCCTCCGTTGAGCGGGGCAGGCCTCGAGTTCCGTGGGCACCGTCGACCCGCTCGCCAGCCTCTTTCAGAACTTGCCCGGTGGACCGTCCCGCTGCCTTTTCTTCGATGAAGTCCTTGCGCGCCAGCACACTGCACCCGGTCTCCTCCGGCGCTTGCCCGGGTCGGCGGGGATATCGGCCATGCCGGTGGCGCTGACAAACTCGACCGCCAGGTCGGCAGCGACGCGCGCGGTGGTGGCAGAGGCGGCGCGGCGACGCACGTTCGCCATCATCTCCCACCCGGACGCGGGCAAGACCACGCTGACGGAGAAGCTGCTGCTCTACGGCGGCGCGATCGCCGAAGCCGGTGCGGTGAGGGCACGGCGCAGCGGGCGGGCGGCGGTCTCCGATTGGATGGAGATGGAGCGCGAGCGCGGCATCTCGATCAGTTCGACGGTGTTGCGGTTCGAGGTCGGCGACACGGTCTTCAACCTGCTCGACACGCCCGGCCACCGGGACTTCTCCGAGGACACCCTGAGAGTGCTGGCGGCGGCCGACGCGGCGGTGATGCTGCTCGATGCGGCCAAGGGCATCGAGGAGCAGACCCTGAAGCTCTTCCAGGTCGCCCATGAGCGCCGCGTCCCCCTGCTCACGTTCGTGAACAAGTTCGACCGGCCGGCTCTCGAGCCTCTGGAGCTCCTCGACGAGATCGAGCGCGAGCTGGGCCTGCGCGCGGCACCGGTCACCTGGCCCGTCGGGATGGGGACCGACTTCGAGGGCGTGGTCGACCGCCGACACGGCGTGTTCCACCGCTATTCGCGGACGCCGGGCGGCGCCTCCGAGGCACCGGAGGAGCGGATCGCGCTCGAGGACGCGGCCGTCCAGGGGGACGGCTCCTGGGCGGCTTGCCGGGAGGAGCTCGCCCTGCTCGACGAGGTGGATGCGCAGCTCGACCCGGACGCGTTCCTCCGCGGGGAGGCGACGCCCGTCTTCTTCGGCTCGGCGCTCTCGAACTTCGGCGTCCGGCTGATCCTCGACGCCCTCGTCGAGCTCGCGCCGGGCCCGTCGGCATGGAGGGGAGCAGACGGGGGCGAGCGGCCGCTGGACTCGCCGTTCTCCGCGCTGGTGTTCAAGCTCCAGGCCAACGTCGATCCACGGCACCGCGACCGGCTGTCGTTCCTGCGCGTCTGCTCGGGACGCTTCGATCGCGGGATGCGCGTGGTCAACGCCCGGACGGGCCGCCCGCTGGCGCTCAACTACGCTCATCACGTCTTCGGCCAGGAGCGGCGGACGCTCGACGTGGCTTATCCCGGCGACGTTGTCGGGCTCACGGGTCTGGGCGATCTGCGGATCGGCGACACTCTCTACTGCGACTCCAGCGTGCGCTATCCGCCGATTCCGGTGCTGGCGCCGGAGCACTTCGTGCGCGCACGCAACCGCGGCGCGGCCCGCTACAAGCAGTTCCGCCGCGGCCTCGCGCAGCTGGACGAGGAGGGCGTCGTCCAGGTGCTGCGCGACCCCCAGCTCGGCGACCAGGGCCCGATCCTCGCCGGCGCCGGGCCGATGCAGTTCGAGGTGGCCAAGCACCGGCTGGCCAGTGAGTTCGGCGCGGAGGTCTCGCTGGAGGAGGCGCCCTACCGGGTGGCGCGGCGCATCCGGGACACGGACGCGGACGCCGTGACGCGCTCACCTCACGCCGACCTCCTCCTGCGGGCGGACGGCACCAACGTCGCGGCGTTCTCGAGCGACTTCCGCCTCAGGCGCTTCAGCGAAGAGCAGCCGGACGTCCGGCTGGACCGCTTTCTGGTTCGCTGAGGGCCTCCGGCCCACTGCTACCCTTCCGCGACGTGAGGGTGAGAGTTCCAGCTCGCAGGTGCTGCTCCGGCTCCGGACCGCTTGAGCTCAGCTCCGAGCGGGGGCGGCCAGTGGAGCAGCCAGCCTCGAGCTTCGCGGCCAGTACCCATCCCATGTCGGCATCGCGGCGATAGGTCGCCCGGGCCCGGTGAGTTCGACGCTTCGTGTGCTGCCGCTGGGCGGCTTGGGCGAGATCGGCAAGAACATGACCGTCGTCGAGTACGACGGGGCCATCGTCGTGATCGACGCGGGGGTCCGCTTCCCCACGGCGGACCAGCACGGCATCGACCTCGTGGTGCCGGACGCCTCGTACCTGCTCGAGCGTCGCGACAGGATCGCGGCGGTCGTCGTGACCCACGGCCACGAGGACCATCTCGGCGGGCTCCCGTGGCTCATCCGCCAGCTCGGCGAGGATGCCGTGCCCGTCATCTATGGGCGCCGGCTGACCGCCGCCATGGCCCGCTCGAAGCTCGACGAGCATCGCCAGAAATGCCCGGTGAAGCGCCTCGAGCCGGGAGCGCCGGTCACGGCCGGCCCGTTCGGCATCGAGCTGGTCCATCTCACCCACTCGATCCCGGACGCGGCGGCCGTCGCGTTGACAACGAAGCTCGGCACCGTGCTCTTCACCGGCGACTACCGCTTCGACCAGACTCCGGTCGACGGCAAGCCGGCCGACGTCGGGCGTCTGGCCCGCTTCGGCGAGGACGGCCTGCTGCTGCTGTGCGGCGACTCGACCAATGCCGACCGCGACGGATTTGCGCTGTCGGAGTCGGAGATCGGGCCGCGGCTCCGCGAGGTCTTCGCGCGCTGCGAGGGCCGGATCGTCGTGACGAGCTTTGCCTCGAACATCCATCGCGTCCAGCAGGTCGTCGACGCCGCGGTCGCTCTGGACAGGCGAGTGGCCCTGCTGGGCCGCTCGATGGTCAAGAACGTGAAGATCGGCCGCGATCTCGGCCACATCCGGATCCCCGAGGGGACGCTCGTCGACGGGAAGGGCATCGAGAAGGTACCGGACGAGGAGCTTGTGATCGTCACCACCGGCTCGCAGGGAGAGCCACTGTCGGCCTTGCGGAGGATGGCCTACCGCGAACACCGCCAGGTGAGGCTGCACGCCGGCGACACCGTCGTCTTCTCGGCCACGCCGATCCCGGGCAACGAGCGCGCGGTCAACGAGACCGTCGATCACCTGTTCCGGATCGGCTGCAACGTCGTCACAGGTCGCGACGCGCCGATCCACACCTCTGGGCACGGGCACCGAGAGGAGCTCAAGCTGATGCTCAACCTCACACGTCCGCGCTACCTGATGCCCGTCCACGGTGACCACAAGCGCATCCGGCTCCATGCCGAGCTCGGAGAGGCGGTGGGCATCCCCGCCGATCACATCTTCAGGGCCGACAACGGCATCCCGCTCGAGATCGATGCGAAGGGAGCCCGCCTCGGAGAGCGGGTGCAGGCGGGGATGGTCCTCATCGACGGCATCGAGCTCGGCGACCCGACCGAAGTGGCCCTGCGCGACCGGCGCGAGCTGTCGTCGGACGGGATCATGTTCGTCGTGGCTACGGTGTCGGCTCAGGACGGCGAGACGCTCGCTCCGCACGAGATCGTGCTCCGGGGCGTTCCGTTCACGGAGGACGAGGACCCTCTCCTCGATGACATCCGAGAGGCGATCGAGGACTCGCTCGACCGCGCCTCCGACGACGACATCCACGAGCCTGAGCTGATCCAGCAGATCCTCCACGACGATCTGGCGAAGTTCGTCTACCGGCGGTTGAAGCGACGGCCGATGATCCTGCCGGTCGTGGTGGAGATCTAAGGACGCATCTGGCGCGACCAGGCCTGCACCTCGGCATCATCGCGGTCGCCGCGTTGCTGGTCGCCGGTTGACCGCCCAGTGAGAAGTCCTCGCGCAGCCGAGGCGCCGGCGAATTGCCGCGACGCCTTACCGCGACGAGGTGCGCTCAAACCAGATCCGCACGACGATGATCGCGAGGGCGAAGACGCGGAAGGTGGCGCCCCGGCCGGCTACACGGGACGTGTCGACGGCGTGCATCTACCGCCCGGCGAGGACGTAGCGCACCCGGGCCGCCCGAGTCGTCAGGCTGGCTCGGGCGGTGGCAGACCCGCGCGCCGCGCCGCGCGGCCTGGCGCCGGCTTCGTGTCCGCGCAGGGCCGTCCGAACGCGCTGGATGCGGCGCTCCGTCTTGGCGGATGGAGGTGAGCGATGGGGCATAGACACTACCGTTACGTGAGCGTAAGGGTAGCAGCAGCAGCCGTCGCTACGGCCACTCGGCCCTACGGCGGTTCAGCGGCCGCCGTTGGCCAGCCGGCGGTAGCGGCGGGCTTCGCGCTTCAGCCGGTCGGAGAAGGCACGGGCGCGTCCTACGCGCTGTTCGAGGTCGGCACAGCGCTCGGCGGCGGAGCGGGCGTGCGACGACAGGCGCTCGAGCGCGTCGTCGAATTCGGTGCTGCCCGCGGCGGCCTCCTCCAGGCGGTCCAGGGCGTCGAGCAGGTCACTGACCTGCGTCAGCGTGAGGTCGAGCGGCTTCATCTCCCGCACGAGCTCGAGGCGCTTGACGTCCGCCTCGGAATAGAGCCGGAACCCTCCGGGGCTGCGGGCCGACGGCGTGACCAGCCCCAGCTCTTCGTAGTAGCGGATCGTCCGCAGTGACAGGCCCAGCCGCTCGGCGACCTCGCCGATCTGCAGGACGTCCCCGCTCGCGCCCTCGGGCTCCGCCGCCTCTGTTCGACGGTTCTCGCTCATCTTCTCAACCTAGCGAACCCTCCGGCGCTCCCGGGCCGGGGCGCTGCTACTCTACAGTCACGTAAGGGTAAGTCAGGCAGGACAGGAGTAGATCTTGATCGACGTCACTCGCCTCGAGATCGCGGAGGCCGTTCGCGATGCATTCAAATCAGGACCCGCCAGCCGCCCGGAGATGGTCGCGCTCGCGGAGCGCCAGGGTGCTCGGGGGGAGATCGTCTCGCTCCTCGAGGAGCTGCCGGGGGAGCGTCGCTTCGCGCACCTCCGCGACATCTGGGCCCACATCCCCGACGTGCCGGTGGGCGCCGGCGCCGGGTAGGCATGGCGGAGCTGCCCTGGATACCCTCGCGGCCAGGATGGGACGATATCGCCAGTCTGTCTCGGCGAGTCACCAAGGATGAGTCTACCGTTACGTGAGTGTCGTCTGTACGTTCACGTCTGGCTACCCTCTCTCGCGTGAGCACGACTCCGGACTTCGCCTGCGCTTCGTGCGGCGAGCAGAAGAACCTGCGGGGGCGCCGCGAGGACGACGTCGTCCACATCACCTGCCACGGCTGCGGTCACGAATGGACGCACGATCCCTGGGCGTGTACGACCTGCGGCGGGCGCCGCGACGCAGTGCGCCGCCCCCTCCTCCAGAAGGCTCGGGGCACGCAGCAGTCGATCATCGGCTACAGCGTCATCAAGGTCTGTCCGCGCTGCGATCCGGATCCTCGGATCGAGACATCGGCGACCTGAAGAGCGCTCGCCGGACCGCAATTCGCGGGCCCGGCGGCGAGCTCACATCGCCTCGTCAGTGCGCAGTCCGGATGCCACCGGATCGGCGTGGATGCCTTCCGATGTCGGGCACCGGTGCCCGATCGTCGGCAGCCGCAGGATGAGATCTAACGAGTGGTGACGGTGATGGGGTGGCTTCTGCCGGCTGCGTGGAGGCGGTCGCCGAAGCTGAGCACGCGGATGCGGTAGGTGCCTGGTTCGGCGATCGCGAAGCTGATGTTGGCGCGGCCGCGGCGGGTGCGGACGACGCGGCGCTGGGTGGCGTGGTACTCGCCGTCGTTGCCGCGGCGCTCAACGCGGAAGACGAGCTGTCGCTTCATCGGAGTGACGCGCAGGGCGAGCCGCAGCGCCTCGCCGGGGCGGGCCGTGTAGTTGCGGCCGCTGCGCAGGTTTGCGCCGCGCAGGAGGGTGGCGACGCGGGGGCGGACGGCGATCTCGCGGATCTGGCTGGTGCCGTCGGGGCCGGTGATGCGGAACTGCTGGGAGGTGCCGATGCGGAACGCGGTTTCGAAGCCGCCGTCACCGCCGGTGGTGAGCTGCTGGAAGGCGCGGAAGTCGGTCTGGGCGGCGCGTGATTGGTCGGCCGGCCGTCGTTCGATGGTCATGGGCTGGCCCGGCTGGTTGCCCATGTGTCCGGAGAGGCGCAGCAGGCCGCCGTAGGCGATCGTGCCGCGGTTGACGTGCAGCGCAGCGCTGCCTGCGGGATTCCCGCCGCCCCCCGGTGGCGGCGGTGGCGGCGCCGCGGACGGCGCGGCGACCGTGTAGGTCA
The DNA here is from genome assembly GCA_040901445.1 of Thermoleophilaceae bacterium. Taxonomy (GTDB): domain Bacteria; phylum Actinomycetota; class Thermoleophilia; order Solirubrobacterales; family Thermoleophilaceae; genus JBBDYQ01. Next base: position 278,338 of record JBBDYQ010000002.1, on the reverse strand, counting down.
CGCTCGTCGTGCGCCGGTTGCCGGCTCCGTCCACCGCCTCGACGGTGAAGGTCTTCTGCCCCGCGGTCGCGGTGTCGACCGGGCTGCCGTTCGCGACTGTGCCCGCGCAGGTCGCGATGCCCGAGCCGCCGGCGTTGTCGCTGCACGAGTAGGCCGCGTTCACCACCTGGCCCTGCTCGTAGGTCGCGCCGTCGGTGGGCGTCGTGATCGCCGCCTGCGGAAGCGAGGTGTCTGCGTCCTTGTAGAAGAACGTGAACGGCGCAGTCGCCGTACCGCCGGGCGAGTAGACGCCCCACTGTTCCCTCGCGCTGGGAACGAACAGCGGCCCGGGGGTGAAGGTGGACGCGTTGAACGTCGCGGTCGGGTCGATCGCGTTGTCGCCGCGCCGCGCCGCGTAGAGCAGCACCGCGCCGGTGCCGGTGAGCACCGCGTTCGTGCCGACGGTGATCCCGCCCGTGCCGATCGCGGGAGCCGCCGGGCTCTGGTTGTCGGCCACCAGCCGGAGGGCACCCGTGGCGGCCACGGTCTCGCCGCCGGTGACCGTCAGATCGTCGCCCGCCCACGCCGTCAGCGCGCCACCCGAGGTCGAGTCGGCCAGCGTCAGGTCGTTTGCGTCGATCACGACCGCCGGGCTGCCGCCGTTGCTGGTGATCCGAACGGCTCCGGCGAAGTCGTTCCCCGGCTGGTCGAGCGTGACCGGCTGTCCGGTGGCGGTCGCGGTTCCGGCGACCGTCAACGCGCCGGACTGCGTGAGGGCGCCAGTCGCGATCGCGGTCAGGTTGCCGCCCACGGCACTCGTGCCGAGCGCGAGATCGCTCCCGTCGGTGAGCGACACGTCGTGTGCCTCGGCGATCACGACGCTCGTGAAGTCGTTTGCCACGTTGTTCAGCGTGATGTCGCTGGCGGCGCCCGCGTCGAGCGTCGCTGTTCCCGCGATGTCGACCGCCCCGGTCTGCCCGATGAAGCTGCCGGCAGTCACGGACAGATCGTCGCTGATGACGCTGGTGCCCAACGACAGCGCCGTCGTGGTGACGATGTCCACGTCGTCCGCGCTGTCGATGGCGAGTGCGCCAATGAGGTTCCCGGCGTTGGTCAGCGTGACGTCGTTGGCCGAGCCCACGTCGAAGCGCACGGTGCCCGAGACCATTGCGGCACCGGTTTGGGTGACGGCGCCGCCCGCGTCGATCGTCGCCGACGAGTTGGCTGAGAGTGGGCCAAGCGAGAGCCCGTCCTGGTCGGTCAACTGCAGGGTGGCGACAAGGCCGGCACCTGTGGTGACGCTCCCGAAGTCGTTCAGGGCGTTCGTGAGCACGACGTCGTCGAGGGTGTTCGTGATCACCGACAGGTCGCCGACCGTGATGCTCGCGCTCTGCGTGATCGGGTCATCCGCGTCGAGGGTCAGATCGCCGGTGCCCGCCGAGCTGATCGCGGCGTTCACGGTGATCGTCCCGGCCTCGAGGTTGTCCGGGCTCGTGTCGAGCGTGACATCCGTACCCGCGTTGAGCTGGGCGTTGATGAGGTCGGCGCCGACCTGCGAGTCCGGGCCCGTCGGCGTGAAGTTCGGGGCGCCGCTGTTGTTCACCGTGCCGCCGCCGGCGACGACCGTGATGTTGGTGGCCGCGAACGCGGCAGGCGCAGTGGCAAGCGCGGCGGCGATGCAGGCGAGCACAGTGAGAGTCAAGCGGTGCACGTCGAGTCCTCCGTTGGGACGGGTATCCAGTCCTCCATCGGCCGCGCGGCGGCAGAGCTTTACGGGTTGGCGCTCACGGCCCGAACTCCGCCACGGCTGCGTCCGGAGGCGCGGTCGGGCCGCCCCGGCCGGCCGGCGCGCTCGGAGGCGGCGCGGGGCGGCGGCTTCGGCCGGGGTTCCCGTTGGGTCGAACTCGGGGTTTGGGTCCTGGTCGTCGCGGTCGATTGGGCACCGACGGGCACCGGAGCGCCGAAGCGGTGCCGCCCCGGCCTTCGCGTCTGCTGCTGCCGGGCCGCGAGGTCCCGCCATATGCAGGGACTTCACGTGGATGGGCGCGGCTGGTTTCGAACCAGCGACCTCTCGCGTGTGAAGCGAGCGCTCTCCCACTGAGCTACGCGCCCGAGAGCGACGCGAAGTCTAGAAGCTCCGGGCGGGACGGTAGGGTCGCGATGTGGAGAGGTCTGGGCGGGCAGGCTGCTGTTGATGTTCGACGGCCGGGTCGTGGAGATCTGGGGTCTCACGATGACCGAGGTCGACACTATGCGCCTACCGCTGCAGGCCATCGAGCTGCGCATCGGCGAGCCCGACCGGAAGGGGCGGCGCGAGGTGGACTTCGCCGTCGTGCGGCCGCGTCCGGGCGGGGGCGCCTCGTTCAAGGTCGAGCCCGAGGACTGGCCGCAGGTGGCCCCCTTGCTCGAGCGGGTGGCCGCGGCCATCCCGCCGCGCTAGCCTTCACGTAGGACCGTGCTAGGCGGGGAGGTAGCGGTGCCCTGTCGCTCGCAATCCGCTCTAGCGAGGCCGAATCCCCGTCCGAGGGGTGCCGGTTCTCGGGGTCAGTACGCCGGTGTCAGGCGCTGATGGTCAGGTCCCGCGCGATGGTCGGTCGTGAACCAGGTCAGGTCCGGAAGGAAGCAGCCTTAAGCGGTCCCGGTCATGCGCCGCGGGGAAGCCTGGCCGGAGCCGGACGCCGACGGGCACGCTCGAGAGCTCACTTCGAAGGCGGGTGCACGGTCCGCTTCTAACCGCACCCCGGCCCGGCGAGCAGCCGCCAGGAGCGGTTCTCGCCTGCCACTCGATAGCCGGACGGGACGACGTCCACCGGCAGCGACTCGTCCGCCGGGTCGAGGATCGAGAGCGAGGCCACCTCCGGGCGGGGGGCTATGAAGAGGCCGTTCGCCGAGGGCGCAACCTGCTCAGCGGACACGATCTCGGTCACGCGGCGCCCGGTCCAGTAGGCGAGCGACGGCACCGGCCGGTGGTTGGGGACGAAGACCGGGCCCGGGCAGCGGTCCAGCAGCGCCTCCGCGCGGTCCGCCGACACGAGGTCGTGGAGGTCGGCCTGCACGCGGTCGCGGGCGGCGATGTCGTCGCGCAGGTCGCCGAGACGCTGTGCCTGGGGCCAGCTGAACAGCACCAGCAGCGCGAGAGCGGCGAGCCCGGCAGCCCGCCAGCGTTCCCGCACCGGATGTTCGACCGGCAGCGACCGCCAGCCGAACACGGCGACCGCGGCGAGCACGGACAGCATCGCCGCGGCAAGGAACAGGTAACGCGTGAGCAGCGACAGTCCGGCGATGGAGAACGCCACGTACGCGATGCCGTTGAGCACCGCCACCGCCAGCGGCACGATCGTGCGCCGCCGCATCCAAACCAGCCCGGCCGTGGTGCCGGCCACGGCGCAAAGCAGCTCGGGCAGGCGCAGGATCTCACCGAGGCGGCGCGGCAGCAGCTCGGGCACGCGCTCGATGCCCGTGGGCCGGCCCAGCTCGGCGGCGAGGTCGCTGGTGCCGTGCAGCGACCAGAGCAAATCACCGGTCACGGCGAGATCGCTGAGCAGCCACAGCACCGGGGCGGCCACGGCGAGCAGCGCCAGGCCCAGGCGCGCACGCAGGTCCCGGCGCGGCGCCCGCACGCCCGCCAGCCCGTAGCCGATCGACCGCAGCCAGGCGGGGAGCCGGTCTGCCGTCCGATCGGCGGAGAGCGGCAGCACCAGCCACAGCCAGTAGAGCGCGGCGAACAGCCACGCCTCCGGCCGCAGCAGCCCCGCCAGGCCCAGCAGCACGAGCACCGCGGCGCCGCGTCGCGGCCGCCGGGCCTCGAGCACCGCGGCCCAGGCGATGAACGCGACCGTGGGGAGGTCCACATAGCCCCGGATGCCGAAGTTGAGCGGCGGCACACGGGTGACGAAGATCAGCCCGGCCAGCACCCCCACGGCCACCCCGTACGACTCGGAGCCCAGCCGGAACAGCGCCACCACCAGCGCCCCGAAGCCCAGCAGCACCAGCGCGATGAAGACCGTCTCGGCGGAGGTCTCGCCGAGGGGAGCCACGACCGCGCCGACCGCGGTGGCCAGCGGATGGGGAGTGGGCGCGACAGGCGCGTCGTACTGCGGCGTGCGCCCCTCAACGATGTCCTCGCCCCACACGAGGGCGTACATCGAGTCGTAGTTGAGGAAGGCGTGGCCGAAGAACGCGAAGATCGCGGCCGCCACACAGACGCTCGCGACCACGTCCACCAGGGCCCGGCGGCGGGCGGTCATGGCGGGAGAAGCTACCTGCCGGGCATCCGGGCACGGTGGCCCGATCGGCGCCGACCACCCAATCGATTGACATACTGCCCTTTCTGAGGTACCCGTGGTGTAGACGGGTCAGCCAGCAGACGTCCGAGAGCTCGGGCTGGGGGGAACACGCCAATGCACATCAGTCTTGTCGCGCGCCGGCGTTCCGGCATGAGGGCGGTCTGCGCGCTGACGGCGGCGATGCTCGCCGGCGGAACATGGCCGGTTGCGCTCACCGCTGCGGCCACCGCGCCCGATCCGGAGCCGACCGGGACGGAGGCTGAACCCGTCCCGCCGCCGGTCGAGGAGAAGCCGCCCCCGCCGCCGGTCGAGGACAAGCCGCCCCCGCCGCCGGTTGAGGAGAAGCCGCCCCCGCCGCCGCCGGTCGAGGAGGATCCGCCGCCGCCGGTCGAGGAGGATCGCGCCCCGCAGCAGCTCTCGCTGCAGTCCTTCGAGACCACCGCGACCACGCCGACCGACACCACGCCCACGCCTCCTCCGCCCACCGAGGAGGAGACACCCGACAAGCCGCTCGTGGTCACCATCGACGAGCCCGTCGACGGGGAGGCCATCGAGGCGGGTGAGCAGACGGTGACCGTGAGCGGAGAGGTGAGCCTCGGCCCGCTCGACGTGGGGGTGGCCAGCCTCTTCGTGATCGACGTGTCGCGGAGCACCATCACGGCCGCACCTGACTGCGAGGACCAGAACCACGACGGGACCAGAAGGGCGCTCGACTGCCAGATCGCGGCGGCGCTCGAGCTCCACGGCAACTTCGTGCGGGAAGGGATCGAGGTGGGCGTCGTCTCGTTCGGCTCGGGCGAGGGCGAGGGGGAGCCCGAAGTAAAGGACTTGGATGAGCCCACGGCCGGGATCCAGGACTTCACCGGCTCCGCGGCCGACAACAACCGCAACGACGTGCCCGACGTCGAGGATGCGCTCAGGGGCCTACACGGCGAAGGCTTCTTCGATGAGGGCCCCGCATTCCTCGCGGCGGTCGTGGATGCGAGCTTCGGCGATGCGCTCGATGAGGTCACCGCCACTTTCGACGGCCGGCCCCCAGGTCAGCCCAGGGTCGCGTTCTTCTTCTCCGACGGAAGCGATTCCACTGACAACTACGACGACGCGCTCGAGGACGCTCGCCAGGCCGGCATCCGGATCTTCACCTTCTACTTCGGAGAGGCCACGGAGGGCGGCTGCGGCGAGGGCCCACTGCAGGACATCGCCGATGCCACCGGCGGCACCTGCACGCCCGTGGCCGACCCCGCCACGCTGTCCGACTTCAACGTCCTGGGCGTGGACGAGGTGCTCGTGAGCCTGAACGGCGGGGACCCGGTCCCGGCGCCCTTGGATCCGGTTGGGACCTTCTTCGGGGCCTTCAGCACCCCGCTGAGCGGCAGCTTCCTCCCCGGTGAGAACACCATCTCCGCGATAGCCGGCGCCGCCGAGGGCAGCGCCGCACAGACGACCGTGATGCTGACGGCCGCCGCGGCGTCACAGCCGCCCCCGTCCGGCACCACCCCGCCGCCGCCGGGCACAGCGCCCCCGCCGCCCCCGCAGACTCCGCCTTCCGATCCGCCCGAGTCCCCCGCCGACCCCGATCCCCTCGACGAGGACGGCGAGACCGGCGACGGCGACAACCCGCCCGATGGTCCCGGCGGATCCTCGTTCTTCGGAGCCTCCTTCCCGGGCGCCGGGCTCCCGCCCGCGGCCGGCGACCCCACGGCGGGCGGTCTCGAGCCGGTCCTGGGCGAGACGGCCGTGATCGGCCTGGTGAGCGGCACCGTGTTCGTGCGGTTCCCCTCGGGCGAGCTCGTGAAGCTCACGGGCCCGGTCGAGATCCCGCTGGGTTCGACCATCGACACGCGCCGGGGCGAGGTCCGGATCACCACCGTGAAGGACCGCACGGGCGCCCTGCAGACGGGCGACTTCCACGACGGCATCTTCGTGCTCACCCAGGAGCTGGGCACGCCGCCGGTCACCGAGCTGCGCCTGAAGAGCGACGACCTCGATGAGCCGGCGATGCTGCCCGCCACCCACCGTGGCGACGAGGAGCACGAGTGCCGGGACGAGGACCAGAGGCTGTGGGGCGAGACCGACGGTGACGCCAACTTCCGCACCCGCGGCAACTACAGCGCCTCGACGGTGCGCGGCACCGAGTGGCTGACCCGGGACTGCCGCAACGGCACCATCACCCGCGTGCGCGAGGGGCAGGTCCGGGTGTTCGACCTCGTGCGCAGGCTCACCGTCATCCTCACCCAGGGCGAGAGCTACCTGGCGGAGTCGGAGGGAGCCGAGGACTCGGGCTCGGCGGCCCGCGAGCCGCACGCTCCGCGGTCGTAGTCCTCGCCGGGGGAGCCCGCGGCTACGATGCCCCGATGCTCTCCCTCTACCGCCGTCACCGCCCGCGCACCTTCGCGGACGTGGTCGGCCAGGAGCACATCGTCCGCACGCTTCGCAACGCCATCGGGCTCGGCAAGGTGCATCACGCCTACCTGTTCGTGGGCTCGCGCGGCACGGGCAAGACGAGCACGGCGAAGCTCCTTGCCTGCGCGCTGAACGCCGAGGGCGGGCCCAGCGCGGACTTCCCCGCCGACGCCCCGTCCTGCAAGGCGATCATGGCCGGCACGTCGCTCGACGTGGTGGAGATGGACGCCGCGTCCAACAACTCGGTGGACGACATCCGCGAGCTGCGCGAGAACGTGGCGCTCGCGCCGATGGGCGGCGGCAGCCGCGTGTACATCCTCGACGAGGCCCACATGCTCTCCACCGCGGCGTGGAATGCGTTCCTCAAGACGCTCGAGGAGCCGCCCGCGCACGTGGTCTTCGTGCTCGCCACCACCGAGGCGCACAAGGTGCCGGCCACGATCGTGGACCGCTGCCACCGCTTCGACTTCCACCGGCCCTCGCTGGAGCAGATCGCGGGGGTGCTGCGCAAGGTGGCGGCGGAGGAGGAGATCGGGCTGCCGGACGCCGCGGTCGGCCTGCTGGCAAGGCACGCCGCCGGCAGCTTCCGCGACGCGCTGGGCACGCTCGAGCAGCTCGTGACCTACGGGGGCAAGGAGGTCCAGCTCGACGACGTGCTCCAGGTGCTCGGCGTGGCCGATGCCGAGCTCGTGCTGGAGTCCGCCGACGCCCTCGGCGCGCACGATCCCAAGGCCGCGCTTCTCGCCGTCGAGCGGCTCGCCGCCTCCGGCCGCGACTACGTCCAGTTCATGAAGGACTTCGCCGCCCACCTGCGCCACCTGTTCGTGGTCCAGACGCTCGGCGACGTGCCCGACTCGTTCGCCGTCACGGCCGAGCACACCGACCGCCTGGCCGGCCAGGCCGAGCGGCTCGCCCAGGGCGAGGTGGTGCGCGCCATCGACCTGCTGGCCGACGCCCTCGGCAAGGTCAAGGACGGCGCCGAGCCGCGTATCCAGCTCGAGATCGCCCTGCTCAAGGCGGCGCAGCCGCAGGCGGACCTCACCATGCAGGCGCTCATGTTCCGGATCGAGCAGCTCGAGCAGCGGCTCGCGCAGGGTGGCGGCGCTCCCGTGGCGCCCCCCACCGCGCCGCCGCCGGCGCCCAAGCCGGAGGCCGAGCATGAGCGCGAGCGCGCCGCCTCGCCGGCGGCCGAGCCGGCGTCGCGGCCTCAGTCGCGGCCGGAGGCCCCCGCGCCGCGTGCCGAGCGCCCCGCCGCCGAGCCGGTGGCGGCCGTGGCGCAGGCCGCCCCGGAGGAGTCGCCCGCGCCCGTGCTCGACTTCGACCGCCTCGTGACGCTGTGGCCCGCCGTGGTGGACGCCGTCATGGAGCAGAACGGCCTGATCGGCGCGTCGCTGGCCGAGGGCCGGCCGGCAACGCTCGAGGGCAGCCGCCTGATCGTGGCCTTCCCCACCGGCTCGGAGTTCGCCAAGAAGAAGGTCGAGTCCAAGCGCGAGCTGCTCCACGGCGCCATCAAGGGCCTCACCGGCCAGGCGGTGGACCCGCTTTGCGAGCTGGGCGGCGAGCCGGCGCCCGACGCCCGCCCCGCCGCGCTCAGCGAGGCCGAGCTGCTGGAGCGCCTGCGCAGCGACTTCGGCGCCACCGAGATCCTCGACGACGACCCTGACCAACCGGAGGCCTGACCGTGCCGCAGCAGCCCAACCTCAACCAGATGATGAAGCAGGTCCAGCAGATGCAGGCCGAGATGGCCAAGGCCCAGGAGGAGCTGAAGCACGAGGTCGTGGAGGCCAGCGCGGGCGGCGGGATGGTCACCGTGAAGGTGAGCGGCGACCTCGAGCTCAAGGACGTTGCGATCGACCCCGACGCGGTGGATCCCGAGGACGTCGAGATGCTGCAGGACATGGTGCTCGCCGCCGCCAACGAGGCGCTGCGCTCGGCGCAGGAGCTGGCCGCTCGAAAGATGGAGGCGGCCGCCGGCCCGCTCGCGGGCGGGGCGGGCGGCGTGGGCGGCCTCGGCGGGCTGGGCCTGCCGGGCCTCTAGCCGCTCTTCGTCCCGCGCACGACGAGGTACTCGGCCTCGAAGCGCGAATCGCGGAACAGCGCGAGCAGGTCGTTGCGCAGCGGCTCCCAGGCGCCCTGGGCCTCCAGTGCGGCCTTGGCCATGACCACCGGCCCGAACTTGGTCTCGTACTCCTCGACTGCCTCTTCGGCAGAGCCGAACTCCATGACCGCCTCCTCGCGCGAGAACTCGAGCTGGATGCCGGTGCCGTCGAAGAGCTCGCGGACGTGGTCCTCGGTGCCCCACAGCAGCGGCGGCTGCGCAAACTCCGGGGGAGGCGGCATGTGCCCGCCGATGGTGCGGAAGAAGTCGCCGATCTCGCCCTCGGGAGTCCAGTTGCACAGTGCCATCCGGCCGCCCGGCCTGAGCACGCGAGCGATCTCGCCGGCCGCGAGCTCGTGACGCGGCGCGAACATGCAGCCGAAGGTCGAGAGGACGGCGTCGTAGGCGGCGTCCTCGAACGGAAGGTCCTCGGCGTCGGCCTGAACCCAGTCCACCTCCACGCCCAGCGCCGCGGCTCGGCGGCGCCCGGCCTCGAACAGCTCCGGCGTGAGGTCCCCGCCCGTCACACGCCCACCGGCCTGGGCCGCCCGAAGGGCGGCGTTGCCGGTGCCGCAGGCCACATCGAGCACGTCGTCCCCCTCGCGGACGCCCGCATGCTTCACGCAGCTCGCACCGACTTTCCAGATGCGCTCCGCGATCACGTCGAAGTCGCCCGCCGCCCACGTCGCCCGGTTGCGCTGCTTGAACTCGACGACATCCGTCATGTTGCACCCCCCTGGGTATCGCTGACGGCGACTGTACGCTGCCTGGTCCGTGTTTGCACCCCCTGTCAACCGCCTGATCACAGAGCTCGCCCGCCTGCCCGGGGTGGGCCAGCGCACCGCACAGCGGCTGGCCTTCCACATCCTGCGCATGCCGCCCGACCAGGCGCTGCCGCTGGCCGACGCCATCCGCGAGGTCAAGGAGACGGTGGGCCAGTGCGAGGTCTGCTTCAACCTGGCCGTGGGGCCGCGCTGTCGCATCTGTGAGGACGAGCGCCGCGACAGCGCGGTGCTGTGTGCGGTGGAGGAGCCCGGCGATGTGATCCCGATCGAGCGCACGAACGAGTTCCACGGCCGCTACCACGTGCTCGGCGGGGCGCTCTCCCCGATCGACGGCATCGATCCCGAGGACCTCCACATCGAGGAGCTCGTCCGCCGCGTCGAGGCCGGCGGCGTCCGCGAGGTCGTGGTGGCAACCAATGCCACCACGACGGGGGAGGCCACCGCGCTCTACATCGCCGACGTGCTGCGCGAGCGCGCGCCCGACGCCGCGGTCACCCGCCTGGCCAGCGGTCTGCCGGTGGGCGCCGACCTCGAGTACGCCGACGAGATCACGCTGGGCAAGGCGTTCCAGGGGCGCAGGGCGCTTTGACCTGGGCGCGCCGGGCTGCGCTCGCCTCGAGCGGGCTCCTCGCCGCGTCCATCCTCCTGCTCCCGTGGTACGGCCTCGGCGCCTATGAGCCAAACGGCTGGGACGCCAGCTTCTGGCTGCGGGCTGCGGTGGTGCTCGCGGCGCTCAACCTCGTGAGCGTGCGGGCAGACGGGCGCGCGGCGGGGTCGGCGCCGCTCGCCGCGCTCGCCCTGGCGCTCGTGGCCGCTCGGGTTGTGCTGCCACCGGACTTCGGCTTCGACTTCGACGGGCTCGACGTGCCTGTGGAGCGCCGCGTCGGGGCGTGGGTCGGGCTAGCGGCGGCAGCGGCGGCAGTGGCCGCGGGGCTGGTCGGGCGCGCGCCGCGCCAGGCGCCCTCGCGCGCCGGTGGCTGGTAGCTTCGCTGCGATGGCCGAGGAGCTCTCGGCGAGACCGCGGCCGGCGGCGGGCCGGTTGTCCGAGCTGACGGCCCGCGTTCGCACCTTCGGTCGCCGCCACCGCACGCTCATCACCGTCGTGGGCTCGCTGGCCACGGCGGGGCTGCTCGCGTATCTCCTCGCCGGGCGCCGCCACGAGTTCGCCACCGCCCTCTCCGACGCCGCCGTCGGGGTGCTCGCGCTCACCGCGCTGCTGCAGATCGTCGCGCTGGTCGCGCGCAGTGAGGCGTGGCATCTGACCATCGAGGCCGCCGGCGGGACCGTCGCCCGCCGCGTGCTCTACCGGGCATCGAGCATGCAGGTCCTGGGCGGCGTGATCAACGGGCATCTCGGAGTCGCCGCGCGGATCGCCGCGCTGCGGCGCTCGTCCCCGGAGGTCAGCCCGCAGGTGCCGACGCTGATCGCCGCGGAGTTCCCGATCCTCGCCGTCGAGGCGACCCTGGCGGCGCTCACGTCGTTCACCCTGGTCGGGCCGCTCGGCCTGCCGTGGTGGCTGCCGATCGTCTGCCTTGCGGTGATCGGGACGGCCAGCGCGGGGTTGCGGCATCTCGCCGCCCGCAAGGGCCGCGAGCTGTGGCTGGGCCTGGCGGTGCTCCGCAGCCTGTCGGGTGGAGGCCGCGTGATCGGCTACGTGCTGGTGGCGGTGTTCGCGCAGATCTTCCGCAACTGGATACTGCTGCACGCGGTGGGCGTGGATGCCTCGTTCTTCGATGCGATCGCAGTGCTGATCGCGCTGGTCACGCTCGGTCAGCTTCCGGTCGGTCCGAGCGTCGGCGCCGCGGCCGCGGTGCTCATCCTCGGCAGCGACGGAGTGGCCGCGGCAGCCGCGGCCGGGGTGCTGCTCACCGTGACGGGCACGGTCGGCGGCCTGTGCTTCGCGGCCTGGGCCGGCGCGGACCGGCTCTGGTACCTCAGCCCCTGGGCGGTGGCGCGGCGCGCACGCCGGCCGGAGTTGCCCTCAGGCCGGCGCCGGTAGTCGCGCTCGGTCCAGCCGACCTCAGGGTCCCGGCTGCGCACCCTGCGCCGGGGCGGCGGCCCGATCCTCGGCGATCAGCCCCAGGTCGCGCTTGGCGCTCAGGATGCGGGTGACCGCCACGTCCACCTGCCGCACCGACACGTCGCCCCGGCGCACGGCGTTGAGCACCGCCGTGTAGGCCGCCTCCTGCTCGCCGAGGGGGCCGGAGATCACGAGCTGGTCCGCGCCGGCGTCCAGCGCCGCCACGGCGGCGTCCGGCACCGACATCACGGCGGTCACGGCGGGCGCGGCCAGGTCGTCGGTCACGGCGACTCCGCGGAAGCGCAGCCGCCCGCGCAGCAGCTCGTCCGCGATGGTGGGCGAGAGCGACGCCGGTGTCACGAAGTCGTCGGTGGCGTAGAGCCCGTGCCCGATGGTGAGGGCCGGCGTCCCGGCGCGCACCGCGGCGCGGAAGGGAACGAGGTCGCGCCTGCCCAGCTCGTCCACGGTGAGACCCACGCTGGCCGGGCCCGCAGCGGTGTCCTGGTTGGCTGCGCCGAGGCCGGGGAAGTGCTTGGGCGCGGCGAGCACGCCCGCCTCCGCGTACTCCTCGATCACGTCGCGGCCGTATGCGGCCACCGCCTCTGCCTCGTCGGCGAAGGCGCGCGCGCCCACCGCGCCGCCGTCCTCGGTCCCCACGTCGAGCACGGGTCCGAGCAGCGCGGTCACGCCGAGCGGGCGGAGTGCATCCGCCGCTTCACCGGCCGCGGCGGCGGCGCCCTCCGGTGTCTCGTAGTCGGCGGGCGCCCCGCTCGGGGGGAGGTCGGGGAAGCTCGAGAACTCCGCCCCCTCCTGGGACGCGAACACCCACGGCGGCACGTGGCCCTCCTGCTGGGAGATCACCACGGCCTCGCCGGACTGCGCCGCGAGCTGCGCCGGCCCGAGGTAGTTGCGGCTGCGGATGAGGATGCCGCCCAGGTCCAGCGCGCGCAGCCGCTCGTAGATCGGGTCGGTGAGGTCCTGCCCCTCGAACCCCCAGACGAACAGCTGCGCCACCTTGCGCTCGAGCGGCAGCCGGCGCGCCAGCTCGCCCACGTTGCGCGGCGCCCGCCCTGCGCCCGAGCGGCGGTCGGCGGCCTCGGGCGGGATCATCCGGGCGAGGAACGACGTCCGCTCCCGCGGCCCGGAGCCCCCGCCCGAGGCCTCGGGGGGCAGGGGCGCGGGGGCCTCGTCACGGGCGTTGTCCCACACGGCGTAAGCGATCGCGGCCACGGCGACGAGGGCGAACAGGAGGACACGGGCAGGAGGGCGAGGCAAGGGCTGAAAGCTATCCTGCGTCGCTATGCCGGACGCCGCCCAGGGCCTCGCCGAGACCGTCGTCATGAAGTTCGGCGGCACCTCCGTCGCGGATGCGGAACGCATCAAGAACGCGGCCCGGCGGATCGTGGCCCAGCGGGAGGCCGGCAACCGCGTCGTGGCCGTCCTGTCCGCGCGCGGCAAGACCACCGACCAGCTCGTGGAGATGGCCTTCGAGGTCTCCGAGCGCCCGCACCCGCGCGAGATGGACATGCTGCTCTCGACGGGCGAGCGCATCTCCTGCGCCCTCGCCGCCATGGTCATCAACGACCTCGGCCACCAGGCCATCTCGCTCACGGGCTCCCAGGCGGGCATCGTCACCGACACCTCGCACACAAAGGCGAAGATCGTGGAGGTCAAGGCCGATCGCATCCGCGCCGCGCTCGACGACGACAAGGTCGTGCTCGTGGCGGGCTTCCAGGGTGTGTCCACCGCCTACGACGTCACCACGCTCGGCCGCGGCGGCTCCGACACCACCGCCGTGGCGCTGGCGGCGGCGCTCGAGGCCGACGTGTGCGAGATCTACACCGACGTCGCGGGCGTGTTCAGCGCGGACCCGCGGATCGTGTCCGGCGCCCGCAAGATCCCCATGGTCTCGTTCGAGGAGATGCTCGAGATGTCCGCGTCCGGCGCGGGCGTGCTGCAGCTGCGCTCGGTCGAGTACGCGCGCAACCACGGTGTCCGCATCCACTGCCGATCGAGCTTCGACGGCGGAACCGGTACCTTCGTCGTGACCGAGGAGGAGACCATGGAACGCCCGCTCGTCACCGCCGTCACGCACTCCACCGACGAGGCCCGGATCACGCTCACGGGCCTGCCGGACCATCCCGGCGTGGCCGGGCGCGTGCTCACCGTGCTCGCCGATGCCAGCGTGAACGTCGACATGATCATCCAGAACGAGCCCATGTCCGAGGGCGCCCGCGCGGACATGTCGTTCACCGTCCCGCGCGCCGATCTCCGCGCTGCCACCGACGCGCTCGAGCCGCTGGGCGCCGAGCTCGGCATCGGCCAGGTGGCCAGCGATCCGGGCATGGGCAAGGTCTCGCTGGTGGGAGCGGGGATGAAGAGCCACCCGGGTGTGGCCGCGAAGGCGTTCAGCGTGCTCGGCGAGGCCGGGGTGAACATCGAGATGATCTCCACCTCCCCGATCAAGATCTCCTGCGTGGTGGCGGAGGCCGACGTGCCCGAAGCCGTGCGCAGCCTGCACACCGCGTTCGGGCTCGACGCCGACGCGGTGCAGAGCGAGGACCCGTTCGGCCACCACCGGCCGGTGGTGTCATGAGGCTCGCGGTCGTCGGGGCCACGGGCGCGGTCGGCTCGGTGATGCTCGACATCCTCGAGCAGCGCTCCTTCCCCGCGGACGAGATCGTCCCGTTCGCCTCCGAGCGCTCGGCCGGGCGCGAGCTGCGCGGGATGACGGTCCAGCCACTGACCGGCGAGACGATCGAGGGCTTCGACATCGCGCTGTTCTCCGCCGGCCGCGGCACCAGCGGCGAGTGGGCGCCGCGCTTCGCCGAGGCCGGCGCCGTCGTGGTGGACAACTCGTCGCGCTGGCGCATGCAGGACGACGTCCCGCTGGTGGTCAGCGAGGTCAACCCGGAGGCGCTCGACGAGCACAACGGCATCGTGGCCAACCCCAACTGCTCGACCATGCAGATGGTCGTCGCGCTCAAGCCCATCCTCGACGCCGTGGGCATCGAGCGGCTCGTGATCACCACCATGCAGTCGGTATCCGGCACCGGGCAGAAGGCCACGGACGAGCTGCGCGACCAGACGCACGCCCTCCTGCACGGGCAGCAGGCCGAGAACCGCGGCGTGTATCCGCACCGGATCGCGTTCAACGTGCTGCCCCAGGCCGGCAGCTTCCCCGAGGGCGACGACTACACCGACGAGGAGCACAAGCTCGTCAACGAGACGCGCAAGATCCTCGGTGAGCCCTCACTGGGCGTCTCGGCCACCTGCACGCGGGTGCCGGTCTACGTCGGCCACTCGGAGTCGGTGAACGTGCAGACGCGCGAGCCGCTGTCGCCGGAGGAGTGCCGCGAGCTCCTGTCGGCCGCGCCCGGGCTCAGCGTGCTCGACGACCCGGCAGACGGCATCTACCCGCTCGCCATCGAGGCCGCGGGCCGCGACGAGGTGCTCGTCGGCCGCATCCGCCGCGACCCCTCGCACGAGCGCGGCCTCAACCTCTTCATCGTGGGGGACAACCTCCGCAAGGGCGCCGCGCTCAACACGATCCAGCTCGCCGAGCTGCTCGTGCAGCGCAGCCTGGTGCGCGGCGCGGCCGCGGCTTCGCGCTAGCGCTGGGCCTGGCCGGGCTCGGCGGAGCGCTGCTCGCCCGAGTTGCGGTCGCCGTTGCGCCCGAGCGTGGCGAGCTCGCGGCGCGACGCCACGCCCAGCTTGCGGTAGATGTTGCGCGCGTGGGTGCGCACGGTCTCGACCCCGATCGAGAGCGCGTGTGCGATCTGCGCGTTCGTCCGGCTTTCCTGGAGCAGTTCGAGCACGTCGGCCTCACGGGGGGTGAGCACGTCGGGGCCGCCGATGTCCAGGCGCTCGCCCACGCCCTTCAGGCTCGCGCTGCGCGGGAGCACGTGCATCCCGCGTGACGCCAGGTGGATCGCGTTGATGATGTCGCGCGCCTGGGTCTCCTTGGAGATGCAGGCGGTGGCGCCGAAGGACAGCATCTGGTTGCACTCGGCGGCGGTCGGGCGGTTGGCCAGCACGACGATCCGGGTGTCGGGGCGGGCCTGGTGCAGCTGGTACACGGACGCCGGGGTGGGGAGAGAGCCGAAGTTCAGCACCACCACGGCCGGCTCGAGCTTGCCGAGAGCGTCCTCGATGCCCTCCAGCGGTACGCCGGCCGCCACCAGCTCGAGGTTGGGATCGGCGTTCACGAGCTCGCGGAGGCCCACAGCCACGAGGTCCTCGAAAGACGCCGTGACCACGCTCACGGGGGTGCGGTCCATGCGGGCCAGGGTACAGCAGTAAGGGGGAGGGCGGGGGATGGAAGGGTGAACTGCAACTCCCCCGTCACCTCCTCCCAATTTCCCTCGCGTGAGGGGAAGCGCTGGTTCCCGCCGCCGTGCACCATGTGCGAACCCGGTGGTTGGGAAGCTGGCCGGGCCAGACGCAGGGGGTAGGAAACGGACTTCCACAGTTTCCCAGGGCGGAGTGGGGTACGCAACGCGAGAGCCGGCCAGCCACTGGCCGGTTTTCTCGTTTTCGGAGACAGAGCGGGCGGAGGCGCTAGGCGGCGGCCAGCGCCGCGACCTTGCGCTGCACGTCGCCGGTCTTCACGACGTGCTTGTTCATCCCCAGCTCCTTGGGCTCGAGCCCGAGGGCCAGGCCCACCATCTGCGGGAGGTGCAGCACGGGGATGTCGAGGTCGCGCTCGACGTACTTGGCGGCGTCGGGCTGCTGCAGGTCCAGGTTGAGGTGGCAGAGCGGGCAGGGGGTCACGAGGCAGTCCGCGTCGGCGTCGATGGCGTCGGCGAGGTGGCGGCCCGCCTGGCGCAGCGAGGTGGTGCGGTTCATGGTGATGAGCGGGAAGCCGCAGCACTTGTGCTTGCCCGCGTAGTCCACCGGGTTGGCGCCGATGGCCTCGATGACCATCTCCATGTACCTGTCGCGCTCCGGGTGGTCGGCGTAGCCGAGCCGGCGGGTGGGGCGGACGATGTAGCAGCCGTAGAAGGGCGCGATGCGCAGCCCCTCGAGCGGGCGCACCACGCGCTCGCGCAGCGTGTCGAGGCCGATCTCCTCCACCAGCAGCCAGAGGAAGTTCTTGTTCCACCAGTCGCCGTTGGATTCGTAGGACAGGCCCTCCGGCTTGAGGTGCTCGTTGACCCCGGAGCGGTAATCGGTCGAGGCGTCGAGCCGCTCGCGGCACTCGGTCTGCGCTCCCTGGCAGGTGGAGCAGATGTTCATCATCCCCGCCGCGCCTTCGACCCCCTGGGCCATGGCGAACGTGCGCGCGTTGAGCGTGTCCACGAGCTCCTGGTTGTGCTCGGCGATGACTCCGGCGCCGCAGCAGTTGGCGCGGTCCAGCTCCACCATCTCGATGTCGAGCTTGGGGGCGACCAGCGCCATCGAGCCGTGCAGCTCCGGGGTGAAGCCGCGCGAGACGCAGCCAGGCCAGTAGGCGACCTTCACGATTCCTGACTCCCTTCGGCCATCGCGCCCTCCTCCTCGCCGCCGGACTCGCCGACGATGTAGAGGTTGAGCTCGAGGCGCTCGTCCTTGCTCTCGATCTCCTTGTAGATGCGGCGGACCTGGTCCTGGTCGGGCAGCTTGTGGTGCCAGAGCGCCTTGACCGGCGAGACCTTGCCGCTCTTGAGCCCGTTGACCGCGGCGGGGAGGGCGGTGACGAGCTGCTTGACCGAGTTGGGGTCGAGCTGCGAGCGGACGAGGCTGCCCTGGCCGAAGGAGCGCGGCAGCAGCTGCGCCTCGTGGAGGGTGCCGTACTTCTCGATCAGGTCGACGAAGGCCTTCTCGTGGCCGTAGCCGTTGTTCTGATCCCTGATGCCGAAGTCGCCGGTGGCGCGGCGGCGCAGGCGCATGATCTGGTCCATGGGAGCAACGTCCTTGGGACAGACCTCGACGCACGCGAAGCAGTGGGTGCAGTCGTAGATGCCGTGCGGGTCCTCGGCCAGGTCCTGGAGCCGGCTTTCGGTCTGGCCGTCGCGCGGGTCGCCCACGAAGCGGTAGGCCTTGGCGAGCGCCGCCGGGCCGATGAACTCGGGGTCCACCTCGAGCGAGAGGCAGGCGCCCACGCAGGCGCCGCACTGGATGCACGCCATGGACTGGGTTATGTCGATCATCGACTCGGGCGGCACGATGTACTCGCGCTCGGGCGGGTCGCCCTCGGGCAGCAGCCACGGCACCACGCGCTGGACCTTCTTCCAGTGGACGGCGTCCATGTCCACGATCAGGTCCTTGAGCACCGGGAAGTTTCCCATCGGCTCCACCACGATCTCGCCCGCCTTGGCGCCGGCGCGGGCGTCCGACAGCTTGGTGTTGCACGCCAGCGCGGTCTTGCCGTTGATGCGGACCGCGCACGAGCCGCAGATGGCGGCCTGGCAGGAGCAGCGGATGCCGATCGAGCCGTCCTCGTCGTCGCGCGCCCGCAGCACGCCGTCGAGCACGGAGCGCTCCGGCGCGAGGTCCACGTCGAAGCTCTGCCAGTACGCGGGCTCGCCGGACTCGGGGTCGAAGCGGCGGATCTTGAGGGTGTAATCGGCCACGGCCCTAGTACTTCCTCTCCTCGGGCTCCCACTGGGTCAGCGTGACCTCGGAGTAGGAGATCTCCGGCTCGTCGCCGTTCTTGGTGATGTCGATGTGCTTGAGCCACTCGTCGTCGTTGCGCTCCGGGAAGTCGGTGCGGAACTGGGCGCCGCGGCTCTCCTTGCGCTCGATGGCCCCGAGCACGGTGCACTCGGCGTTGTCGAGCATGAACTGGAGCTCGAGCGCGCCGAGGGCGTCCTGGTTGAAGACGCTGCCCTTGTCGTCGATGGCGACCGTCTTGGCCTCCTCCTCGAGGCGCCGGACGATCTCGAGCGCGGTCTGCAGCCCGGCGTCGTCGCGGAAGACGGCCACGTGCCTGTCCATGGTCTGGCCGAGCTCGCGCTTGATCTCCGACACGCGGCGGCCGGTTCGCTCGCGACCGACAATCTCGCGCATCGTCCGCTCCTCGTCGGCCAGCGCGGCCTCCGAGGCCTCGGGAATCGCCATGCCGCGCGCCATCCGAGCGGCGTGGCGGCCGGAGCGGCGCCCGAAGACGAGGGTGTCGAGCAGCGAGTTGGCGCCCAGCCGGTTGCCGCCGTGCACCGAGACGCAGGCGCATTCGCCGGCGGCGTAGAGCCCGGGGATGGGCGTCTGCCCGTCCACGTCGGTCTTGACTCCGCCCATGACGTAGTGGTTGCCGGGCTTGATGTGGATGGGCTCGCGCGTGATGTCCACGCCGGCGAAGTCACGCCCGACGTTGACGATCTCGCGCAGCGCCTCGTGGATGCGCTTGCGCGGAACGACCGTGATGTCCAGGGCCACGGTGCCGTCGGGGAAGCCGCGACCCTCGTTGATCTCGGTCTGCTCGGCGCGCGACACGACGTCGCGCGAGGCCAGCTCCATCTTGTTGGGCGCGTACTTCTCCATGAAGCGCTCGCCCTTGGCGTTGTAGAGGTGCGCGCCCTCCCCGCGGGCGCCCTCGGTGATGAGGATGCCGTTGCCCTGCAGCGTGGTGGGGTGGTACTGGACCATCTCCATGTCCATCAGCGGGGCGCCGATGCGATAGGCCATGGCGATGCCGTCGCCCGTGCAGATGAGGGCGTTGGTGGTGGGGTTGAAGATCTGCCCGCTGCCGCCGGTGGCCAGGATCACGGCCTTGGCGGAGAACAGCTCCATGCGCCCGTCGCGGATGTTGCGGCACACGCAGCCGGCCGTGCGGCCGTCGTCGTCCTGCACGAGGCGCGTGACGAACCACTCCTCGTAGCGGTACACCTCGTCGTGCTTCATGAGCTGCTCGTAGAGCACGTGGAGGATGGCCTGGCCGGTGATGTCGGCCACGTAGTAGGTGCGCGCCGCGGAGGCGCCGCCGAACGCGCGTGTGCCCAGGCGGCCTTGCTCGTCGCGGTGGAAGGTCACGCCGAGGTGCTCGAGGTCGAGGATCTCCTGCGGCGCCTCGCGGCACATGACCTCGATGGCGTCCTGGTCGCCCAGGTAGTCCGAGCCCTTGACCGTGTCGAACGCGTGCGACTCCCAGGAGTCCTCCGGGTTGAGCGCCGCGTTGATGCCGCCCTGGGCGGCATTGGAGTGCGAGCGCACCGGATGGACCTTGGACATGATGCCGACGGAAGCTCCTTCTTCCGCTGCGGCGAGAGCGGCGCGCTGGCCTGCGAGTCCTGCTCCGATGACGAGGATGTCGTGCTGTGGCATGAGCGGCGGGCGATTCTATGCGAACGCGAAGCTGACCCCTATACGGAGCTCGCGGGCCGCAGTGCCCGGCGTACCTGCTCGAGCGTCACGACCCCGCGCAGGATCCCCTCGCGGTCCACCGCCATGATCGCCCCGAGCCGCTGGAGCGTCTCCGAGCCCAGCAGGGCCTCGAGCGGGTCCTCCACGTTCACGCTGCCGCCGTCCCGGCTCATCACCTCGTCCACCATCGAGCCGGGCCGCATGTCCTCCGGCACCCGCTCCAGCGCGTCGCGGGTGACGTAGCCCACGAAGCGCCCGTCGAGGTCGGTGACGGGGAACCACGGCCAGCCGTAGCGCAGGAAGTACTCGTCCAGGGCGCGGTCGAGCTTGGTCTCCAGCGGGAGCGCCACCGGCTCGGCGTCCATCACGTCGCCCACGCGCAGCCCCTCGATGCGGCTCGTGATACGCGTCTGCACCTCCGCCGAGCGGGCGGCCTGGTTGATGAACAGACCGATGAAGATCATCCACACTCCCGCTATGAGCACGCCCTGCAGCAGCCAGAAGACTCCCACGCCCATCATCAGGTAGGCGAAGCCGCGCCCGAGCCGCGCGGCGAAGCGGGTGGCCTTGACGCGGTCGCCCGTCCGCCACCACACGATCGCGCGGGCGATGCGGCCGCCGTCCAGCGGGAAGCCCGGGATGAGGTTGAACACGAGCAGAGCCGCGTTGATGTAGGCCACGAAGCCGAGCACGGCCTGGAAGCCGTTGTCGGGATCGAGGCCAACCGCATCGATGAATCCGTCGAGACCGCTCACGAGCACGCCGAGCCCGAAGCAGACGAGCACGATCAAGAGTGTCACCGCGGGTCCCGCCGCGGCGATGCGGAACTCCACGCCGGCAGAGTCGGCGTCGCGGCGCATCTTCGCGATGCCGCCGAACAGCCACAGGTCGATGCCCACGATGCCGATGTCGTTGCGCATGGCCACCACCGCGTGGCCCAGCTCGTGCAGCACGATCGACAGGAAGAACAGGAGCGCGCTGACCACGGCGAGCATGAACGCGGAGTTGCCCTCGCCGGGCAGCACGTCCTCATAGCTGCCCGACAGGGACCAGATGATGAGGAAGAGGACGATGAACCAGCTCGGGTCCACCCCGATGCGGATCCCGAAGACACGCGCCAGCTGGATGGACCCGCCGCCGAGCATGGCCCCATCGTAAAGGGGCGGGAGGTTCGCGAATCGCGGCGCGGGATCATTCCGCACTGTCCTGCCCTGCTGTCGCAGTACGACCACCAGGCAGGATGCTTGCCCCTCCGGTTTGAGGAAGTCGGGCTGGTCGCCCGGTCCGTATGCTGCCTCGCTCGATCGGATCGAGCGAGACGGAAAGGAACCGATGGCGCACCGAGTGACCTTCATCCCCGGCGACGGGACCGGGCCGGAGCTGGCGGAGGCCACCCGCAGGGTCCTCGAGGCCACGGGCGTCGGGTTCGAGTGGGACGAGCAGCCCGCCGGCGAGGACGTCTACAACGACGAGGGCACCCCCTTCCCGGACCGCACCCTCGCGTCCATCAAGGAGAACAAGGTTGGCATCAAGGGCCCGACCACCACGCCCGTGGGCTCCGGCTTCCGCTCCGTCAACGTGCTGCTGCGCAAGGAGCTCGACCTCTACTCCTGCATCCGCCCCTGCAAGGCGTACGAGGGCGTGCGGACCCGTTTCCCCGAGACCGACATCGTCATCGTCCGCGAGAACACCGAGGACCTCTACGCGGGCATCGAGTTCGAGCAGGGCTCAGACGACAACGCGAAGCTGCGCGAGGCGCTCGCGGGCCTCGGCGCGGAGGTCCGCGACGACGCCGGCATCTCCGTCAAGCCGATCTCGATCTTCGGCTCCGAGCGGATCGTGCGCTCGGCCTTCGACTACGCCCGCGCCAACGGCCGCAGGAAGGTCACCGCGGCGCACAAGGCCAACATCATGAAGTTCTCCGACGGCCTGTTCCTCGAGGTGGCCCGCAAGGTGGCGGAGGACTACTCCGACATCGAGTTCGAGGACCGCATCATCGACAACCTCTGCAACCAGCTCGTGTCGCGGCCGGAGGAGTACGACGTGATCGTGCTCCCCAACCTCTACGGCGACATCGTGTCCGACCTCGGCGCCGGCATGATCGGCGGCCTGGGCCTGGCCCCGGGCGGCAACATCGGCACCGAGGCCGCGATGTTCGAGGCGACGCACGGCTCCGCACCCAAGTACAAGGGCCAGAACAAGGTCAATCCGACGGCGCTCATGCTGTCCGGCATGCTCATGCTCCGCCACCTCGGCGAGACCGAGGCGGCCGACCGGATGGAGGGGGCCATCGCCGAGGTGATCCGCAAGGGCGAGAAGGTCACCTACGACCTCAAGCCCACCCGTGACGACCCGACGGCCGTCGGCACCTCCCAGTTCGCCGACGCCGTCATCGAGGAGATGAACTCGTGAACGCATCCAAGCCCGTACGGGTAGCCGTCACCGGCGCCGCCGGCCAGATCGGCTACGCCCTGCTGTTCCGCATCGCGTCCGGCCAGATGCTGGGCCCCGACACGCCGGTGCACCTCAGCCTGCTGGAGATCCCCCAGGCCGTGCAGGCGGCCGAGGGCACGGCCATGGAGCTCGACGACTGCGCCTTCCCGCTGCTCGCCGGCATCGACATCAGCGACGACCCGAACAAGGCGTTCGACGGAGTGTCCGTGGCGCTGCTCGTGGGCGCGCGCCCGCGCGGGCCGGGCATGGAGCGCAGCGACCTGCTGGAGGCCAACGGCGGCATCTTCAAGCCCCAGGGCCAGGCCATCGCCGCGGGCGCCGCCGACGACCTGCGCGTGCTGGTGGTGGGCAACCCCGCCAACACCAACGCCCTGATCGCGATGTCAAACGCCGGCGGCGTCCCGCGCGAGCGCTTCACGGCCATGATGCGGCTCGACCACAACCGCGCCAAGGCGCAGCTCGCGAAGAAGGCGGGCGCGGCCGTGGGCGACGTCACCAACATGACCATCTGGGGCAACCACTCGGCCACCCAGTACCCCGACATCTTCCACGCGAAGGTGGGCGGTCAGGATGCCGCGAGCCACGGCGAGGACCGCGACTGGCTCGAGAACGACTTCATCCCCACCGTGCAGAAGCGCGGCGCGGCGATCATCGACGCCCGCGGCGCCTCCTCGGCCGCGTCGGCCGCCAACGCCGCCATCGACCACGTGCACGACTGGGTGCTGGGCACGCCGGACGGCGACTGGGTCTCGATGGGCATCCCGTCACAGGGCGCCTACGGGATTGAGGAGGGGATCATCTCCTCGTTCCCGGTCACCTGCTCGGGCGGGGAGTACACCGTGGTGGAGGGGCTCGACGTCAGCGACTTCTCGCGCGCGAAGATCGACGCGACGGTTGACGAGCTGAAGTCCGAGCGCGACGCCGTGCGGGAGCTCGGCCTGATCTAGGTGCGTCAGGCGGCGGCCCAGCCCTTGCCCTGCTTCTTGACCGCGCCCTGCTCCTGCAGGCTCGGCAGCACCCGGTAGAGGTAGTTGGGGTGCTTCATGCCGAGGGCGTCGGCGATCTCGCGCACCGAGGCGCCGGGGTGCTGGCGCAGATGGGCGAGAACCGCGTCCTGGGTGCCGCCCCGGCGACCGCGCCGGCGCCGGCCGCCACCTTTTCCGCCGCCTCCGCGGCGGGCGCGCGGGGCGCCGTCCACGCCGGCAAGCGCTTCCTTTGCGCGCTCCAACATCAGATACTCCTCATACAGTGGCCGAAGCTCCTTCAGCCGGCTGTCGATCTCCGCGCGCTTCTCGGCGAGGAAGTTCGCCATGTGCACTCCTGAACAGTTGAAAGTGAACTATGCGTAGAAGGGTAACTGTAATCGGTGCACATGAGGCTGCACGGATGATTGCCGAACGTGACTACGCCGATGTGGTGGAGAGCGTGCACGAGCTGGGCGGCTCCCACGTGGTCGTGGTGACGGACGGCCACGCCTCTGCCGAGATCGCCCAGAGCGCGCCCGCGGCGGTGGTGGTGGTGACCGGTGACGCCGAGACGTGCGGCGCCGTGCTGCACGACACGCTCTTCCCGCGGGGCCGCGTGATCGGGGCGGCGGGCGACGGAGTGGGCCCGGTCGTGGACGCCGTCGTGCTCGACCGGGGAGCGGCGCTCGAGTGCCTGGCCTGCGTCCGCGAGGCCGGTTACTTCGTGCCCACCCTCGCCCGCATAGGCGCGCGGGGCATAACCGAGCTCCTGTGACGATGAACGTCCCGGAACCCCCCTTCAAACGGGGGTGCGCGGGACGTTCGACGCGCTTCGGGGGCTCTAGAGCTCCAGCAGCTTCTTGAGCTTCGCGAGCGAGCGCTCGCTCTCGCGCCGCGAGGTGGGCGCCACCGCGCGCCCCCCGAGCTTGCCCAGAGCGCCCCCGGGGAGTGAGAACTCGTTGGCGTAGGTGAAGCGCGTCTTGCCGTTGCCGCCGGGCTCGAGCTCGTACACCACGCGCGCCTTCGAGCCCACCGGCCCGCGGCCCTCCCAGACCACGCGGCGGGGGCAGTCGTCCTCCACCACCTCCCAGTGGACGGTGAACTTGCGACCGGCGAGCTTGAGGCACTGGCTGAGCTCCGAGCCCTGCGACAGCTCGCCCGGGGGCGCGGCCTTCAGCTCCGCGTGGATGGTCACCCAATCCTCCAGGCGCCGCGGGTCCATCAGCACCTCGTACACCCGCTCGGGCGCGGCGTCGATCTCGATGTCGCGCTCCACCTTCATCGGGCGGCGAGCTCCTCGACCTGTTCCCATTCGCGCAGGGCGCGCTCGACTGCGCGGTCGAATGGCCGCGGCCGCATGCCGTACAGGTCGCGGGCGCGCTCGTCGCGCGGGAGCAGGTCGTGCTCCAGGCTCTCCATCAGCGGGCGCACGAGCTCGAGCGGCTGTCCCGTGACGGCGGCCACGACGGCGCTGGCGGCCGGGGTCTGGCGCGCCCGCAGGCGCACCGGGGTGCGCGCCACGCCCAGGCTGTCGGCGATCCGCTCGATCATGGCGCCGTAGGAGACCACGTCGGGGCCCGCGATGTCCAGGGACTCGCCGGCCGCCTCCGGCACCCGCGCTGTGCGCGCTAGGTACTCGATGGCGTCGCGCTCGTCGATCGGCTGGGTGCGGTTCTCGTGCCAGGCGGGGAACGGAAGGAAGCGCAGGCGCTCCACCAGCCGGACGAGCACGCGGAACGAAGACGACCCCGCGCCGATCACGATCGAGGCGCGCAGCGCGGTGGAGCCGGGCACGGCGTCGAGCAGGATCTCCTCGACCTCCAGCCGCGAGGCCAGGTGCACCGAGTGCGGGCCGCCCGCCGGCAGGAGCCCGCCGAGATACACGATCCGCTCCACGCCGGCGGCGCGCGCGGCTTCACCGAAGTTGCGCGCGGCGGCGCGGTCGCGGCCCGCGAAGTCGCCGTTGAGCCCGGCCTGCATCGAGTGCACGAGGTAGTAGGCGGTGGCACAGCCCTCGAGGGCCTCGGCCAGCCCCTCGCCGCTCAGCAGGTCTCCGCGCGCGGGCTCCAGCCCGTCGCGGGCCGCGAGGCGCGAGGGATCGCGTGCGAGCCCACGCACGCGACGTCCCTCGCCCAGCAGGCGCTCCACCAGGCGCCCACCGACGTAGCCGGTGGCGCCGGTCACGAGCTCGGTCATGTCGCGGGCCCGGGGCGTCACCACCCCAACGATGGCGGATCGGCCGCCGTCGCGGCCGGCTCACCGGCTCGCCGCCTGCTCGATTAGGCTCGCGGCCGTCATGCCCGAGCCCCTCTGCGTCGGCGACTACGAGCGCCTGGCGGCCGACTGCCTCGAGCCGGGCGCCCTGGGCTACTTCGCCGGCGGCGCGGGCGACGAGCGCACGCTGGCCGAGAACGTGGACGCCTTCGCGCGCCTGAAGCTCCGCCCTCGCATGCTCGTGGACGTGAGCGAGACCACCACGGCGACCACCGTGCTGGGCACGCCGGTCTCGATGCCGCTGCTGGTGGCGCCCACCGCCATCCAGCGCATGTGCCACGCCGACGGCGAGCAGGGAACGGCGCGGGCCGCGGCGGCGGCGGGCACGCTCATGTGCGTCTCCTCCATCGCCACGGCCACTCCGGCCGAGGTGGCCGCGGCCGCGCCCGGCGCGCCGCGCTGGTTCCAGCTCTACGTCTACAGGGACCGCGGCGTCAGCCGGGCGCTGGTGGATCAGGCCGTCGAGGCCGGCTACGAGGCGCTCGTTCTCACGGTGGACACCCCGCGCCCGGGCCGTCGCGAGCGCGACCTGCGCACCGGCTTCCAGATCCCCGCCAACGTCGGCGTGCCGAGCTTCACAGCGGCGCTGGGGGAGGCCGCGCCCGCCTCGATCTTCGACGTCTTCAACATGCTCGACCAGACGCTCTCCTGGCGCGACGTGGAGGAGCTGGCCTCGTCCTCGGGGCTGCCGCTGCTGGTGAAGGGCATCCTGACGGAGGAGGACGCGCGGCTGGCCTGCGAGCACGGTGCGGAAGGCATCGTGGTGTCCAACCACGGCGGCCGGCAGCTCGACTCGGTGGCGGCCACGATCGAGGCCCTGCCCGAGGTGGTGGAGGCCGTGGACGGGCGCTGCGAGGTGTTCGTGGACGGTGGCATCCGCCGCGGCACCGACGTCGTGAAGGCACTGGCGCTGGGTGCCCGCGCGGCGCTGGCCGGCCGGGCGGTGCTGTGGGGCCTGGCCGCCGGCGGCGAGCCGGGGGTACGGAGGGTGCTCGAGCTCTTGCGGGACGAGATCGAGCTCGCTCTGGCGCTCTGCGGCTGCCCGTCGCCCGAGCACGTCACGCGCGCGCACGTGCAGCGCGTCGCGGCGTGACCGCGGCCGAGCGCGAGCTGCTGCTGCCACCGTCCGCTCCAGCGCTACGACCGCCAGTTCGATTTCCGCGCGCTGTCCGCAGCCACGGCCTCACGCGGGCGGGACCACGCGCAGGTCCGGCACCGGCTGCGGCTTGCCCTCGCCGTCCAGGTCCACCTCGGGCCGCCAGCCCGTGAGGTCCGTGGTGGCCGCCGCCGCCCGCCGGCACCAATCGGCGTCGTGGAGGCCGCCGGCGCGGAACACGTCCACGCCGGGCACGCCCGCCGCGAGCTCGTCCGCGAAGTCGGCGAAGGCGGCGGGGTCCCCGAGCGCGCCGATGTTGCGCTGCAGGAGCTGCATCAGCGTGAGGTAGCGGACGAAGCGGTGGCGGTCGGAGTCGAAGTCGTCCCGCAGGAGCCGGCCCGCCTCGGCACCGCGCGCGATGAGCGTGCTGATCTGCTCGGGGCTCATGCGCAGGTTCAGCCCGCCCTCGCCCGCTGCGAGCGGCACCCGGCAGACGCGGTCGCGGAACCCGGGGAGCTGGCTCTGCGCGGCGTCGCGCCAGTTCTGCATGGCGTCCTTGACCTGGCGGGCGAACGCCCCGAGGCCGGCCACCTCGCGCCAGCGCGGCGGCTCGGCCCGCTCCGGGTCGCCGAGGTGAGGCCGCGCTCCGGCATCGCCCACGAGGTCGATGCCGAAGGTGGGATGCCGCGGGAACCAGGCGTCGAAGAAGTGGATCGGGAAGTTCGAGCAGATGCCGCCGTCCGAGAAGAGGTTGCGCGTGACGCCCGCGGGCTCGTGCCGGGGTGCGTGCAGCGGCATGGCCGAGAGCAGCAGCGGGAAGCTCAGGCTGAGGCGCACGCCCACGACCACCGGGAGGTCGCGGTCGGGCATCCACGGGTAGGGCCCCTCCTGCGAGCCCATCATCTGCTCCACCACCGATCCGGGGAAGCGCTCGCGCATCTCGTCGGGGTGGAACATGTAGGTGCGGGCCGGCAGCGGCACCGACACCGGGGCGGCGTACGAGAGGTCGGTGGTGGTCATCGCCAGGCCGATGCCCTCGTCCTCGAGGTCGGCGAAGGTCAGCGGCGGGTCGTCCGTGGTGCGCCCGGCCGCCTCCTGGATGCGCTCGTGGAGCCACTCCACCAGCGCCTGGCCGCTGCCGCCGGGCTGCCGCGAGCCGGGGCACAGGCCGTAGTCGGAGTCCGGCAGTGCGGCGAGCGCTTCGCGGCCGAGCTCGAGCAGCGCCCGCACCGCGGCCACGGCCGCGAGCGCCGCGACGACCACCAGGCCGAGCAGCACGAGCAGGACCGTGGCCAGCGGGTTGAGGGCGCCCGCCGCGCCGAAGCCGGCCAGGGCCACCGCGAGCGCGATCAGAGCGAGTCCCGCCGGCCGCAGCGGCTTGCGGCGGCGGGTGAGCGCCATCCGCGCGGCCCGCAGGGCGAGCCGGCGCGTGTGGGCGCCCGGCTCCGCCGCCCGCCGCTCGGCGAGCGCCATGGCCACCTCCCACAGCGGCCGGGCGCCCGGGGCAGGCTGGAACAGGCCGAGCAGGAAGCCCGGCTCGCCGAGGCGCTGTGCGATCTCGGTGAGCACGCGCATCCCGGGGCCGCGCCCGGTCTGGCGGCCGTACTCGGCCGCCGCGCACACGGCCGCCGCGATGGCTCCGGCGGACGAGCCGCCGACCCTGCGGAACCGGTAGCGCTCCGCGAGCGCCGCTACCGCGCCCGGGTAAACCACCCCGCTGGTGATCCCGCCCTTCATGACGAGGTCGCACGGCGGGAGCTGCTTCGGATCCACCTCGCCCCATGGTCGTCCCGCGCCCGGACGAGAAAAAGATCGCAGCTAGCGGGAGCTGTGCGAAGGCCGCGAGAAAGTCGGAAACCCAAAAGCTGCGATTTGCGAGAACGGCCCCTGCAGAGGGGGGGCGAATGTTGCAGGATGGCCCTCATGGCCAAGGCAAAGCGCGTCACCTGCAAGGACTGCTTCTTCCACCAGAACATGCTCTGTGCGCTGAAGTGCGACGGGCCCTGCCCGACCTTCAGGCCCGCCGAGCGCGGGCTGGCGCCCGAGCGTCAGCTGGCGTTCGTCTTCCGCACCGAGCGCACGAACGCGCTGCACGCCTTCAGCCCACCGCGGGCGAGCGTCTGACACGCCTCTGTGCGCTGCCTCACACAGTCGCCGTACCCTTGCGGGTAGGCACTCCTGAACAAGGAGAGCGACGAGGGAGAGGTTGCCTTGCGCGCTGGCATTCCGCCGGGACCGCCGTACCCGTCCGCCGTCCAGGGCATGGCCTTCTGGACCCGGCCGCTCGCCTACCTGGAGCGCTGCCGCGCCCGCTACGGCAGGCGCTTCACGATCCGCCTGCCGCTGGCTCCGCCGTTCGTGATGCTCGCCGACCCGGCGGAGGTGAAGGAGGTCTTCACGGCGCCGGCCGACGTGCTGCGCCCCGGCGAGGGGGCACGGGTGCTCGAGCCGGTGGTGGGCGGCAACTCGGTGATCCTGCTCGACGGCGGCGCGCACATGGAGCAGCGCAAGCTCATGCTCCCCGCCTTCCACGGCGAGAAGATGGCGCGGCTCACCGGGCTGATGGAGGAGGTGGCCGAGCGCGAGGTGGCGGCTTGGCCGCGCGGCGCGCCGATCGAGCTGCATCCGCGCACGCAGGCGCTCACGCTGGAGATCATCCTGCGGGCCGTCTTCGGACTCGATCCGGGCCCGCGGCTCGATGCGCTGCGCGACCGGCTTCAGGCCACCCTCGCGTTCGGCGACAAGCCGATCAGCCTCATGCCGCCGCCCCCGGAGAGCCTGGCGGCCAAGGTGGGGCAGCGGATCGGCCCGTTCGCCAAGTTCCTGCGCCTTCAGGAGCAGGCGGACAGGCTCATCTTCGAGCTGATCGAGGAGCGCCGGCGCGAGGCCGGCGGCGAGCGTGACGACATCCTGGCGATGTTGCTCGAGGCGCGCCACGAGGACGGTTCGCCGATGTCCGAGCAGGAGCTGCGAGACGAGCTGATGACCCTGCTGGTGGCCGGCCACGAGACCACGGCGTCCACACTCGCCTGGGCCTTCTCCCGCCTTCCCCATCATCCCGACGTGATGCACAGGCTGGGCGCCGAGATCGGCGACGGCGACGGCGACGACTACCTCACGGCCACCATCCACGAGACGCTGCGCCGCCGCCCCGTGCTGCCCAACAACGCCCCGCGGATGGTGGCGAAGCCGATCGAGGTGGGAGGCTGGCAATACCCGGAGGGCGTGTGCCTGGTGCCCAACGCCTACCTCATCCACCACGACCCGGCCATCTACCCGGACCCCTACGCGTTCCGCCCCGAGCGCTTCCTCGACGGGTCGCCGGGCACCTACACGTGGATCCCCTTCGGCGGCGGCCGGCGCCGCTGCCTGGGGGCGAGCTTCGCGATGCTGGAGATGAAGGTCGTGCTCCGCGCCGTGCTCTCGGAGTGCGACCTGCGCCCCGCCGGTGGCGACGTCGAGCTGGCCCGGCGGCGCAACATCACCATCCGCCCGGCGGCGGGCGCCCGGGTGGTGCTGGGCGAGCGGGAGGCGGTTGCAGCGTGAGCCACGAAGGCCTCGTCCGCGACATCCGGCTCCGCCTGACATGGATGGGCTGGGGCGCCGGCACCGCCGGCGCGGCAGTTGTGTTCGCCTCGGTGGCGTTCCTCACGCCGATCTTCATCGACGAGGGCGAGCAGCCCGACCTCGTCCTGTTCAACGCGCTGGCGATTGCCATCGCGATCATCGTGGAGGGAGTCGCCCTCACGTGGCACTCCAACCGCCACTTCCCCGCGGCGCTCGGGTGGCTCATCGAGGGGCGCGCGCCGGATGAGCGCGAGCACCGCCTCACACTGGGGCTCGCGCTCTACGGCGTGAAGCTCATGGCGAGCGGCTGGGCCGCGGCGGGTGTCCTCTTCGCACTCTTGAACGGCGTCGCGCACTCGTGGGAGTTCGGCGCGGTGGTGGGCGCGACCATCTGGCTCGGCGGGGAGACCACCTGCGCCCTCATCTACCTCGTCTCCGAGCGCATCCTGCGCCCGATCACCGCTCTCGCGCTCGCGGCCCGTCCGGCCGGCGCGACCGTGGCGCCCGGGGTGCGCGCGCGGCTCGTGATGGCGTGGGCCCTGGGCACGGGCGTGCCGCTGCTGGGAGTGCTCGTCGTGGGGATCGTGGGCCTCACCAAGCCGGACGTGGATGCGGAATACGTGGCGGCCGCGGTCGTCTTCCTCGGTGGTGTGGCGTCCATCACCGGGCTGCTGGCCACCCTGTTCGCAGCCAAGGCCATCGCCCACCCGGTGACCGCCGTGCGGGCGGGGCTCGAGCGCGTCGAGGGCGGGGACCTCGACGTCCACGTGGCTGTGGACGACGGCAGCGAGGTCGGCCAGCTCCAGGCCGGCTTCAACCGCATGGCCGAGGGCCTGCGCGAGCGCGAGCGGATCCGCGACCTCTTCGGGCGCTCGGTGGGCGAGGACGTGGCGCGGGCGGCGCTGCGCGACGGCACGCGGCTCGGCGGCGAGGAGCGCGAGATCGGGGCTCTGTTCGTGGACCTCGTGGGCTCGACGTCGATGGCCATGGCAATGCCGCCCACCGAGGTGGTGCGGCTGCTCAACCGCTTCTTCCGCGTGGTGGTGGACGTGGTGGAGGCCGAGGGCGGGCTCGTCGACAAGTTCGAGGGGGACGCCGCGCTCTGCGTCTTCGGGGCGCCGGCGCCGCGTGACGACCCTGCGGGTGACGCCCTGCGCTGCGCGCGTGTGCTGGCCATTCGCCTCTCGCGCGACCTGCCGGAGATCGACTTCGGCATCGGCATCTCCGCGGGGATCGCCGTGGCCGGCAACGTGGGTGCCGAGCACCGCTTCGAATACACCGTCATCGGCGACCCCGTGAACGAGGCGGCCCGGCTGTCGGAGCTCGCCAAGGAGCGGCCGGAGCGCGTGCTGGCGTCGGAGGCGGCGCTGGCCAGGGCGGCCGAGGCCGAGAGCGGGGCGTGGAACGTCACCGAGTCCGCGGTGCTGCGCGGACGCGCGGTGGCCACCGGCATGGCCTACCCGCGCAGCGAGCTCTAGCCCCGCCCCCGGCCAAGCATGAACGTCCCGCGCACCCACGTGTAGCGGGGGCTTCCGGGACGTTCACCGCGTCGTTACGGGAGGATGAGGCAGGTCGTGGTGGCGTGGGCCAGCAGCTTGCCCGTGTCCTGCGCGAACACCCGGCCCTCGGCGGTGGCCACCCGGCCGCCGCGGTGCAGCACCGTGGCCTCGGCCAGCACGCGGCCGGTGTCGCGAGTCATCGGGCGCACGTAGTTCACCTTCACCTCGAGCGTGGTGTAGCCCACGCCGGCGGGCAGGAGCGTCTGCACGGCACAGCCCATCGCGGAGTCGAGCAGGGTGGCGGCAAGGCCGCCGTGCACCACGCCGATGGGGTTGTAGTGGTGCTCGCCCGGTTCGACGGCGAACACCACGCGGCCCTCCTCGGCCTCAACCGGCGCAAAGCCCATGAGGGCAGCGATGGGTGGCGGTGGCAGCTCGCCGTCCATGATCGCGCGCAGGTAGTCGATGCCGCTCAGCTCGCGGCCCCGCTCGAACGCGGCCACCGGGTCCTCCCACGCGATCGTGCGGGTGCGGACCCGCTCGGCGGAGGCGGTCACGCGGCCTCGCCGACTTCGCCGGGGTCGCGGTCGCTCTCGCGCCGATCGCTGGTCGCGAGCGCTGCGATCACGCGCAGCCGGCGCATGTCGCTCACGCGCTCCTCGCCGCGGAGCACGCCCAGCACCAGCTCGCGCGGGATGGACAGGCCGTTGATCGACTCGGGCGTCATGGGGTCCTCCGTCCGGTGGGTGGGTTGCATTACGCAACTGACTCTACAAGAGTGGGTTTCATTACGCAACTGACGCCGCTATCATCGACCGGGAGGATGCGTGATTCGAAGCGAGACGCGGTCGCCTGCCAGAACTGCTCGGTGGCCAGGAGCGTCGCCATCGTGGGCGACACCTGGACCCTGCTCGTGATCCGGGAGGCCTTCTTCCGGGTCAGGCGCTTCGACCAGATGCAGCGCAACCTCGGCATCGCGCGCAACGTGCTGGCAGACCGGCTCGAGCGGCTCACGGAGCACGGGATCCTCGATCGGGTCCTCTACAGCGAGCGCCCGCCGCGCCACGAGTACCGCCTCACGCAGAAGGGCCGCGACCTCTACCCGGCCGTCATCGCGCTCATGCAGTGGGGAGACAAGTACGCGTGCGAGGCGGGGGCCCCGGTCACGCTCGTCCACGAGGACTGCGGGCACGAGACGGAGCCGTTCCTGGCGTGCTCGCACTGCGGCGAGGAGCTCGACCCCCGCGCGGTGCGCCCCCAGGCCGGCCCCGGGCTGCGGGCCGATCCGGAGCACGGGCGCGCGAGCCTGCTGGCCGAGGGCTGACCGCTCCCGCCGCGCCCTGCCAGGCGCTGCGTGACATTGCGCACGTTCTCGGCGCGCCGGCACGGCGGCAGGGTTAGAGTCCCGGTGGATGCGCCTCACCGTGCTCGGCAAGTCGCCGTCGTGGCAGGACGCCGGCGGTGCCTGCTCCGGTTACCTGCTCGAGGACGGCGACGCCTGCCTGCTGATCGACTGCGGCAACGGCGTCTTCTCCAAGCTCCGCCGCTTCCGCGACTACACGCGCGTCGACGCGGTGGTCATCTCGCACCTGCACGCGGACCACGTGCTCGACCTCATCCCGTTCGCCTGCGCCCTCAAGTACGCGCCGCGCCAGCAGCCCGTGCCCGTGGATCGCTGGCCCGGCACCGACACCCCTGCGCGCCCGCGCCTGATCGTGCCGCCGGGGGCCACCGACGTGTTCCGCCAGGTGTGCGCGGCGGTGATCCAGGAGGACCTGATCGACAACGCCTTCCGCGTGGAGGAGTACGACGCCGCCAGCGTGCCGGAGGTGGGCTCGATCCGCCTGCGCTTCCATTCGGTCCCGCACTTCACCGAGACGTTCGCGATCTGCGCCAGCTCGTCCAACGGCGGGGGGCGCCTGGCCTACGGGGCCGACTGCAGCCCCACCGAGGAGATCGTCCAGTTCGCCAAGGGCGCCGACCTGCTGCTGATGGAGGCCACGCTGCCGCGCCCTGAGCGCACCGGCATGCGCGGCCACCTCACGCCGGCCGAGGCCGGCGACCACGCTCGCCGCGCCCAGGCGCGCCGGCTCGTGCTCACCCACATCTCCGACGAGCTGGACGAGCTGTGGGCCAGGCGCGAGGCCGCCGAGACCTTCGGCGCTCCCGTGGACGTCGCGAGCGAGGGCGCCGTGTACGAGGTATAGGCCCGGCGCAGCTATAACTTCGCCCGTGCCGCGCGACAGAGACGTCTTCGCCAACTTCGAGCGCATGCGCCGGGAGATCGACGAGCTGTTCGGCGACGTGTTCGAGCGCAGCGGGCTGGCCCCGCGGCGCGGCTTCTCCCCGCGCGTCGACGTGTACTACCAGGGCGCGCCCGCCCGGGCGGTGGTGGAGGTGGAGCTCGCCGGAGTGGACGTTGACGAGGTGGCGCTCGAGATCCGCGGGCGCCAGCTCCTGATCGCGGGCGAGCGGCGCGGGCAGGATCCGGAGGGCCGTCTCTACCAGCAGGTCGAGGTGCAGCAGGGACCGTTCCGGCGGCTGGTGGAGCTCGGCGCCGACGTGGTGGCCGGCGAGGCCCGCGCCGCCTACGTGGACGGGATCCTGCGGGTCGAGATCCCGCTGGCCGCACCGGAGGAGACGGCGCGGCAGATCCCGATACACCCCGAACAGTGAACGTCCCCGTCCTCCGTCCCGAGGGAAGCGGCGAGGACGCCAGCACGGACGGCCGCCTGCCGGGCGCGCTGCCGGTGCTGCCGCTGCGCGACACCGTTCCGTTCCCCGACACGCTGATCCCGCTTGCGGTGGGCCAGGAGCGCTCGGTGCAGCTGGTCAACGACACCCTGGCCGGCAACCGCATGCTGGTGATGGTGGCCTCGAAGGACCCCGACCTCGACGAGCCGGGGCCGGACGACCTCCACCACGTGGGCGTGGCCGGCATGGTCGCGCGCATGATGCGGGCGCCCGACGGCTCACTGCGGATCCTCGTGCAGGGCATGCAGCGGGTGCGTCTCACGGGCTTCGTCGGCACCGACCCGTATCTGAGCGCGAGCGTGGAGCCGGCGCCCGACGTGCTCGAGGAGACGCCCGAGCTGCAGGCGCTCACCCGCAACGTGCAGGGCGCCTTCGGCCAGATCGTCGAGGAGCTGCCCTACCTGCCGGAGGAGCTGCAGGTGGCCCTGGCCAACCTCGACGACCCGGCGGAGCTGGCGCATCTCGTCGCCGGGTCGCTGCGCATCGCCACGGAGGAGAAGCAGGCGCTGCTCGAGGAGGTGGACGTGGCCAAGCGGCTGCGCCGCCTGAGCGAGGTGCTGGCGCGAGAGCTCGACATGGTGCAGCTGGGCTCGAAGATCCAGTCCCAGGTCGAGTCGCAGATGACCGAGCAGCAGCGCGAGTACTTCCTCCGCCAGCAGCTGCGGGCCATCCAGGAGGAGCTCGGGGAGCTCGACGAGACCGAGGCCGAGGTCCGCGAGCTGGCCGAGCAGATCGAGGCCGCCAACCTCCCCGAGCACGCGCGCAAGCAGGCCGACCGCGAGCTGTCGCGGCTCGAGAAGCTGCCGCCCCAGGCGGCCGAGCACGGCGTGATCCGCACCTACCTCGAGTGGATCGTCTCGCTGCCGTGGTCGGTGTCCACCGACGACGACATCGACCTCAAGAAGGCGCGCCGCCAGCTCGACCGCGACCACTACGACATCGCGCAGGTGAAGGACCGCATCCTCGAGTTCCTCGCGGTGCAGAAGCTCAACCCCGGCGGCGGCGCCGGGATCCTCTGCTTCGCGGGCCCGCCCGGCGTGGGCAAGACATCGCTGGGCCGCTCGATCGCCAAGGCCATGGGACGCAACTTCGAGCGCCTGTCGGTGGGTGGCGTGCGCGACGAGTCCGAGATCCGCGGCCATCGCCGCACCTACATCGGAGCCATGCCCGGCACGATCGCGCGCGCGCTGCGGGACGCGGGCTCGAACAACCCCGTCCTGATGATCGACGAGATCGACAAGATGGGCGCCGACTTCCGCGGCGACCCGTCCAGCGCGATGCTCGAGGTGCTCGACCCGGAGCAGAACTCCAGCTTCCGCGACCACTATCTCGACCTGCCGTTCGACCTCTCGCGGGTGATGTTCATCACCACCGCCAACGAGCTCGAGCGCGTCCCGGGCCCGCTGCAGGACCGGATGGAGGTCATCCGCCTCTCCGGCTACACGGAGGAGGAGAAGCTGCAGATCGCCAAGCGCTACCTCGTGCCGCGTCAGATCGAGCGCAACGGGCTCACGAAGTCGAAGATCGAGTTCACCGACGACGCGCTGCGGGCGATCATCGAGGGCTACACGCGCGAGGCCGGCGTGCGCGGGCTCGAGCGCGAGGTGGGCTCGGTGTGCCGCAAGGTCGCGCGCGAGGTGGCCGAGGGCACCCGCACGCGCAAGCGCACGGTCCGCCCGAAGACCGTCAAGGACCTGCTGGGACGCCCGCGGGTCCAGCCCGAGTCGCGCCGGCGCACGTCGGCCCCGGGAGTGGCCACGGGCCTGGCGTGGACCCCCGTCGGCGGCGACGTGCTGTTCGTGGAGGCCACGTCCTACCCGGGCAAGGGCAAGCTCGAGGTCACCGGCCAGCTCGGCGACGTGATGCAGGAGTCGGCGGCCGCCGCGCTCTCATACGCCAAGGCCAACATGGGCAAGTGGGGCAAGGGCCTGCCCGCGGACTGGTTCGCAGAGCGCGATCTCCACCTGCACGTCCCGGCCGGGGCCACGCCGAAGGACGGGCCGAGCGCCGGCATCACGATGGCCACGGCGATCGTCTCGCTGGCCACCGGGCGCCCCGTGCGCTCCGACGTGGCGATGACGGGCGAGATCACGCTCACCGGACAGGTTCTCCCGATCGGCGGCCTGAAGGAGAAGGCGCTCGCCGCGCAGCGCGCCGGCGTCACCCGCATCATCGCCCCGCGAGACAACAGGCTGGACATCGAGGACTTCCCGCCCAACCTCCGCAAGGCGGTCGACTTCGTGTTCGTGGACTCGATCGACAAGGTGCTGAGAGAGGCCCTGGAGTAGGGGTCAGGTCTTGCATTCCAACATCACGATGTTGGAATGCAAGACCTGACCCCCAGGTTGGAGGTGACCGGACGCTGCCCGGCGGGTATCGTTGCGCTCAGGCAAAGCCGACCCCGAGGAGAGCTATGGCAGCGAAGAAGAAGAAGGTCGCGAAGGCCGGGGCCGGGGCGTACGCGGCGGGCAAGGCTGCTCGCTCGAACCCCTACGTGCAGCGTCTGGTCGACGACGACGAGCTGCGCGACAACCTGCGCACGGCGTTCGAGTCGGCGCGCAAGGCCTATTCGCGCATGAACGGCAAGGGCCCGTCCCGGGTCATGGACGACAAGAAGATGCAGAAGGAGCTGAAGGAGGCGGCGTCGTCCCTGCGTGAGGCGGCCGAAAGCCTGCGCGGCAAGAGCAAGCGGAAGAAGGGCCGCGGCCGTGGGCTGCTGCTCGTCCTCGTCGGGGCCGGGCTCGCGCTGGCGCTCAGCGAGGGCCTGCGCAAGAAGGTGCTCGACGCGCTGTTCGGCGCCGAGGAGGAGTTCGAGTACACCTCGACCACCTCCCCGGGCGCACAGCAGGCGGAGCCGGTCGCCGGTTCCACGTCGTAGCCTCCGCCCGCATCTGACGCATTGAGAGGCGCCCTCCGGGGCGCCTCTCTTCGTAGGGGCGAAGTGCGTGGCGCGCGCGCCTTACCGTCGCGGTGAAGCCGTTTGTCGAGCTCGTCATCCAGCCAGACCATGAAGAGGATGCCGTGTGGCATGTCATGACCGGTTGGGAGGCGACCGGCCGTGCCCTTCACCGGCACCCAGCTCACCGCGCTCGAGCGAATCGCCCGGGAGCGAGGCATCACACCGATCGATGCGGTGCAGCGGCTGGTCGAGGAGGGACTCGAACGACGCCGCACCGATCCGCGTGCCGCGTAGCGGCGGGACCTGGCTTCCGCCGTCTTCTTTCAGAGCCGGATAGCCCCGGTGACTAGGCGCTCACACGGAGTACGGAGAGCGCAGCAGATACCACGCTTCAACGGAGCCGGGGCCGGATAGCCCCGGTGACGTCGCCGAGCATCCCGCCGTAGTCGGAGTCCTCGTCGCTTCAACGGAGCCGGGGCCGGATAGCCCGGTGACGGCGTTGACCGCGCCAATGGCATTCTTGGCCTCGGTGAGCTTCAACGGAGCCGGGGCCGGATAGCCCCGGTGACCGCCGATGCCGCCGACGGGGATGCACCCGCTGATCGCGCTTCAACGGAGCCGGGGCCGGATAGCCCCGGTGACTCGAGGAGGTGGCTTCCTCGTGAGCGGGGTGGGGGAGCTTCAACGGAGCCGGGGCCGGATAGCCCCGGTGACCGAAGATCTTCGCGTAGGACACCGGCCGGCCATTCCAGCTTCAACGGAGCCGGGGCCGGATAGCCCCGGTGACTCGTCGTTCGACACGGCGTCCCCGAACAGCTCTCGGCTTCAACGGAGCCGGGGCCGGATAGCCCCGGTGACGTTCCCGTGCGTGGTCGAACTGTTGCAGGTAGACAGGCTTCAACGGAGCCGGGGCGGGATAGCCCCGGTGACGCGGCGGAGGCCGCTCCCCCTGGGGGGCTCGACAAGGGCTTCAACGGAGCCGGGGCGGGATAGCCCCGGTGACGCCGGCGAGGTTGAGCACCTCGCGGGAGAGACCCTGGCTTCAACGGAGCCGGGGCGGGATAGCCCCGGTGACACCGGGAATGCACGTATGCCCCTGCGGGCAGGTGTAGCTTCAACGGAGCCGGGGCGGGATAGCCCCGGTGACGCGCTCGGAACGACCGCCGCCGCGGCTGCCGCGGGGCTTCAACGGAGCCGGGGCGGGATAGCCCCGGTGACCACTCCGGGCTCGCCCACAGCAACGGCGTGCGGCGGCTTCAACGGAGCCGGGGCGGGATAGCCCCGGTGACGTGGCCGCAGCCCGCGCACTTGCCGTCGATGTCGATGCTTCAACGGAGCCGGGGCGGGATAGCCCCGGTGACCGCTCTCGGCGAGCACAACCTGACCGGGGCGCGCGCGCTTCAACGGAGCCGGGGCGGGATAGCCCCGGTGACATCGCCGGTCGGGGCGTTGAGCAGCGAGGCGGGCATGTTGCTTCAACGGAGCCGGGGCGGGATAGCCCCGGTGACGAGCACGGTGCGGATGCTCGCCTCGACCTTCGACGTGCTTCAACGGAGCCGGGGCGGGATAGCCCCGGTGACGATTTCAGTCACGGCTGCTCCTTTTATTCCACTCACGGCTTCAACGGAGCCGGGGCGGGATAGCCCCGGTGACATCGCGCCGTCGTCGTCGATGATCCGGAACTTGCGGCTTCAACGGAGCCGGGGCGGGATAGCCCCGGTGACCTCGATTGATGATTCTGCGCGCGAGTTGGAGCGGGAGCTTCAACGGAGCCGGGGCGGGATAGCCCCGGTGACGCCACGCACCTATTCCTATGGCGAGAAACAGACATAGGGCTTCAACGGAGCCGGGGCGGGATAGCCCCGGTGACAGCCCCGACGCGGCCAAGCTCGACGAGGACAACGCGCTTCAACGGAGCCGGGGCGGGATAGCCCCGGTGACGGCGGCACTCGGCCTAGCCGCACCGAGCCGCGCCGCTTCAACGGAGCCGGGGCGGGATAGCCCCGGTGACGTGCATCCCTGCGCGACAGGAGCCGTCCGAGGCGGAAGTGGCTTCAACGGAGCCGGGGCGGGATAGCCCCGGTGACGCCGCGGATCCCGGAGCCGTACGAGGCTGCGTTGGCGCTTCAACGGAGCCGGGGCGGGATAGCCCCGGTGACTCGCGAGTTGGTGGTGGAGCGCCGTGTGCCTCCGGCGGCTTCAACGGAGCCGGGGCGGGATAGCCCCGGTGACTCGTCCGGTCGCTGCCCGGCCGGTTCACGTCTGCGGTGCTTCAACGGAGCCGGGGCGGGATAGCCCCGGTGACTGCACGCTCACGCCGCCGACCTGAAGACGCTCGGCGTGCTTCAACGGAGCCGGGGCGGGATAGCCCCGGTGACATTCGCACGCTCAAGCCGGAGATGTGGCAGGACGAGCTTCAACGGAGCCGGGGCGGGATAGCCCCGGTGACATCAGCTTCGCGCGGTAGCGGGGGCCGGCGAACCGGCTTCAACGGAGCCGGGGCGGGATAGCCCCGGTGACCCGCTGGACGTGTCGCGCGCCACCGCGAAGGACTGGGTGCTTCAACGGAGCCGGGGCGGGATAGCCCCGGTGACGGCAGGACCGTCCGAAGCCCGCCCCCAGGCCGCGTAGCTTCAACGGAGCCGGGGCGGGATAGCCCCGGTGACGTCGCGTGGGTACGCGAGGCTGCCGACGAGCTCGAGCTTCAACGGAGCCGGGGCGGGATAGCCCCGGTGACTCGGCTGCGCCCGATACCACCGCCGCGACGGGAACGCTTCAACGGAGCCGGGGCGGGATAGCCCCGGTGACGTCAAGGAGGAGGTTGAGGTGCTCGCGGCGGTCATGCTTCAACGGAGCCGGGGCGGGATAGCCCCGGTGACCGCGTCCAGGGCGGCGGTCACGGTCGTCGGGAGGGTGGCTTCAACGGAGCCGGGGCGGGATAGCCCCGGTGACCCGGTCCCACCACCGCTCAACGATCCGGGTGGTCGGGCTTCAACGGAGCCGGGGCGGGATAGCCCCGGTGACATGACCGTCGTGCTGGCCGAGCGGCTCGAGGCCGTGCTTCAACGGAGCCGGGGCGGGATAGCCCCGGTGACTGCTCGCAGATTCTATGGCCTGTTTGCAGGCATTTTGAGGCGGGTTTCGAGCGGTGTCGACATGCAACCGACCGCACGGCAGTCCGCCGCGGCCCCTCGCACCTGAATCTGCCCCTTTTGCAGGAGAAAGCAGAGAGCGAGCACTCGCGGCGGATCGCGCACGATCTCAGCCCTCGCGTCACCACACGGCCGCCTCACCGCTCGGGAGCGGCCTCCGTGTCCCGATGAACTCGATGCACTGGAGGCCGCGTCCCGAAGGTGGCCCGAGGTCGAAGATGCCGACGCTGTCCTCGCGCGTGTTCATCTCCGCGAAAAGAGCTGTCTTGAGATCGAGCAGCTCGATCCCGCTGAGATCGCACACGAAGACCGAGTACTGCAGCGGCTCTCCGTACCCCGTGGCCACCTTGTGGACCCGCCGTAGGCGCCGCGGGTGGCGGATGTCGTGCGCGAGCAGGTAGCGCGTGCGGTCCGCCATCTGTCCTATCGAGTTGTCAAAGGCCGATACGAAGGGATGTCGCCTACCAGCACAGCCGCGAGCAACCGAGCCTGGATCTCCAGGCTCCGCCGGTAGCTGGCCCGATACTTGAACAGCGGGTGCACGAGCTCGGTCGCCATCCGGCGTTCGTAGGTTCTGATCAGACTACGTCGGCCGCCCTGAGTCAATGCCACCGCGCCGGCGCGCTCGACGAAGTCGTCGGGTCCGACCTCACCGTTGTTGATCGCGGTCAGGACCACGGAGTCGCCGACCAGGGGCCTGAACTCCTCGGCCAGATCGAGCGCGAGTGCGGGGCGCCCGAATCCCGGCCGGTGGTAGAGACCCAGGTACGGCTCGAGTCCGGCGGCGAGGACGGCCACGACGGCGTCCTTCAAGAGCAGTGCGTAGACGAACGAGAGCATCGCGTTCACGCGGTCGCGCGGCGGACGCCGGTTGCGGCCGTCGAAGTCGAAGCCGCCGAACGGGCCCGAAAGCAGCTTCGCGAGCTGCTGGAAGTAGATCCGGGCGGCCGTTCCCTCGATGCCGAGCAGCGATTCGAGCCGGCGCTCCGACCCGGCTTGGCGGGCGAGGGCAGCGAGCTGCGCGAGCGCCGGGGCTGCGTTGCCGTCGCTGTGGCGTCGGACCAGCGTCCGCGCGTTGCGAATCTTCCCGGAGACGAAGGCACCGGCAAGCTCCGGCGAGCCGACCGCTGATGCGCGGTGCTGTCGCACGCGGACCTGGATGTTCTTGGAGGGCATCCCCGTCGCGACTCCGCTGAACCATCCGCCGGCCGTGAACCAGAGGACCGGAGTCCCCGCCTCGAAGCACGCACGTAACACCGCGCTCCCAACGGTCACGTTTCCGAAGACGGACACATGCGAGACGTCGATCAGCCGCCGTGAGGCCTTCTCCTCTCGATCCTCGAGCAGCACGACGCGACCGCCCCGCTTCGAGAGTCGAGATCCAGGCGTCGATGCGTACAGGGGAGTGGCGGCGGAGTCGGAGGCCACGAGACGGCGGGGCGCCTGCTCGCGCGCGCCCCGCAGCGTGTTCACCTCGTCGGGCAGGCAGATGCTGACGAGCGAGCAGCGAGGGCATTTCGGGCTGTCGACGAGCGGCGGCGGGGCCTCGTCCTGGGTGGCGGTGGTGCGCAACTCGGCGATCGCCACGCGGGTGCGAGCCACCAGGTCATCGCTGATCGCGATCGGATGCCGTGTGCGCGTCTCGCTGAAGTACGCCTCGGCGCGCTCCACCGTGTAGCCCTCGTCGCGCAGCAGCAGCACCTGCGCACAGAGCTGGACGAGCTCCGGCTCCCACAGCGGAGGGTCGCCGTCGCGCGGTCGCCCGCGCTTGTACTCGACCGGGACGACGGTCTTGCCGTCGGACTCGATGAGATCGATCTTGGCGATCAGCCCGAGCCGCTCGGAGCCGACGGTGACCGACGTGCTCGGCGGGCGCTCGTCCTCGCCGTCCACATGAGCAGGGCGGCCACGAGGCTGGTCGACCCTGCGGTGGACGAAGCGTCCCTCGACGGTGTCCGCGCTGTCCTGGAAGCCCTGGTTGACCCATTCCAGGTAGGCGAGGCGAGGACAGTAGACGTGCTCGTTGAGCATGCGGGCGGGGACGAGGTCGGGAACCGCGCTGCCCGCGCCGCTCATGCCGGAAGGAACAGGCCGAGGCCGAAATGGCTGAGGGCACCGAGAGCTATCGGCCCGCCCAATTCCTCCTCGAAGCGGACCGTCGCCCCGACGACCCGTGGGGCACCCAGGCGGGAGTCGAAGATGCGCGAGCGCCGAAACTCGCTCCACCCGCCCCTCACGAGCTCGATCTCGACCGGCTCTGGGAGGTCGCGCAGGGCGAGCTCCCGGCGGATCTGGTCCTCGGGTGCGTCGACGATTCGCCCGCCGCGACGCTTCGGATGCCGCGTGAGACCAAAGGGGGTCAGCGATGTCCAGCGCCTGCTCGGGCCCATGAGCTCCGGCAGTACGAGCTCGGTCGAGCCCACGGCTGTGAGCGCGATCCGCAGGGGCTCCGGGAGTCCGCGCGTGCGGATCTCCGTCAGGGACGCGAGGCTGTCCACCTCCGCTGGTCCGAAGCCCTCGGGTGCCCAGACCACGAGGTGATCGATCCGGCGTCCGTCGGCGCCGGGCGTGGCGATGTAGTGCGCGTGCCGATGCTGATCGGCCCGCGGGCGCTCCCCCGCCCTTCCGCTGAAGACGGGCGAGGCGGCACCATCATGTCGCCGCCCGTGGCGACCTTGGACGGCCGCCCGAAGCGCCTCTCCGATGGCGACGGCCTCCCGGATGCCGGGGCGGGAGCCGCCATGAAGCCGGTAGCGGGCAAGCGTCGGCCGCTCCGGTGCGGGTCTAGCAGCCGGCGACGGCCAGTGGTGGCGAAGCGCGTATTCGACGAGGCGGGTTCCGCTCGGGACCAGTCGCCGCCGACGTCGAAGGTCGCCGACGGAGCAGGTCAAGGCGTCGATCGTCCCCTCGCCGCCGTCCAGGCAGAGCAATTCCACTACCTCGCCGGGCTCGTCGGCCGCCAGCTGCGCACGCGGTAGCGCATCGGGCTCGCCGGGGGGCTCCTCCGCGAGCAATCGGGCGCTGCAGACCGACTCCGATCTCCCGAGGTAGCCGAGCGTTCGCGTGAGCGCGGCGAGCGCCTCGCGTTCGGCGTCATGGAGGTCGGCCTCCCACCAGACGCGCAGCTCGGCCTCGGGATCCACGGCGTGGAACGCGTCAAGCACGCGATCCGTCTTGCCGGGCCGGGATGGCGACTGGAGCCGGCTGGGGAAGTAGTGACGCGTGTGGGCTGCGGCCGAGGCCGGCATCTCGTACGTTGGAGGCGGCGCGGCGGCGAGACGGACGAGCACGGCATCGGCGTCGGCGCGGCGGGATGCCAGACCAACATGGCTCCGGGATACCGCGTAGAGCGCTCGCAGGATCCGCCACGCGCTCGGCGGCCACTCCACGCGCCCGTCGTTGACGTGTGCGCCCCACGGAGTGGCGTGATAGCGCCCCAGGTCGAAGCGGACGGCGAGCCCGACCACCGTTATCCCTTCGGCGCCGGCCACGTGGCCGAGCGCGCACCCTGGTGGTCGAACTTCGCGGGTGACTCCGCAATGCGTTCGGCGAGCTGCGCCGCATCCGGCAGCTCGAAGTCCCTAGGGCGCCGGACGTCGATCTCGGTGACGTCGAGGTCGCATGCGGTTCGGAGCCGCAGCGGCCCGGAGACGAGCGTGCCGAGCTCCCAGAGCGCGAGCAACTCGAGCAGCTCGCCCTCCTCCGCGGCGAGCCCGTACCCGCGGATCTGCTCGAGATCCACCACGGCCGTGAGCAGAATCTCGCGCGCGCTGAACTCTGTGCGGCCGAACGGCACGAAGCCGTAGCCCTCCTCTGCGCCGCGTCCTCCCGTTTCCTTATCAACGCTGATCTGGACATCGTCGCGCTTGACGCCGCCCGAGACGACCGGGCTG
Source organism: Thermoleophilaceae bacterium (assembly GCA_040901445.1). Lineage (GTDB taxonomy): Bacteria > Actinomycetota > Thermoleophilia > Solirubrobacterales > Thermoleophilaceae > JBBDYQ01. The sequence goes on along the minus strand of JBBDYQ010000002.1, from coordinate 233,934 downwards.
ACGTCCAGCGCCTCGATCACCGCCGTGACGGCCCGCCTCACCTTGGGGTTGCCGTGCCACGCCTGGTCCGAGAAAAAGACCCCGTGCAGGAGGCACAGCGGGTCGAGCTCGAACACCGCCCTGTAGATGGCGGCCCAGTCGAGCGGATGGCCCTTGCGCAGCCCGAGCCGCTCGCCGATCCAGTCCGTGCCCTTCGAGCCGTCGATGGTCGCGTCACGTATGTAGGCGGCGGCGAGGCGGTGGGGCTCGAGACGTGACGAAGTGAGGAGATCGCCCCCGTTTGCTGAGACGACCTCGACGTAAGGCAGTCGTGACAGCGTCTCGATCGGCTCGCCCGCCGGTGCGTCCCAGCCGAGGTCCTCGAGTCGGTTCGTCATCGACTGCACCGACTCGACGAGGAGCGCGGGCTGATCGCCCGGGCGCTGGAACGTGGCGGCTCCCAAGTCCGGGAAGCCTGTCGGCTGGAACGTCGAGCCGGCGAGTGGCTTCAGGCGGACGTCGACGATCAGACGAGGCTCGCTCGCGAGCGCATCGATCATGGCGTGGCTCCTTCGGTAGCTGGACTGGAACGCGTGAGGCGGTGCAGCAGGGCGTCGTGCCCGCCGGCGGGCAGCCGCACGAGCAGTGCCGCGGCGAGCCGCGGACCGGGTGGGCATCCGGCGAGCAGGTCACCTGAGCCGGCGAGCGGCTCGATCGAGAGCAGGCGCAGCCGCAGCAGCGCATCGTCGATGACCGGCTTGGGGTGGCCCGTCGCGAGCCGCGCGGCCCATCCAGGCCTGGCTCCCGGCATGCCCGCCCGTCCGTCCCAGACGAGCGCCAGCAGCTCGTAAGCGGGGACCGGCGCCGCGGCCTCGGCATGCCTGAAACGGGGCTCCCAGCGCGTTCCGCCGAACGAGAGCAAAGCGAGCCCCTCAACGAGCCGGAGCACTCGTTCGTCGTCGAGCTGTCCCCGGGCGAAGGCGCGCACGGCCGCGAGCGGGCAGCTCAGTCCGGCATCGAAGCTGAGCCCGACACGGTCCTCGTGGCCGTTCGAGTGCTGGCGCGCATGAGCGGCCTCGAGATGCCGGCGCACGTGCAGCGCGGCGAGTCGAACGATCGCATCTCCACGTCTCGGGATCGGGCGCTTGACGCCGGCCTCGTAGCGCCTGCGGCGGCGATCGGGATCCCACTCGGTGCCGTGTAGGTAGTCGCGGAGGGCCGGCAGGCTTGACGGTGTCGTGTCGTGGAGAGAGGCGAGACCGCACGCCACGGCGAACTCGGGGCTTCCGTCGTCGGCCGCCGCCAGCCAGGGTCCCGCGGGCGCCCCGCGTAGCGGTGCGAGGCCCAGCTTGCCGGCACGCGTCGCGGCCGCGGCCAGCGCGCCCTCGGCTGCCCCGAGCCGCTCCAGCACGCCGCACGCGTTGGCTCGCGTCTCGGCGTCGGCCGAGGCATCGGCGAAGGCGAAGAGCGCCCGTTCGAGGGCGGACACCGGCTCGGCCGCTGCCCGTGGCAGCCGCCCACGGACCGACACCGCGCGCGAGAACCAGTCGTCCAGGCTCGCGATCGCACGTGCGGCGGGTCGCGGGCGCACTGAGATGCGGCCGGCGGGTACGGCGAGACCGGACTGACCCGCTCGCTCGAGGATGGCGTAGCGCTCGAAGCTCTCGATGCCGCGGGCGACGCCGAGCTCGCCCGCCGAGCGCACGAAGTCGAGACCGGTGTGGGCACTTCGGCGACCCACCTGGGCACGCGCCTCGCGCACCACCGTCTCGAGCTCGCGCAGCGTTGCCCAGCCGGACCAGAGCGGCAGCCAGAGCTCGGCTCGGCCCTTCTCGCCGGCCAGTGCCGAGCCGTATCCCGCGGCCGTCGCGCGTACGGTGAACGGTGCGACGAGGCTTCCGGGGAGCGAGCTCTCGTGGCGGCGTCCGGCGCCTGGCGCCAGCAGCAGACATCCCTCGATCGCGAGGACCACGTCCCACGGGTTGCCGAGCGCGTCAGCCTCGCCGAGCGGGGAGTTCACGGGCGAGGCGTCGCGGTGGAAGTGAGCGCCGCTCAGCCCGCGGACCAGCTCAGCAGGTGTCGCGTCGAGCGCCGCGTCGAGCCACGTGGCTCGGGTCTCGCCGGACTCTGGTCTGGGGCCGATCCCCAGCGCAGGCACCAGGGCGTCCGCGAAGTTCTTCGAGAAGTCATAGCTCCCGTCGGCGCCGCCCGAGGCGAGGAGCGGCGGGAAGCGAAGCTCGGACCCCACGATGACCACTGCTGCGTCGACCCACTCGACCGCGTCGTCGGACAACTCGTTGCGCAGGGCGGCGAGCAGGCGGCCCTTCTCCTTCGCCCTCGGTTGCTCGCTTAGTCCGAGCCGCTCCACGACGTCGCCAGCTCGCGCGAATGCCTCCTGATAGCCCTGGAGTCGCGGCTCGGCGGAGGTGTTGATGGTCTCCATCGATGCGTTTGTCTTCGCGTAGAAGCCGCCGCGGCCGTTCCAGGGAGACAGGACTGGCGTGGGCATGTAGTCCTCGAGGAGGAACGTGCCGATCGCGTCGCGATCCAGCTCGGAGGAGAGCTCGAGCACCCCGCCGGAGAAGCGGCCGCGCGCCCCGGTGTCGGCCTGGCGGGCGACCACGCGCAGCACACCGAGCGCCTTGAGGTAGCCGAGCAAGGGACGCGACCGGCAGCCTGGTAGTCGCAGCTCAGTCACTCGCCCTCCAGTCCGCGATGCGCACGAGCGCCTCGAGATAGGCCAGGCGGAAGGGCCCGAGCGCGGGATCGTCGCGAAGCCCGCACGCCATCTCGGCCCACGCGTCGGGAGCGCCGAGCTCCATGCAGCCGAGGGCGAGCTGGGTCTGGGGCCACGTGCCAAGCGGCGTCTCGACGGCTGGCAGCTCATCGCCCTCGGCAATGCCGAGGGCAAAGCGCGGGGTGTCGGGACTGTCGTCCGGTGCCCGCTCGTCCGGGGCGGGGCGGATCGAGAGCCGCACGCGGCCGTGATGGGCCGCCACGAGGTAGACGGCGAGGTCCGAAGGCGCACTGGCACCGTTTCCGGCACGCAGCGCCAGCGCGCTGGCCAGCTCGTGGCGGAAGTGCCGCCGACGGTGGCGACCGCCCCGGTGGTCGCTCTTCGCCCAGAGCTGGCCGCGGCGCAGCTCGCGCTCGGGCTCGTCCGCCACGCCCGCGAGCAGCATGTCCTGGAAGGCCGGATGGGCCTTGCCGAGGTCGTGAACCGCCGCTGCGGTTACGACCGTTTCCGCCGTCCTCCGGTCGCCGTCGATGGGCCCGATCGCCGAGAGCAGCTCGCTCGCCGTCGTGCGGGCGTCCGAGAGGTGATCCGCGATGGTCGCCCACGAGCGCTGGGCGACGCTCTTGCCGTCGTGGTCGTACCCCTCAGCACGCTCGGGATCCGGTGGTGGCCCGGCCGGATCGACGAAGTCACCCAGGCGGGGGTCCCAGCCGGTCGCCGACGAGTAGCCTCCCTCGCCGCTGTCGAGTAGGACCGCCTCCCCGGGCGCCGGCGAGCCGGGGCGCCAGACGCCGTCGAGGTGATCGAGGCGCCAGACGCGCCGACGGCCAAACTTTCCGAGCGGAACGGCCACGAGCTCGTCCCGCCCGGGGGCGGGTTGATCCTCCGGCGCCACGCCGCTCGCGTGATCCGCCCGGAGGTCGCGGAAGAAGACGGACACGCTCCGCTCGTCGTCCTCCCGGATGAAGCCGGAGACGTCCACGTCCATGCCCGACAGATCAGGGCTGGTGTCGAACAGGTCGAGCAGGTCACGTCGCCGCAGGATCGCGGTCTCGATTCTCCGTTCGGGCACAGACCGGGCCGCGACGGTCTCCGGCGACAGCGACGACCCGATCAGCTCGGCGAGTTCCGCCCGGGCGGTCTCGAGGTCTTCGGAACGGTAGGGCGCTGCGGTTCGCTCCGAAGGCTCGCCGCGGTCGAGCCATAGCACGCTGGCGTCGTCGTACTCGGCTGCGCGGTTGCAACGGCCGAGACGCTGGACGACCGACGAGAAGGGCGCCGTCTCCGTCGCGAGCAGCCGCGCCGAGGTGTCGACGCCGGCCTCGATCACCTGGGTGGCGACAACGATCCTTCCAGGCCCGTCCTCGAGCGGGGCGAGCGCCTCCGCCATCCGCTCCGCTCGGTCGGGCGGGCGAAAGCGTGAATGGAGGAGCACGACCTCGGGCGGCTCATCGACACGCGCGAGGCGGCGGCGTAGAGCATCGAACACCGCCTGCGCGGTACCGACGGTGTTCAGCACCACGATCGATCGTGAGCCGGAGGCGTGCCGTTCGAGGAGCGCGCGGGCGATCGTCCGAGGGAGATTGGCCGGGCTCTCATCCGACAGGTCGAGCCGCTCCAGGATCTTGCGCGCTGTGAGACGCGCGCCGAGCTGCCCGGCGCGGTCCTCGTCGGCGAGCCCGTGGACCGGGCCGAGTCGAGGGTGGTCGAACGTCTCGAGTGCCTTGCGGTCGATCGTCGCCGAGGCCCAGATCGTCTCGCACGGCAGGGCGGTGCCGAGCGAGTCCCGGAGCCCGGCCAGCTGCGCCGACGTTCCGCGCGCCGGCCCCATGAGCTGCACCTCGTCGAAGACCCAGCGGCAGTCCGAGTTGAGCAGGCCGAACGAGACCGGCCAGTCGTACCGGCTCTCGGCGTACCCGCGCCCGAGCGCGCGCGAGAGGAGCATGTCGATCGTGCCGACCAAGACCTGCGGCAGCTCCGGGTTGTCGCGCCAGTCTCGGGACGCTTGGCCGCCCATCAGCGTGTGGATCGCAACGTGCTCCGAGCCGATTCCCAGTCGCTTGCGCATTTCGCGCGCAACGTCGCGAGTCTGCTCGACCAGCGTACGCATCGGCAGGGCGTAGACGAGGCGGCGTGGACCGGTACCGCGAACGATGCGCTCATGGAGCCACGGTGCGAGCAGCGCCTCGGTCTTACCGGCGCCCGTTGGGATCTCCAGGACGCTCGGCGGCCGGTCTAGGCCCCCCAGCTTTCGCTGGTACTCATACGGGTGATTGCCCGTCGCGTGCCGGAAGAATTCAGCGAAGTCGGTGGGGAGGTGGAGCCGGGGAACGTCACTCATGACTGAGGGGCCGGACGAAGATGGGGCGAACCTATGCGACGGATGGGTGATTCGTAAAGGTAAGTCGCGCCGCCCGGTGCCGAGCTGACAGTCAGGCGGTGCAACGGAGCCGGGCCGAGACCCGGGTGGTTCGGTCGGACGCGCGTGGGCTACGGCTGTATCCCTGCAATGGAGCCGGCTTTGGGCTACGCCGGTATCGAACAGCACTCGCCTGCTCGACCTGACGCTATCAGGTCAGGAATTCGCTCGCAACCAACCGCGAAGGGGCCGTAAGGAGGCTTCACGCCGGCGAGAACACGTCGCGCGCCGTGACCGCGAGCACACCCTCGGCGTTCGTGACCTCCTCCCGCGCGCAGACCGCGTAGCGAAGGTCCGGAGCCGGCCGCGGCAGCACCTCTGCCTTGTGCTCCAGCCCGCGGCGCAGCCGCGCCCCGTCCATCCGCCTGCTCCACTTCGCCTCGCCGGCGCGTACCGCGGTGCGCTGCCGTCCGGCGAGCGCGACGGCGTCGATCTCCACCGGCGGTGCGTCCCGCCACCAGGGGCCGACGTCTAAGATCTCGGGGCCGAGCTCGCCCGCGTCGGCCAGGCGGCCCACGTGGTCGCGGAACGTGGCTTCCCAGCGTACGAGCTTTGTCTGCTCGCACGCGCGGCCTCCGCCGTGATCGATCCGGCACGAGGGACCTCGGGCGGCGGCCCTTCGCGGACTGGGACGACGCGCTCGACACGCTTGCTGCCGCAGCCGCACACAAGCGGGTGCTGCTGGTACTCGACGAGTTCCAGCAGCTCACCGGGGCGATGCCCACTCTTCCCGGAGTCCTGCGCGCCTTCTGGGATCGCGCTCGCGGCCGGACGAAGCTGCGCATCCTGCTGTGCCGCTCAGAGTGCGTCCCACCAGCGCTCAAGGGTCGCGAGCTCCACGGCGCGATTTACGAACATGCCGAGAGGTACCGACATTCGATGTCGGTAACCCCGGATGTCGGTTACGTCTCTGGTGGTGGCGGCGGCGGCGGCCGGCCGACCAGCACCGTGGCCGGGTCGAGCGCGAGCCCGAGCGCCAGCAGCAGGCGGATGCGGGCCTTCCAGGGCGACGCCCGGCCCGCCAGCAGCGCGCCGCGGTCCGCGAGGTCGGTCTCCGAGCCCTCGAAGCCGTAGGTTCGCTCGAGCGTTCCGCCGAACGGCGGCCGTGCGCAGACCGCCACGGGAAGGCCTGCCGCCAGCGCCCGGTCGACGCCCGCCAGCATCCCCGCCGGCACGTGTCCGGCGCCCAGCGCCAGCAACACCACCGCGACGGCGCCCTGCTCGCGCAACGCGTCCAGCGGGCGCGAGTCCATGCCCGCGGCGGCCGTGACCACCGGCACGTAGGCGTCGAGCGCCGCGGCGGCGGCCTCGGCCGGGGTCGCCACCGGCGCGCCGCGGGGCGCCGGCTGCAGATGGGCCATGCCCTCGCGCACCTCGCCGAGCGGCGCCGGCGACCAGAAGGCGCCGGTCCGCCACGTGTGCGCCTTGATCGCCTCCGCCCCGTCGTGCACCAGGCCGTCGAACACCACCACGGCGCCGGCGCCGCGTGCGTCGGGGGAGGCGGCCAGCACCACCGCGTCGAGCAGGTTGGCGGGCCCGTCCGCACTCGCGGCGCCGCCCGGGCGCATGGCCCCCGTCACGGCCAGCGGCGCCTCGCGGTCCCACACCAGCGCGGCCAGGTCGGCGGTCTCCTCGATCGTGTCTGTGCCCTGGAGGATCACGGCGCCCGCGGCGCCCTCGTCCACCGCGGCGGCCGCGGCGGCCACGGCGCGCGCCAGGTCGGCCGGAGAGAGGTGGGCCCCCGGCACGTTGGCGAGCTGCTGGACACCCACGGCGGCGATCTCGCCGAGTCCGGGCGCCGCGGCCACCAGCTCCTCCGCGCTGCGTGCCGGCCGGGCCGGCGAGCCGGTCATCGCGATCGTGCCGCCCAGGCCGATCACGTGGACCCGGGGCGAGCCGCTCAGCGGCGCTCCAGCCAGTCCTCGAGCACGACGAGCGCGCCCGGCCGCGACCCGGGGTCGTTGCCGTAGCGGGCGAGCCAGGCGGCTTGGGGCACGTCGCGGCGCGCCTCCCACGCGCGCAGGAACGGGTAGGGGTTCACGGCCTCACCGTCCTGCGGGTGGATCTCGAAGTGGAGGTGGGGCGGGGTGAGCTCGGCGTCGCCGGTGGAGCCCACGAAGCCGATGACGTCGCCTGGGCGCACGCGCTTGCCGTTGCGCGCGTCGTGCGCGAAGGCGGCGAGGTGACCGTAGAAGAACGTGTCGCCGTCCGGGCTGCGCAGCCACATGCGGTTGCCCGGCACCTCGCGCGTGCCCACCCGGTAGAGCCTGCCGCCGGTGACGGCCAGCACCGGCGTGCCGGTGGGGGCGAAGACGTCCGTGCCCTCGTGGGTGCCGGTGTGCTGGCGTGGCGCTCCCCAGTCGTTGGAGTAGCCGGAGGCGCCGTAGACCGGGAACACGTAGCCGCGCCCGGTGGGCAGCGCGTCCAGCGAGGGGGCGCGCCGGCGCTCGGCGCGCTCGCCGGTGGGCGCGCCCTCTGTGGCCTCGGCCTCCTCGGCCGCGCCGCCGTCGTCGGCCGAGCGCTCGGCCGCGGGCTCGCGGCGCTTGCGCGGTTGCCCGCGCTCGGGCTTCTCGGCGGGCTCGCTCGTGGTGCCGCTCGGCTCGTCGCTCGGCACCGCGCCGTCGGTGGCCGCGGCGCTCGCGTAGGCCACCGCCATCGTGGAGCCCGCCGGATGGCCCTTGTAGTCCTTGGTGAGAGTCACGCGCAGCGCGGTGATGCCGGAGCCGTCGGAGCCGAGCACCTGAACCGTCCCGTAGCCGTTGAGGTCGTGGGAGGCGGCGGACGTGAACGATCCGACCGGCTGGCCTTCCACCGCGAGACCCTGAACGCTGCCCGAGAGCGTGGTGCCCTTCGCGGAAGCCGTGGCGGTGACGGCCACCGGGCCCGCGGTCACCAGGCCGCCGAAGACGTTCACGCGGCCAACCGAGGCGGTGGAGTCCGCCGTGCCCCGGCCGCCGTCGATCGAGGCCGAGACGCTGGTGCCGTCGCCGGCCTTCGAGCCGGTGCCGTCGATCGAGATGCGCCCGGACTCGCCGGTGGAGCCGCTGCGCGAGAAGGCCTCCGCCTTCGCCGTGGCGGTGGCCGCGCCGCGGGCATCCTCACCGCCGGCGAGGGCGAATGCGGCGACGACCGCGGCTCCGAGGGCGGCGAGCAGCGCGGTTGTCTTCGTCAGCGTCACGTCGCGGGCGAGGGTATCGTTCCCCTTGGCGGATCGGCGCATGCGGGGCCGCGCTTGAGCACGCCGGTCCGCGCTGGCCCCGATTGAGCCTGGTTGGCCGGCCAGCTAGACTCGGCGGGCCATGGAGGCTTCCGTCCGCACCCCGCGCAAGCTCGACAGCGAGAAGGCGCAGCGCATCGTCGAGGCGATGCGCGCGAGCGTCGGCGTCCGCGGCGCCGCCGGCGCCACGTTCGACCACGTCGCCCAGGAGGCCGGCGTGTCGCGCGGCCTCCTCCACTACTACTTCGGCTCGAAGGAGCGGCTGCTCGTCGAGGTCGTGCGCCGCGACTGCGACATCCGTCTCGGCAGGCTCGAGGAGCGCCTTGCCGGGGCCGACTCCGTGGACGGGATCATCGACGTGCTCGTCAGCCACCTCGAGGACTTCCTCGAGCAGGACCCCGCCGCCTCGGCCCTGGTCTACGAGCTCTTCACCGCATCGCGCCACAACGAGGACCTTCAGGAGGCGATGGCCGAGCTCTACCGCGAGGTGCGCTCGCACGTGGCCGGAGTGCTGGAGGAGAAGGAGCGCCAAGGGGTCGTGAGGCTGCGAGGCGACGCCGAGGCCGTCGCGTCGATCCTCTTCGCCCTGGGCGACGGGATCGCCCTGCAGCGGCTGTCCGACCCCTCCTGGGACAGCGCGCCGACGTTCGAGACGGGCATCCAGACGGCTGGGTTCCTGCTCCGCGCGTAAGCGCCCGAGCGCCTGCGCCCCGCTGCGCGGGACGCGCAGCCATTGGTGTGACGCCATTCACACAGCGGGCATTCGTCGCCGAGTTAGCCTGACGCAAAGTTGGCTGGCCAGCCAGTCAAGGTGACGGATCGGCAGAGGAGACGCGGATGCAGGCGGCGATGGATCGGCTCGGGGAGATGCTGGAGCGGCGGCGCAGGATCGTGCTCGTCGCCTGGCTCGTCGCGCTCGCCGCCGCCGTGCCGTTCGCACTGCGCCAGACCGAGCACCTCACGAGCGGCGGCTTTCAGGTGCCGGGCTCGGGCTCGGCCGCCGTGGACGAGGCGCTCGCGGGCTTCGAGCGCGCCCAGAGCGAGCCGCTGGCCGTGGTCATCGGGCTGCGCGAGGGCGGTGACGCCGCCGGGGTGCGTGCCGCGGTGGACCGCGTGGACGCCGCGGCGGCGGAGTTGCCGCACGTGGAGCTCTCCGACCGCGCCGAGGCGGCCGCCAAGCGCGACGCCGCCAACGCGCCCATCACGCTCGTGCAGCTCGAGGTGCAGGGCAGCACCGACGAGACCGCCGACGTGGCCGCCGACCTCCGTGACGGGCTCGGCGTGGGTGAGGGCCCGCGCGCCGGGGTCCAGGTCTACCTGGTGGGCCAGCAGGCGCTGTGGGCCGGCATGCAGGACCTCACGAAGGAGGATCTCGAGGCGGCGGAGACCACGGGCTTCCCGATCGTGCTCCTCATCCTGCTGGCGGTCTTCGGCTCGCTCGCCGCCGCGGCGCTGCCGCTCGCGCTCGGCTTCGCCAGCGTGGTGGTCACCGGCGCAGAGATCTTCTTCCTCTCCCAGGCCACCGAGATGTCGGTCTTCGTCACGAACGTGGCATCGATGATCGGCATCGGCGTGGCTGTGGACTACTCGCTGTTCGTCCTGGCCCGCTACCGCGAGGAGGTGCGCGCCGGACTCGAGCCAGACGAGGCGCAAAGGGTGGCGCTGCGCACCTCCGGCCTGGCGGTGGCGTTCTCCGGCCTCACGGTGATGATCTCGCTCGCCGGCCTGTTCCTCGTGCAGAGCCAGACGATCCGCTCGATGGCCACCGGCGCGATCATCGTGGTGGCCGTGTCGGTGCTCGCCGCGGTCACGCTGCTGCCGGTGCTCATCCGCCTGCTCGGCCACCGCGCCTACGCCCGCGGCCGCCTCTCGATCATGAGCGGGCTCGTAGCGCGGCGCCTGCGCAGCCGGCGCCGGCGCCCCGGCTCCACCGCGCCCGAGCAGCGCCGTGGCGACTTCTGGCAGCGCTGGACCGCGCGCGTGATGCGCCGTCCCATCCTCTCCGCCGGGTTGAGCGCAGCGCTGCTGCTGGCGCTCGCCATCCCCGCGCTCTCGCTCGAGTGGGGTGACGGTGCGCTGCGCCAGTTCCCCGAGGGCCACGAGACGCGGGTGGGCGCCGAGCTCGCCGCCCAGGTCACCGGCCCCGGCGCGGCCGGCCCCACGCAGGTGGTGGCCGAGCTCGACTCCGGCAGCTTCTCCGACCCCGCGAACCGCGACGCGGTGGCCGGGTGGATCGCCGCGGTGCAGCGCGACCCGGCGGTGGCGAGCGTGGAGCGGCCTCAGCCATCGCGCGACGGCCGCAGCGTGCTCGTCACCGTGGTGCCGGGCGCCGATCCTGAGAGTCCCGTGTCGCGCTCCCTCGTGGATCGCCTGCGCGACGGCAGCGCGGGGGGCGGGCAGCTCGACCGCGTGGCCGGGGTGAGCGTGGGCGGCGCGACCGCACACGTCGAGGACTTCAAGGACCTCGTCTCCGGCTCGATGTGGAAGATCCTCCTGTTCGTCGCGGCGTTCAGCTACCTCGTGCTGCTCGTTCTGCTGCGCTCGGCCGTGCTGCCGCTCAAAGCCGTCGTCATGAACCTGCTGTCGGTGGGAGCCGCCTACGGCGTGCTCGTGGCCGTCTTCCAGTGGGGCTGGATCGACGGCTTCCTCGGCTTCCAGTCCCTGGGATACATCAACACGATGACGCCGCCGTTCCTGCTCGCCATCGTCTTCGGGCTGTCGATGGACTACGAGGTGTTCCTGCTGTCTCGCATCCGCGAGCGCTACGACGCCACCGGCGACACCCGCACGGCCGTGGCCGAGGGGCTGCGCGCGAGCGCGAAGACCATCACCAGCGCCGCATTGATCATGGTCGCCGTGTTCAGCGTGTTCGCGGGCACGGGCGTGCCCTCGATCAAGGAGATCGGCCTTGGCCTGGCGGTGGCGATCGCGCTCGACGCCACGATCGTGCGGCTCGTGCTCGTGCCCGCCACGATGGAGCTGCTGGGCCGCTGGAACTGGTGGCTGCCGCGCCCGCTGGCGCGGGTGCTGCCGCGCGCGAGCTTCGAGTCGAGCGGGCGCGCGGGCGAGGCGCTCTCGCGAGCCTGAGCCCGCCTCGCGCGTTCGAGCCCGCTCAGCGCGCGAACAGCTTCTGCGAGCGCCAGAGCATCTTCAGGCTGCCCCTGGGCCGGATCCGGCCGCGCAGCACCGCCAGGCGCGGGTCCTCGCGGCCGGCGGCGGCGTCGACGAAGTCCTCGAAGCGGCAGCGGAAGACGAGGTCCGGCGTCTCCACGCGACCCTGCTCGGCGCGGGTTGACCCGTTGTCGATGTGCAGGTGCCAGGGATCGGCGTCGGTGAAGTCCCATTGCACGGTGACGGGCCCGCTGGGCGCCGCGCCCGGATCGACGGCCAGGCGGAGGCTGTCGAAGAACAGCTCCATGACCTCCGGGTCGCGCCGGGGCGGGCCGGTCTTCTCCCCGAGTATGCCGGCCTCCAGCAGCGTGAGCGCCCGCTTCGCCCGCTCCTCGGGTGTGAGGTCGGCCGGGAGGCGCAGGCTGGTGGTGAGCTCCTCCTCGCTGAAGCCCGCGGTGCGCATCTTGGTCCACAGCGACTGGGAGCCCTCGGCGTAGATCTCCTCGAGCGTGAAGCCGAAGCACTCGGTGTAGGAGCGGTCCCAGTTCGGCGGCACGAACACCGCGAGTCCGTAGGAGAGCACCTCGCGCAGGAGGCCCAGCGATGCGTCGCGGCAGTCCGGGTCCTCCGCGATCAGCTCCGACAGCATCTTCACCCCGAAGCCGATGTGGCGCTGCTCGCCCAGGGCGACGTTGGCCATGCCGGAGCGGAAGCCGGGCAGCAGCTCGCGCTTCTCGAGGGAGCGCTCGATGAAGTGCTGGCCGGGCTGGGCGAGGGCGGCCTCGATGAAGAGGTGATAGAGCGTGATGGCGGCGGCGAGCTTGGGCAGCGAGCGGTCGCGGCGCAGCTCGTCGGCCATCTGGTCGAGCCGCTCGAACACCTTCCGGAAGCCCCACGTCAGCTCGGGCCGGGTGGCCTCGAGCGCGCCCGCCACGCTGTCGCCGGCGCCCACGACCTCGTGCATGAAACGGCCGAAGAAGACGGCGTGGCGGGCCTCGTCGGCCTGCTGGGTGGCGAGGAAGTACTTCTGCTCCTCGCGCGGCGCGGCGTCGATGTAGGGGGAGAGGTTGTCCGCCACGGAGTCCTCGCCGTGGAAGAACATCGCGTAGTTCCAGAGCGCCGCCCGGCGCTCGACGTCGCCGAACGCCTGGTGCCACTGGCGCTTGTCCTCGGAGAAGTCGATCTCCATGGCGCGCCAGTTGCCCTTCTCCCAGCGCGCGTAGAGGTCGCCGTAGGAGATCTGGTCGAGCACGGTGGGTGCCATGGGCCGGAGCTTACGCGGCGCGCGCGTCCGCCAGCGGGCGCGCGTCGTTCTCGAGCAGGAAGTCGTCGAGGTGGGCCCACGTAGTGCGGCGCGCGGAGCGGCCCGCCAGAACGCCGAGATGGCCGCCGGGCGCGGTCTCGAGCCGCACGTCGGGCGCGTTGGGCAGCAGCCCTCCCACATGGTGCACGGCGGCCTGCGGCGCGAGCACGTCGCCCTCGCCCGCCACCGACAGCACCGGCACGCGCACGGCGGCCAGGTCGATCTCTCGCTCCCCGAAGGTCATCGTGCCGCGCGCGAGCTCGTTCACCCGGAAGAAGCGGTGGTACAGCTGCCCGAACGTCCGGCCCGGGTAGGCCAGCATGTTGGCCATGTACTCGTCCACCGCCTCCACCTGGGCGAGGAAGTCGCGGTCGTGCATGCGCGTGGCCAGCACGAGCGGCTTGGTGACGAGCTTGTCGATCGCCGATAGCCGGAACCCCAGGCTCACCAGCGGCGCCGGCGCCCCGCCGAGGATGCGGTAGAGCGAGCCCACCAGCGCACCGCCGGTGATCTCCCCGATGGCGCGGAACGGGGCGAGCATGCGCACCCGGGTGAAGTCGAACGGGCTGGCCACCATCGCCACCGAGTTCACGGGCAGGCTGCGCTCGCCGGCCACCGCGAGCAGCGCCATGATGCCGCCGAGGCACCACCCCACCACCTGCACCGGGCGGCCGCCGGCGTCCTCGGACACGTCGCGCACGGCGGTGGGGATCACCTCCTCGACCCAGTGCTCGAGCCCGAGCTCGCGGTCGCTGAACGCGATCGGGCCGTAGTCGAGCAGGTAGAGCGGATAGCCGAGCTGCGCGAGGTGCTCGGCCATCGAGCAGCCGCGGTGGAGGTCGAAGCAGCTCGCGGGGGCGGCCAGCGGCGGCACGAGCAGCACCGGCGCGTGGCGCACCCGGCGCCCGCCCGGCGCGTGGTAGCGGTAGATCGTGCGCTGCGGGCCCTCGGCCACGATCGAGGCGGGCAGCGGGCTGGTGTCGGCCACCCCACCGCGGACGAACATGTCCCAGGCGTTGGCCCCCGCGTCCACCAGCGTGTCGGGTGAAGGCAGTCCCAGCTTCACGGGTAAGAGCTTAGGCGCGGGCTGCTCACCAGACGACGAGCGGCTTGGGATGAGGATGGTCGCGGACCCTCCGGTCCTTGCTCACGAGACGCCAGCCGTGCTCGACCGCCGTGGCGAAGATCAACCGGTCGGCGGGATCGCCGGGGAACGACGAGGGCAGCGATACCGCCGTGTCCGCGATCGCGGGACCGGCTGCGATCGTCCGCACATGTGCTGCGAGCTGCTGCAACCACGAGCGGATCGGGATCGAGACCACGATCCGCTCGTGCTTGGCGAGCCACGCCAGCTCGTACCAGGAGATCGCCGCGACCGCCAGCTCATCGGCTTGGGCGAGCGCGCTCGTGGCCGTATCGCTGAGGCGCTCCGGTTCCGCCGACCACCAGTGGACGACGTGCGTGTCCAGGAGCACGGTCATGACATCTCCCAGGTGGCTCCGGTGGCGAACAGGTCCTCGTCGTCGGCTGCCGTCATCGCCACGCCCGCGAGCCTGCCCCTCAGCGACTGTGCGCCCGCCGCCGGGACGAGCCGGGCCACCGTGCGCCCGTGCTTGGTGATCTCGATCTCCTCGCCGGCCGCTGCGTCGTCCAGCAGGGCCAGGAGCTTGGCCTTGGCCTCGCTTGCGGTCAGTATTCTGGTCACATGACCAGTATACCGGTCACTAGGCCGCACGCGCGACTTCCGGGTCGAAAGCCAGCAGCAGCTCCGCAAAGCGCTCGGGCGCCTCGAGCTGGGGGCAGTGGCCGCAGTCCTCGATGATCTCCGCGCGGGCGCCGGGCACGGCGTCCACCACGCGCTTGGCGCCCGACGCGTAGACCATTCTGTCCTGCCGGCCCCAGACCACGAGCACGGGGCAGGCGATGCGCTCGAGCCGGAAGGGGTCGGCCAGCTCACCGAACATGCGCCGTCCGTTGCCCAGGAAGCGGGCGGTGGTGGCGCGGTCGCTGAAGTGGGCGCAGAAGGCGCGCACCACCTTCGGGTCCACCGACCCTGGACGATGAAAGGCGGCGCGGCGGTAGATCTGGCTCACCGCTGCGTGCAGCACCGGCCGCGGGATGGGCAGCGGGGAGGCGAGGACGAAGCGCGCCACCGGATCGCGCTCGATGATGGTCATCCAGCGCGCCATGTCCAGGCCGGCGGGCGCAACCGGCACGATCCCGGCGATGCCGAGCGCCTCGCGCTCGGCCAGCCGCATGGCCATGGCGCCGCCCAGCGAGTTGCCGGCCACCACGGCGCCTCCGCCGGGCGCGAAGCGCTTGACCAGCGCGGAACCGAAGCGGTCGAGCTGCGGCAGCACCGGCCCCTCTCGCAGGGGGGAGGCGGTGGCGAAGCCCGGCAGGTCCACGGCCACGGCCCGCCGGCCGCGCCGGCCCAGCGCGTCGAGCGTGAAGCGCCAGGTGTCGGCGCTGTCGGAGAAGCCGTGGAGCAGCAGCAGCGGCGGGCCCTCGCCCTCCAGCTCGAGCGCCCGGGTCTCGTACCCGGCGAGCTTCAGGCGGTGCTCGAACAGCGGCTCCATGGTGATGGCTCTGCGGGGCCTCCTGCCCCGCATTCTGATTATCGGCTCGGCGTCCAGCCTCGTTAGCGGGGCCGCTGCCGGCCGGATCGCAGCTCAGTCGAGCTTCGGCGAGCTCCACGGGGCAGCCAGCCGGCGCTCCAGCTCCGCACCCAGCTCGTCGATCGCGATCCGCGACTGCTCGAGCGAGTCGCGGTCGCGCAGCGTGACCGTTGCGTCCTCCATTGTCTGGTGGTCCACCGTCACTCCCCAGGGCGTGCCGATCTCGTCCTGGCGCCGGTAGCGCTTGCCGATCGACCCGCCGGCGTCGTACTCCGCGGGCATGCGGCGGCGCAGGTCCTCGTAGATCTCTCGCGCCCGCTCCGGCTGGCCGTCCTTGTTCAGGAGCGGGAGCACGGACACCTTCACCGGGGCGAGCCGGGGGTGCAGCCGCAGCAGCACGCGCTGGCGTCCCTCCACCTCCTCCTCGTCGTAGGCGTCGACCATGAACGCGAGCGTGGCCCGGTCGGCGCCCGCGGAGGGCTCGATCACGTGCGGCACGTAGCGGTCTCCGCTGGCGGAGTCCACGTAGTCGAGCTTCTCGCCGGAGAACTGCGCGTGCCGGGTGAGGTCGAAGTCGCCCCGGTTGGCGATGCCCTCGAGCTCGGACCAGCCCATCGGGAACCGGTATTCGACGTCGCTCGTGGCGCTCGAGTAGTGCGACAGCTCGTCCTCGCCGTGGGCGCGCAGCTGGAGCAGGCCGGGCCGGATGCCGAGGTCCGTGTACCAGCGCATCCGAGCGTTCTTCCAGTGCTCGAACCACTCGTCGGCCTCGGCGGGCGGCACGAAGAACTCGATCTCCATCTGCTCGAACTCCCGCGTGCGGAAGATGAAGTTGCCGGGCGTGATCTCGTTGCGGAACGACTTGCCCACCTGGGCGATGCCGAACGGCGGCCGCTTGCGCGAGAACTGCAGGACGTTCTTGAAGTTCACGAAGATGCCCTGGGCCGTCTCCGGGCGCAGGAACACCTGCGAGCCCTCGTCCTGCACCGGGCCCATGTGGGTCTCGAACATGAGGTTGAAGTTGCGCGGCTCCGAGAGCTCGCCGCCGCACTGCGGGCAGCGCAGCTCGCCCTCCGGCTGAGCCTCGCGCAGGTGGTCCTCGCGCCATCGCTTCTTGCACTCGCCCAGGCACTGCACGAGCGGGTCGGTGAAGCCCTCGAGGTGGCCCGACGCCTCCCACGTGCGCGGGTGCATGAGGATGGCCGCGTCCAGCGCCACCACGTCGTCGCGCTCCTGCACGACCGAACGCCACCACTCGGCCTTGACGTTGGACTTGAGCAGTACGCCGTAGTGGCCGTAGTCGTAGGTGGAGGCAAGGCCGCCGTAGATCTCAGAGGACTGGAAGATGAAGCCGCGCCGCTTGCAGAGCGCGACGATCTTGTCCATGGTCACGGCGTCTGTCGCGGGCTCTTCGGGCATCGGCGCGGAACCCTAGCTATTCGTCCAGCAAAGGCCGGAACGAGCGGGAACGATGCTTGCGGCGTCGCGGCCCTTGGCTATGGTGGCCCGCATGGTCACCCTGGCACTGAAGCCGATCGGCCATCTGGCCGCCTGGCTGGTGTGGCAGTCCGCCCGGATCTCGCTGCTCGACGATCTGGACTCGCCGCGCCCGCCGGCCGCGGACTGACGCGCGGCCAGACGTTCGCTGGCACTCCTATACTCGGAGTGCCAATGCCGATCTACGAGTACCGCTGCGAGAAGGGGCACACCTTCGAGGTGATGCAGCGCATGACCGACGACGCGCTCAACGCCTGCGAGACCTGCGGCGCGCCGGCCCAGCGCGTCTTCCACCCCGTCGCGGTGCACTTCAAGGGCTCGGGCTTCTACAACACGGACTACGGCAAGAAGCAGAGGGGCGGCGCCACGGCGGAGAAGGAGCCGGCGTCGTCCCCGGCCGAATCGAATTCGTCCGGCGCGAAGAAGCCGGACGCCAAGAAGCCGGACGCCAAGAAGTCCGGTTAGCGGCCGAGCAGGTCCGCCACGGCAGCCGCCTTCTCGTCCTCCGCGACGGTGAGGCTCCCGCCGGGGCCGAAGCCGCTCGGCAGCAGCACGTTGGGCTCGCCCGAGCCGCCGGTCAGGAGGTCGGTGAAGAGGCCCGCCAGGGCGACGCCCTTCATGTCGGTCTTCAGCGTGCGGGGTGCCTCCCAGCTCACCAGGGGCAGGCGGAAGAACGTGCTCGGCGAGATCACCTGGTCGCGGATGGCGGCGAGCACCTGCTGCTGCCGGCGCGCTCGCGCGCGGTCGTCCTCGTTACGGGCGCAGCGGTTCTGGCGCACGCGCGCGAACGCGAGCGCCTGGCGGCCGTTCAGGTGGTGCTCGCCGCGCGAGAGGCTGAACTTGCGGCCGCCGAAGGGAGCCGCGCGGATGCAGTTGTCGAGCTCGATGTCGATGCCGCCGAGCGCGTCGATGAACTCCGGGAACTGCTCGAAGTCCACCTCGATCACGTGGTTGACCCGCAGTCCGTTGCCCATGAACTGCTCCACCGTCTCCACCGTGAGCGCGGTCCCCCCGATTGCCTGGGCGGCATTGATCTTCTGGGGCTCGCTGCCGGGGATCTGGGCGAACGAGTCGCGCAGGATCGAGAGCCGCCGCACGCTGCCGAAGCCCGCCCGCAGCAGCAGGATGCTGTCGGCGCGGCCGATGTTGGTCTGCGCGCCCGGCTCCTGAGTGCCCTCGGGCCGCTGGTCGGAGCCGATCACGAGGATCGTGCTGCCCGAGAGCAGGCTGCCGCCGTCCGAAAGCGCGGCCTTCGTGCGCTCTGATACCCCCTCGCTCGTCTGCGCGCTCACGAAGAAGACGACCGTCGAGAGCAGCACCCAGGCGACGGCGGCGAGCAGCACCCACTTCACGACCCGCCCGAGGCTGATCCGCCGCCGGCGACGCGGCCGCTCGGGCTGCTCCCCGCGGTCACGGCGGCGGCGCATCGAGCGCAGCCGCTGCAGCTCCTCGCTCGGCTTGAAGCGGTCGAGCGGGTTGCGGCGCGCGCGGTAGACCTTGTACTCAGGGCGGTCGCCCCGGGGGGGCTGACCGCCCGGGGGGCCGGCTTCCATGGCCCCTGTGTATAGCGTCCCCGCCTCATGAGCAGGCGCGTGATCGGGATCGACGCAGGTGGGACGAAGCTGCTCGGCGGCGTGGTGGACGAGGAGCTGACGGTGCACAACCGGGTGCATCGCCTCTGGCGGGGCGGGGACACACAGGAGGTGCTCGACGTGCTCGTGGAGGCGATCGAGGAGGTGCGCGCAGCCGCGCCGGACGTCGCCGCCGTGGGCGTGGGCATCCCGTCGCTGGTGGACGCCCGCAGCGGCAGCTCGATCAGCTCGGTGCACCTGCCGCTCGCCGACGTGCCGGTGCGCGACGTGCTCAACGAGCGCCTCGGCCTGCCCGTGCACGTGGACAACGACGCGAACATGGCGGTGCTCGCCGAGCAGCGCCGGGGCGCCGCGCGAGGCGCCGAGCACGTGGCCATGCTCACCCTCGGCACGGGCATCGGCGGCGGCCTCGTGCTCGGAGGCAGGCTCTACCGCGGCTCGATGGGCGCGGGCGGAGAGCTCGGCCACATGGTGGTGGACCTCGACGGCCCGCCGTGTCAGGGCTCCTGCCCCAACCGCGGCTGCCTGGAGGCGTTCGCGTCGGGCCAGGCCATCGGCCGGGCGGGTGCCGAGGCAGCCGGGCGCGCGCCCGGCTCCGCCCTCGGCCGCGCGCAGGCGGGCGGGCGCGAGGTCACCGGCCCGCTCGTCACCGAGCTGGCCCACGAGGGCGACGAGACCGCGCGCGCCGTGCTGGCGGAGGCCGGCCGCAAGCTCGGCGTGGGCATCGCCAACCTCGTGAACGTCTTCAACCCCGAGGTCGTAGTGGTGGGAGGGGGAGCGTCGGCGGCGGGCGATCTCCTGCTGGATCCCGCCCGCGAGGTGATGCGTGAGCGGGCGCTTCCACCGAGCCGCGACCTCGTCCGGATCGAGCGGGCGTTCTTCGGCGACGAGTCCGGGATGCTCGGCGCGGCCCTGTTCGCCCTCGAGGAGGGGCGCTCGTGAGCGGCCGGCTGGTGGTTTGCCCCACGCCGATCGGCAACCTCGAGGACATCACGCTGCGCGTTCTGTCGGCCCTGCGCGACGCCGACGTGGTGGCGTGCGAGGACACCCGCCGCACGCGCGTGCTGCTCGACCGCTACGGCGTGAGCGCGAAGCTCGTCTCCTACCACGAGCACAACGAGGAGTCGCGCTCCGCCGAGCTCGTGGAGCGCATGCGCGCCGGGGAGACGGTGGCGCTCGTCTCCGACGCCGGCATGCCGCTCGTGTCCGACCCCGGCTTCGTGCTCGTGCGCGCGTGCGTGGCGGCGGGGCTCGAGGTCGAGGTGCTGCCGGGGCCGTCGGCCGCGCTTGCCGCGCTGGTTGCCAGCGCGCTCCCGTCCGACGCCTGGCGCTTCGTGGGCTTCCTGCCGCGCAAGCGCTCGGAGCTCGAGCGCGTCCTGGGTGGGCCCGGCGGGACGCTGGTGGCGTTCGAGTCCCCCAAGCGCCTGCCGGCCACCCTCGCGGCGCTCGCGGCGCTTGACCCCGAGCGCCAGGCGGCGGTCTGCCGCGAGCTCACGAAGCTCAACGAGGAGGTGGTGCGCGGCAGCGCGGCCGAGCTGGCCTCCCGCTACGAGGGGGCGCCGCCGAAGGGCGAGGTCGTGCTCGTGGTGGCCCCGCCCGCGCGGGCGCCCGCGCCGGAGCGGCCCGACCCGGCCGCGGTGGACGCGCTCGCCCGGCTCGTGGAGGCCGGCGCCAAGCCGCGCCCCGCCGCCGGGGTGGTGGCCGAGCTCACCGGCTCCTCCGCCAACGCGCTCTACCGGGCGCTTCAGGCCCGTGGATAGCATCGGCGGCCCGATGCCCTACTACGTGACCACCCCGATCTACTACGTCAACGCCGAGCCGCACCTCGGTCACGCGTACACCACGATCGCCGCCGACGTGCTGGCCCGGCACATGCGCCAGCGAGGCGAGGACGTCTTCTTCCTCACGGGCACCGACGAGCACGGCGAGCCGGTGGCGCAGGCCGCCGAGAAGCTCGGGGTGGGCCCGCGCGAGCTGGCCGACAAGAACGCCCAGCGCTTCAAGGACCTGGTTGCCCGCATGGACGCCACCAACGACTTCTTCATCCGCACGAGCGACCCGGAGCACGAGCAGCGCGTGCGCGAGGTGCTGCAGCGGGTGCACGACGCCGGCCACGTCTATGCCGGCCACTACGAGGGCTTCTACTGCCCCCGCTGCGCGGACTTCAAGACCGACGCCGAGCTCATCGACGGCAACCGGTGCCCGGTCCACCTGATCGAGCTCGAGCGGGAGAAGGAGGACAACTGGTTCTTCCGCCTCTCGTCGTTTCAGGAGCCGCTCGAGCGCCTCTACGCCGAACGGCCCGAGTGGGTGCTGCCGCGCAACCGCCACAACGAGGCGCTGTCGTTCATCAAGCAGGGGCTCAACGACATCTCCCTCTCGCGCGCGCGCCTGTCCTGGGGGGTGAAGGTGCCGTGGGACGAGTCGCAGGTCTTCTACGTCTGGTTCGACGCGCTCCTCAACTACTACACGGCGCTCTCCTACGCGCGCGACGAGGACGTCACCGAGCGCTACTGGCCGGCCAGCCTGCACATCATCGGCAAGGACATCCTCAAGTTCCACGCCGTCATCTGGCCGGCGCTGCTCATGGCCGCCGAGCTGGAGGTGCCCGACCGCCTCTACATCCACGGCTACCTGCTCCAGGGCGAGCACAAGATGTCCAAGTCGCTGGGCAACGTGATCGACCCGTTCGAGGTGATCGACGTCTATGGGACCGACGCCCTGCGCCACTACCTGTTCGCCGCGGTGGGCTTCGGGCAGGACGGCAGCGTCTCGCGGGAGGACTTCGAGCAGCGCTACACGTCCGAGCTGGCCAACGAGTTCGGCAACCTCGCCAGCCGCTCGCTCGCGATGGTCAACCGCTACCGCGACGGCGTGATCCCCGAGGCCTCGCTCGACCCGGCGCTGGGGCCGTCCGATCTGGAGAACCACCGGGAGCGCGTGATCGAACGCCTCGACCAGGCCAACCTCAGCGGCGCGCTCGGCGACATCTGGCAGCTCGTTCGGCGGCTCAACGGCTACGTCCAGGAGCGCGAGCCCTGGCAGCTCGCCAAGGACCCGGAGAGGGCGGGGGAGCTCGACATCGTCCTCTACACCCTGGCCGAGGGGCTGCGTGTGGTGGCGGTGCTCACCCAGCCCTTCATGCCGGAGGCCTGCGGCAAGCTGCTCGAGGCCCTGGGCGCCGACGACGCGCTCGACACCGCCACGATCGGAGCGGTCGACGGCGGGCGGCGCATCGGCGAGCTCGCCCCGCTGTTCCCGCGGATCGAGTCGTGATCGACACCCACTGCCACCTCGACTCCTGCGAGCCCGACGCGGGCGAGCTCGTGGCGGCGGCGCGCGAGGCCGGCGTGGGGCGTATCGCCACGGTGGGGATGGACGGCCCGTCCATCGAGCGCTCGCTCGCCATCGCGGGCGAGCACGAGGGCGTGGTGGTCGTCGCGGGTCGCCATCCCAACCTGGCCGAGGGCTTCGACGACGAGGCCCTGGCCGAGATCGAGCTGGCCGCGGCGGACCCGCTGGTGCGGGCCATCGGCGAGACCGGCCTGGACTACTACCGCGACCGCGCGCCGCGCGAGGACCAGCTGCGTGCGTTCGAGGCGCAGATCGACCTGGCGGCCAAGCTCGAGCTGCCGCTGGTCATCCACACGCGCGAGGCGGAGGAGGACACGTTCGCGATGCTGCACGAGCGAGCGGGCGGGGTCACCGTGATCCTCCACTGCTTCTCGGCGCCCGGGCGGCTGGAGGAGTGCGTGGAGTGCGGCTACCTGTGCTCTTTCGCCGGCAACGTCACCTATCCCAAGGCGCAGGAGCTGCACGCCGCGGCGCGCGACGTGCCGGCGGAGCTGCTGCTGGTGGAGACCGACGCGCCCTACCTCTCCCCCCAGCCCCGGCGGGGCAGGCCCAACGAGCCCGCCAACGTGGTGCACACGGCGCGCTGGGTGGCCGGGCTGCGCGGCGTGGAGTACGCCGAGCTCGAGCGCGTGGTGGAGGCCAACGCCGCCCGCGTCCTGGGCTCGTGAGCCAGGCCAGCCTGGACCGGATGCGTCGCTTCGGCGTCCGGCCCAACCGTGAGCTGGGCCAGAACTTCCTGGTGGACGACAACATCCTCGGCGTGATCGGGAGGGCGGCAGAGCTCGACCCCGCCGACGTCGTGCTCGAGGTCGGCGGCGGGCTGGGCGTGCTGTCGGAGTACCTCGCGCCGCGCGTGGCGCACCTGCACGTGGTGGAGGTGGACGAGACGCTGGAGCCGCCGCTGCGCGACGCGCTGGACCCGTTCCCCAACGCCACGCTGCATCTGGCCGACGCGGTCACGCTCGACCTGCGCTCGCTCGACCCCGCGCCCGGCAAGGTGGTGGCCAACCTGCCCTACGGCGTGGCCGCCACGGTGGTGCTGAAGTCGGTGGAGGAGCTGCCGGACGCCACGCTCTGGGTGGCGATGGTTCAGCGCGAGGTGGCCGAGCGGCTGGCATCGCCACCCGGGTCGAAGGTGTACGGGGCAACGTCGGTGATCGCCCAGCTCTCGTGCGAGGTGCGCTCGCTGCGGAAGGTGTCGCGCAGCGTCTTCCACCCCGTCCCCAACGTGGAGTCGGCGCTGGTGCTGCTGCGGCGCACGGCCCCGCCGCCGGACCGGGCGGTCGTGGCGCTGGTGCACGCGGCCTTCGCGCACCGGCGCAAGGCCCTCGCGGGCTCGCTGGCGCTGGCGCCGGACGCCCCCGGCGGCGTGCGGGAGCGCGCCCGCGCCGCACTCCAGGAGCTGGGCCATCCGCCGGACGCCCGTGCGGAGCGGCTGCCCCCGGCGGACTTCGCGGCGCTCGCGGAGCGGCTCGCGTGATCGCGCCGGCCAAGGTCAACCTGCTGTTGCACGTGGCGCCGCCGCGGGCGGACGGCCTGCACCCGCTCTGCTCGCTGTTCGCCTCGATCGATCTGGCGGACGAGGTCGCGGCCGAGCCCGCGGATTCCGACGAGGTGCGCTGCCCCGGCGTGGAGGGCCCCAACCTCGCGGAGCGAGCGCTTGCCGCCTACCGCGAGGAGGCAGGTGCAGACGCTCCGCCGCCGCTGCGCATCGCGATCGAGAAGCACATACCGGTGGCGGCGGGGCTCGGCGGCGGCAGCGCTGACGCCGCCGCCGTGCTGCGCGTGCTCGACGCGCTCTCCGAGCGGCCGCTCGGCCCGGACGCGCTGCGCGCGATCGGCGCGCGCCTGGGGGCCGACGTGCCGAGCCAGGTGGAGCCCCGCCACGCCCTCGTGACCGGCGCGGGGGAGGAGGTGGAGCCGCTCGGCCTCCCGCCGATGGCGCTCGTGCTCGTCCCCCAGACCGCGGGGCTCTCCACGGCGGCGGTCTATGCGGAGGCCGACCGCCTCGGCTCCACCCGCTCGGTGCTCGGCGTGGAGGCCGTCCGCGCGCTCGCAGACGCGCCGCTGCCCGAGCTCGCCGCCGCGCTCGAGAACGACCTGCAGGCGGCGGCGCTCTCGTTGCGTCCCGGCCTGACTCGGCCCCTGGACGCGTTGCGCGCGGCGGGAGCGCTGGCCGCGTTGGTCACCGGCTCGGGCCCGACGACGTTCGGCGTGTTCGCGAGCGCCGCGGAGGCAGAGGGTGCCGCCGCGACGGTCCCCGGCGCGCTCGTGTCTACGCTCCGGTCGTGAGCGCCGGGCAGATCACCGCAGCCGTCGCCGCCGTGGCGCTCGTCGCGATTGCGGTGTGGCGCCGGCGCCACACCGCCCTCCTGCTGGTGGCGGCCGCGGCGCTCGGTGTGTACGCGGGTGGCCTGCTCGACCTCCTGCCCGACCCGGAGAAGGCCATCGAGGATCTCGCCACGGCGCTCGGGCAGTGGACCTACCTGCTCGTGGGCGGGCTGGCCTTCCTGGAGACCGGCGCGTTCGTGGGTTTGGTGGCGCCGGGGGAGACGGCCGTGATCGCGGGCGGGGTGATCGCCGGACAGGGCGAGATCGAGCTGGTGCTGCTGATCGGGATCGTGTGGGGCGGAGCCGTTCTGGGCGACACCACGAGCTTCTTCGTCGGCCGCAGGCTGGGGCGCGGCTTCGTGCTCCGCCACGGCCCGCGGATGAAGATCACACGCGAGCGGCTCGAGCAGGTGGAGGACTACTTCGACCGCCACGGCGGCAAGACCATCCTCATCGGCCGCTTCGTCGGCCTCGTGCGTGCCCTCGCGCCGTTCATCGCCGGGTCGTCGCGGATGCGGTATCGCCGCTTCCTCCCCTACAGCGTGCTCGGCACCGGGCTGTGGGCGGCCACGTTCTGCGTCCTCGGCTACCTCTTCTGGCGCTCGTTCAGCCGCGTGACGGAGATCGCCGGCCGCGCCACGCTCGCCTTCGGCATCGTCGTCGGTGTCGTCGTCGGAACCGTGTGGGCGTACCGGCGCCTGCGACACGAGGAGGAGCGCGACCGCATGGTGGCGTGGATCGAGCGGCAGCCGCTGCTGCGGCCGCTCTGGCAGCGCGTCGTGCGCCCCGCCTGGCGGGCCGCCCTGCCGCGGTTGCGGTTCGCGCGCGACCGGCTGACCCCCGGCAACCTCGGGATCGAGTTCACCACGGCGATCGCGGTGGGGGTGGCGGGCCTCTACGTCTTCGGCGGGTACGCCTTCCTGCTCGAGAGCGGCACGAGCCTGACCACGGGGGACCGCCTCGCGTTCGACGTGGCGGGCGACATGCGGGCGGGCTGGGCAGTGGACCTCGCGAAGGTGTTCACCGAGCTGGCAGCCTCGCCCGTCGCGGGAGGGCTCGTGCTCGTGGCCGCGCTCCTGCTGCTCTGGCGGCACAAGCCGCTGGAGAGCGTCACGCTCGTATCGGCATTCGTGCTCCTCTGGATCTCCGTTCAGGCGGCCAAGGCGGGAGTGGACCGCCCCCGCCCCGCCGACGGGCTCATCGGGACCGATGGCCAGAGCTACCCGAGCGGCCACGCTGCATATGCCACCACGTACGTGGCGCTCGCGCTGGTGGCCGGCCGAGTGTTGCCCAACTTCGCGAGCCGCGCGGCGTTCGTGGGGGCCATGGTGGGACTTGCCACGCTCCTGGGGCTGTCGCGCGTCTACCTCCGCGCCCACTACTGGTCGGACGTCGCCGGGGGCTGGGGCCTGGGCGCCGGGATCTTCGCGGCCTGCGGCGCCGTCGCGCTCATCGTCACGCACGTGCGTCACAATGGGAGAGTCCCCGCTCCGACCGACCATGGCTGATCTCAGCGTCACCCAGATCGCGATCGGCGTTGCCGTCCTCGTCACGCTGATCGGGTATCTCATCTTCGTCCTGCGACCCGCTTGGGGGTCGTACGGCCGCGTGTGGGAAAGGCTCGCCGCCGGCTTCCTCTCGCTCTACATCCTCGTGGCGCTCGTCGCGGTCGGCGGGGGCATCGGGGCGGCGATCTTCCTCATCTACGCCGACTCGGCCTAGGCCGATGGCCGAGCCGGTCACGTCGGACTTCCTCGAGGCCTTCGGGGGCGTCTCGGAGGCGGTGGAGGCGGGCGCCGGCCTGCCCGAGGTGGCGCGCGCCACGAGCCGGGCGCTGGACGCCAGCGTGGCGGTCGTGGACGCCGCGGGCAGCGTGCTCGCCGTCGCCTGCGCCTCGCCGGAGGACGAGCGCGCGGTGCTGGGGCTGAAGGCCGGCGCCGAGGCCCTCGACCTGCGGGTGGCGGACGCCGAGGTGGGCCAGCTGCGCTACCGGGCCCGGGGGGAGCCGCCGCCCCCCGCGCTGCTGCGGATGGTGGGCACGCTCATCGCGCTCGAGGTGGAGCGCTCGCGCGCGCCCGAGCGTGCCAGCGAGGCGGCGGTCGGCGGGTTCCTGGCCGATCTGCTCGACCGCAAGGTCACCGACCGCGAGAACATCGTGGCCCGTGGCAACGAGCTCGGGGCGGACCTCTCCGCAGGCGGCGCCGTGATCGTGGCGCGCGCCCGCCCGCTCCACCCGGAGGAGGGCGACTGGCGCGCGCGCGTCCTGAGCGTGGCGGAGCGTGGCGCGCGGTCGGTGGACACCGGGGTGCTGGCCGCCGCCTCGGACCTCATGCAGGGCTCCCGCTGGGCCGAGCGCGACCCGGCGGCCAATCCTCCCGGCGAGCTGGTCATGGTGGTGCCGTCGTCCGAAGGCGAGCGCGTGGCGCGGGTGGCCGAGGCGGTGCGCCGCGAGCTCGAGGCCGGGCTTGCGGGCTTCGCCTTCGCCGTGGCCCGCAGCCGGCCGGCGGGCGACGCCGCCGACCTCCATCGCGCGGGCGCCGAGGCGCTGCTGGCCGTCAACGTCGCCGAGGCGCGCGGCGAGAGCGCCATCGCCTTCGAGGAGACGGGGGCCTACCGCCTGCTCCTGCCTGCGATGAGCGAGGACCCCGGGGAGCTGCGCCGCTTCTACGACGAGACGGTGGCGCCGCTCGTGGCCTACGACGACCAGTACGAGACCGAGCTCCTCCGCACGCTGGAGACCTTCCTCGACGCCGACGGCAACGTGGCCCAGACCGCACAGCGCCTCTTCACGCACCGCCACACCATCCGCTACAGGCTCGACCGCGTGCGCGAGCTCAGCGGCCTCGACGTGGGCTCCACCGACGGGCGCGAGCGGCTCGGCCTGGGCCTCAAGTCGATGCGCGTGCTCGGCATCGCCGTGCACAACGGCCCGGCCTCCGAGCCCGGCGCCGAGGCCGGGCGCGTGCCCAGCGAGGGGAAGGACCGGGGCTAGAGCTGGAGCGTCCGCCGCACGATCACGGCCCGACGTGACGGCGAGGTCAGCTGGGTCATCACGGCGCCCCGGCGCTGAGCGTTGATTCAATCGAACTGGGGGGCGAGGACTCGAACCCCGATTACCAGGACCAAAACCTGGCGTCCTAGCCCGTTGGACGACCCCCCAGGGCCGCCCGGAATATAGGGCCTGCGGCCTCCCCCGCTACGCTCCCGGCGTGCCCGAGCAGCCCACCGTGCTCATCATGGCCGCGGGCCACGGGACGCGCATGCGCTCGTCCCTGCCCAAGGTGCTACACCCGGTCTGCGGCAAGCCGATGATCGCCTGGATCGTCGATGCCGCGCTGGAGGCGGGGGCCGCCCGCGTCGTCTGCGTCACCCGGCCTGGCGCGGGTGTCGCCGAGCACCTACCGATCGGCCTCGAGACAGCCGAGCAGAGCGAGGGGGAAGGCACGGGCGCGGCGCTGCTGGCGGCGCGCGACCACGTCGATCCCGACGCCACCGTCGTCGTCCTATCCGGCGACCATCCGCTCGTCTCGCCCCGCCTGATCGCCGACCTCGCCGCCACCCACGAGCGCGAGGGCGCCGCGGCCACGCTTCTCACCACAGAGGAGCTCGACCCCACGGGCTACGGCCGCGTGCTCCGCGCCGGCGACGGCTCGGTGGAGCGGATCGTGGAGACCAAGCACCCCGACGGCGTCCCGCCGGAGGAGCTCGCCATCCGCGAGATCAACATCGGCGCCTACGCGTTCGCGGCGGGCGAGCTCTACGCGGCGCTCGACACGGTGCAGGAGACAGGCGGCGAGCTCTACCTCACCGGCGTCTTTCCACTCTTGCGCGACAAGGGGCACAAGATCGCCGCCCACCCCACCAGCGACACGAGCAGCGCCATGGGCGTCAACTCCCGCGCCGACCTGCTCGACGTCGAGCGCACCGCCCGCGACCGCCTCGTGAGGGAGCACGCGATCAACGGCGTCAGCTTCACCGCCCCCGACACCGTCGCGATCGAGCCCGGCATCCAGATCGGCGAGGACGCCACGATCGAGGCCGGAGTCACGCTGCGCGGCGCAACCATCATCGGCGCCGGCGCGAGGGTGGGCCCGCACGCCACGCTGATCGACACCAGCGTCGGTGAGCGCGCCACGGTCCTGCACACCTACGCGGTCGAGGCCGAGGTCCACGCCGAGGCCACCATCGGCCCCTTCGCCTACCTGCGCCCCGGCGCGGTGATCGAGGAGGGCGCGAAGGTGGGCACCTACGTGGAGGTGAAGAACTCGCGCATCGGCCGCGGCGCCAAGGTGCCGCACCTCTCCTACATCGGCGACGCCGACGTGGGGGAGGGCACCAACATCGGCGCGGGCAACATCACCGCCAACTACGACGGCGCCAGCAAGCACCGCACGACGATCGGGGCAAACGTCCGTACCAGCGTCGACACCACGTTCGTGGCGCCGGTGCGCGTCGGGGACGGTGCGTACACTGGGGCCGGATCGGTGATCACCGAGGACGTGCCACCCGGCGCTCTCGGCATCGCGCGGTCGCGTCAGAAGAACATCGAGGGATACGCCGACCGAGCGAAGAAGCGCACATGACCCTCGAGACCGAAACGCGCCCAACCCCCACCAGCCTCCCCACCGGCTACGACAAGCGGCTGATGGTCGCGGCCGGCCGCGCCAGCCAGGAGCTGGGCATGAAGATCGCCGAGAAGCTCAGCGTCGGCCTCACCGACCCGGGCCTCAAGACGTTCACGAACGGCGAGGTCTACTGCCGCTACGCGGACTCCATCCGCGGGGCCGACCTCTTCATCATCCAGTCCACCGCCAGCGCTCCCGGGCTCACCGCCAACGACGCCCTGATGGAGCTCCTCTGCATGGTGGACGCCGCGGTGGGCGCGTCCGCACACCGCGTCATCGCCGTCACGCCCTGGTACGGCTACAGCCGTCAGGACAAGAAGTCCGCGCCGCGCGAGCCCATCACCGCCCGCCTCGTGGCGAGGATGCTCGAGACCGCCGGCATCGACCGCCTGCTCACGATGGACCTCCACGCCGGCCAGGTCCAGGGCTTCTTCCAGAAGCCCGTGGACCACATGACCGCCATGCCGGCGCTGGCCCAGTACGTCAGCGACCAGCTGGCCGTCAACGGCGACCTCGTCATCGTCTCGGCCGACACCGGCCGGGTGAAGCTGGCCTCCAAGTTCGCCCAGAAGGTGGGCTCGAACTACGCCGTCCTGGAGAAGGAGCGCCCCGCCCAGCAGGTGGCGGAGATCGGCTACGTGATCGGCGACGTCAGGGACAAGGTGGCCGTGATCGTGGACGACATGATCGACACCGGCGGCACGCTGGCCGCCGCCGCCCAGACCGTGCTCGACGAGGGCGCCCGGGAGGTGCACGCCGTGGCCACCCACGGCCTCTTCTCCGGGCACGCGATGGAGACGCTCGGCGACTCGCCGCTCAAGAGCATCGTCGTCACCGACACGGTGCCCCTGCGCGACGACGCCCCGGACATCATCCGCGTGCTCTCCTGCGCGGACATCCTCACGGACTCCGTGCGCCGCATCTTCACCGACGACTCGGTGTCCGAGATCTTCGCGGGCGAGAACCAGCTGTTCTGACGTGAAGGCCACCCTCTTCGTCATCCCGGGGTCGCACCCATGCGTGGCCGCTCGCCTGATGCTCGAGAGCAAGGGCATCGAGTACAAGCGGGTGGACCTCATCCCGGTGGTCTCCAAGGCGGTGCTCAAGGCGCAGCGCTTCCCAGCGGTCACGGTGCCGGCGCTCAAGCTCGACGGCCGCCGCGTGCAGGGCACCAGGGATATAGCCGCGGCCCTCGACGAGCTGCGCCCCGAACCTCCGCTCATCCCGGCCGACCCGGACCGGCGAGCGAAGGTGGACGAGGCCGACCGCTGGGCCGACACCGAGCTCCAGGAGCAGGCTCGCCGCACCCTGTGGTGGGCGCTCAAGCACGATCGCGCCCCCATGGCCACCTACGCGGAAGGCGCCCGCATGGGCGTCCCGGTCAGCCTCGCGGTGAAGACGGGCCAGCCGGTCGTCGCGCTGTCGGCGCGTTTCAACAAGGCCACCGACGAGAACGTCCAGCGCGACCTCGCCGGCCTGCCGGCCGCGATCGACCGGGTCGACAGCTTCCTCGCCGACGGCACGATCGGCGGTTCCGAGCCCAACCTCGCCGACTACCAGGTGGCCAGCTGCGTGCGCCTGCTCATGACGCTCGACGATGTGCTGCCGCTGATCGACGGCCGCCCGGCGGCCGCCCACGCCCGCAGCCTCGTGCCCGACTACCCCGGCCGAATCCCGGCGGGCGCCCTCCCGGCAGACTGGCTGCCGGCCTCCGGCTGAATACCTCCGCGGGGCATCCCGCCCGCGGTGCCGATCGAACTCTCGGCCTCCGGCCTCGCGAGACCGGCCCGGCTACGCCGGGCCCAGCCGCGCCGAGAACTTCCTGACCCGCTTCTCGCCCTTCGACTCGAAGTAGTCCCACTCCTCGCGGCCGAGCTCGGTCGCGGGGTCGTCGGCGAACCACCACTCGCGGCCGATGCGGTACCAGTTGCGCGTGGCCTCGAGCTGGCCGAGCACGGCGAGCACACCGGTCTCCATCCGCCGGCCCATGAGCTCGTTCGCGGGCACGTTCTCGCGCCGCCACAGCTCGTAGAAGCCCGCGCGCGGATCGGACACCGCGGCGATGGCGCGCATCACCAGCAGCGAGTCCACCGTCACGTCCTCGTCCCGCATGTACCAGCCGCCCACGGCCTTCACGTGCTTCATGAGCTTCTCGGCGTCCACGCGCTTGGGATTGGAGAGAAAGCCCAGGTCGTGCAGCGCCACGCGCACGCGCTCGGGGTCGTCGGCGAAGACCGCCTCGAGCGCGGCGATCTCGAGCTCGATCTGCTCCTTGTCGAGCTGCTTGGTCATGCCGAAGTCGAGGAACGCCACCTTGCCGTCGTCGAGCAGCAGGTAGTTGCCCGGGTGGGCGTCGGCGTTGAAGTGCTGGATGTGGTAGATCGAGCCGAAGCAGAAGCGGAAGATGATCTCGGCGAAGCGGTCCTTCTCGTCCTGCGGCAGCGCCTTGATCTCGTCGAACTTGCGCCCGTCCACCCATTCGGTCACGAGCACGCGCGTGCGCGACAGGCGCGTGATCACGTCCGGCACGTAGATGAAGGGGTGGCCGCGGTAGGCGCGCGCGAACGCGCGCTGATTCTGGGCCTCGTACTCGTAGTCCAGCTCCTCGAGCACCCGCTCCTTGAGCTCCTCCGCGGCCGCCTTGGCGTCGAGCCCGGGCGCCAGCGCCTTGGCCAGCCGCAGGATCATGCCGGCGTTCTGCAGGTCCGCCCGCAGCGCCTCCGCGATGCCCGGGTACTGGATCTTCACCGCCACGCGCCGGCCGTCGGGCAGCACGGCCTTGTGCACCTGGCCGATCGAGGCGGCTGCCGAGGCCTCGTGGTCGAAGTCCTCGAACAGCTCCTCCACGGGCTCGTCCCACTCCTCGTCCAGCACGGCCCGCACCTTCTTCCACGGCATCGCGGGCGCCTCGGAGCGCAGCTTGCCGAGCTTCTCCTGGTAGAGCTCGCGGTACTCCTCGGGGATGAAGTCCGTGTCGATGAACGAGGCGAGCTGCGCGACCTTCATCGCCGCCCCCTTCATCGTGCCGAGCACATCCACCATCCGCTCGACCGCCTCGAGGTGGCGCGCGTCGAGCGCCGTCACCCGGTCCTCCTCCGAGCGCGCGAGGTTGGCGGCCCGCGTCCCTGCGTATCGCGCGCCCTGCGATCCGATCACCGTGCCCACCTTCGCGGTGCGCCGGACCCTCCCGGTCGGGATGGAGCGGTCATCCTTGGCCATGCGAGCCGGAGCTTAGCGGCGCGCCCTCGCTAAACTGGCGCGTCGCCATGGCAGACCCACGTCCCACACTTGAAGCCGAGGAGCGCGACGAGCGCGGCTCACGCGAGACCCGCCGCCTGCGCCGCACCGGCTACGTGCCGGGCGTCGTCTACGGTGGCCGCACCGGCGAGAGCGACGCCACCGCCTTCAAGGTCAACGCCCGCACGCTGCGCAACTTCCTTCACGACAGCTCCGCGCTCATCGATCTCAAGATCGGCTCGGGCAAGGCGCTGCCGGTCATCGTCAAGGAGCAGCAGACGCACCCGGTCCGCGGCGAGGTCATGCACATCGACCTGCTGCAGGTGCGCCTCGACGAGAAGATCCACACCACCGTCGCGCTCGAGCTCGAGGGCGGCGAGGAGGCTCCCGGCGTCAAGGAGGGCGGCGTGCTCGAGCACATCACCCGCGAGCTCAACATCGAGACCCTTCCCACCAACATCCCCGAGCGGATCGTGGTGGACGTCTCCGCCATGGAGATGAACGACACCATTCCGCTGTCGGACGTCCCTCCCCCCGATGGCGTCGACTTCCTCGACGACGTCGAGGAGACCGTCGTGGCCACCCTCACCCCGCCGCGCGTGGAGGAGGAGCCCGAGGAGATCGAGGAGGAGACCGAGCTCGTGGGCGAGGATGCCGAGGCCGAGGCCGGCGCCGAGGGCGCCACCGGCGAAGAGGCCGAGGCAAAGGGCCAGGAAGCCGCCGAGTCCGAGGAGTAGGCGCTGGGCCTGCTCCGCCGCGGCGGCGCTCCCGTCGACTGGCTCATCGTCGGACTGGGCAACCCGGGCGACCGCTACGCCCGCTCCCGCCACAACGTGGGCTTCGAGGTGGCCAACCTCCTCGCCACGCGCTGGGAGCTCCCGCGCGCCAAGAAGAAGTTCGCCGGCCTCTACACCGACGGCCGCATCGCCCCCGGCGGCCCGCGGGTGGGCGTGCTTCTCCCCCAGACGTTCTACAACGAGGCGGGCCGCTCCGCCGGGCCCGCCCGCGGCTCGCTCCATCTCGACCTCGACCGGATCGTGGTGGTGCACGACGAGATCGACCTGCCGTTCGGCACCGTGCAGCCGCGCCTGGGCGGGGGCCTGGCGGGCAACAACGGCCTGAAGTCGCTCAAGCGCGAGCTGGGCAGCGCGGACTTCCACCGCGTGCGGGTGGGAGTGGGCCGCCCGGACTCCACGGACCCGGAGGTCGTGGCCGGCTACGTGCTCGGCCGCTTCGCCGAGCCGCGGGAGGATGTGGCCGGGCTCATCGAGAGCGGGACCCGCGCCGTCGAGGACCTCGTCACCGCCCCAAACGCACCCTCGAACGTCCCCGAACCCCCCGGCTAGCGGGGGAGCGCGGGACGTTCATCGTGGCGGGGGCTACTTCGTGCCGTGCTGCATGGGCGCGCTCTCGCCCTGGTCCTGCCCGCTGGCCTCGCTGCGTCCCTTCGCCCCGGGCGTGGTGCCGCCGCGCCGCCTGCCGCGCGGATGCGACTCGATGCCGCTTCCGCTACGGGTGAAGAAGCCGTAGGCGACGGCCAGGATCATGAGCACGGCGACGACCACGAGGATCCAGCCGCCGTCTGCGAGGGCGATCAGCATGTGGCTCGCCTACCCGGTGCCCCGGCCGGGAAACGGCCCCACCTAGAATCTGGCGCATGGCCGCGTGTCCCGCGCGGTCGCTTTCGCTGCCCATGTCTCTGCGCCAGCTGCTCACCTACGCCCACGACGACGACGCGGTCTGCGCGCTCGCCGACGCCGCCCGCCAGGCGCCCCAGCGCGCGTTCGTGAGCGCAAGCCTGCGGCCCTACCTGCTGTCCGCGCTGCTCGACGCAGAGCCCGGCCGCCCCGCGCTTGTGGTGGCGGGCGACGACCGCGCCGCGCGCGACCTGGCCGCCGACCTCAAGACCTTCCTCGGCCCGCGTCCGGTGCGCTTCTACCCGGCCCGCGGCGTGCAGTACGAGTCGCATCTCGCGCCGCCGCCGCATCTGGTGGGCCTGCGCGTGGCCGCGCTCGACGCCCTGCTCGAAGGCGAGGCCGCCGTCGTCGTGATCTCCGCCTCCGCGCTGGCCGAGAAGGTGCCCGACCCCGAGCTGCGCCCCCACGGCTTCGCGATCGAGAAGGGCGAGCTGCTCGACCTCGACGAGACCGCGGCGCGGCTCGTGGGCTGCGGCTACGAGCGGGTGGACCAGGTCGAGGACCGCGGCCAGTTCGCCATCCGTGGCGACATCCTCGACCTCTACCCGGCCACCGAGGAGCGCGCGGTGCGCTGCGAGCTGTTCGACATCGAGGTCGAGCGGCTCAGCTGGTTCTCCACCTTCACGCAGCGCTCCCTGGACGAGGCCGAGCGGGTGGACGTCGCACCGGCGGCCGAGCTGGCCGCCGAGCACCGCGAGCTGGCCGAGATCGCCGCGACGCAGGAGGAGGGGGACCGCCCCGACGTGGCCGAGCTGCTGCCCGTGGATCGCTTCCGTGACGTGCTCTCGCTCCTCCCCGAGCACGCACTCGTGGCCGTGGCCGCCGAGGAGGAGATCCCGCCGTCGCTCGCCGACATGTGGCAGGACGTGACCACGAGCTTTCACGACACCGACGCCCACCATCTCTACGTCAACCCGGACGAGCTCACCGACGCGCTCGCGCAGCGCGTCTCCCTGACGCTCAGCGCCATCTCCGGGGACCAGCCGCACGCCTTCCGCGCCCAGGGAGCCGACTCCGCCGCACGCTCGCTCAAGGAGGCCGAGCCGGAGCTCGAGAAGCTCGTGCGCTCCGGCTACCGCACGGTGGTCGCGTGGGCGCGCAAGGGGGAGGGCGAGCGGGCCGCCTACAACCTCGCCCGGGTGCAGGCTCGCTTTCTGGACGGCACGCCGGCGCCGCCAGAGCCGGGCGTGGTGTTCGCCTCCGCCAGCCTGCGCGAGGGCTTCGTGTCTCCCGGCCTCAAGCTGGCCGTGCTGCCGGAGCACCGGCTGCTGCGCCGCCGCCGCGGCGAGCGCCGCCCGGGCGCGTGGTCGGGCTCCGGCCGCGGGGCCATCGCCTCCTTCGGCGACCTCCGCGCGGGCGACGCCGTGGTGCACGAGGACCACGGCATCGCCCTCTTCACCGGCTTCGAGACCAAGACCGTGGGCGGCGTGACCCGCGACTACCTCCAGCTCGAGTACAGGGGCGGCGACCGGGTCTTCGTGCCCAGCGACCAGCTCTACAAGATCAGCCGCTACGTGGGCGCCGACGCCGGCGACCCGCCGCTCTCCAAGCTCGGTGGCAAGCAGTGGGAGCAGATGAAGATGCGCGCCCGCCGCGCCGCCCAGGCGCTCGCCGGCGAGCTGATCAACCTCTATGCCGAGCGCCGCCGCCGCGCCGGCCACGCGTTCCCGCAGGACTCCGAGTGGCTCGTGGACTTCGAGGGCGCCTTCCCGTACCGGGAGACGCCGGACCAGCTCGAGGCGATCGAGCACGTCAAGGCGGACATGGAGGAGGCCCGGCCGATGGACCGCCTGATCTGCGGCGACGTGGGTTACGGCAAGACCGAGGTGGCGCTGCGCGCCGCCTTCAAGGCGGCCGAGGCCGGCAAGCAGGTGATGCTGCTCGTGCCCACCACCGTGCTCGCCCAGCAGCACTTCGGCACCTTCAGCGAGCGCCTGCGCGACTACCCGTTCACGGTGGAGATGGTCTCCCGCTTCCGCTCCACCAAGGAGGTCAACGCCGCGCTCAAGCGCTTCACCGAGGGCAGGGTGGACATCATCGTGGGCACGCATCGCCTGCTCTCGCGCGACGTGCGGCCCAAGGACCTCGGGCTGCTGATCGTGGACGAGGAGCAGCGCTTCGGCGTCAAGCAGAAGGAGCTGCTGCGCCAGCTGCGGCTGCGCGTGGATGTCATCAGCCTCTCCGCCACGCCGATCCCGCGCACGCTCCAGATGTCGCTGGCCGGCCTGCGCGACATCTCGGTGATCGAGACCCCGCCCGAGGGCCGCCGTCCCGTGCGCACCTACGTGGGGGAGTACGACGAGGAGCTGGTGAAGACGGCGATCGAGCGCGAGCTCGCGCGCGACGGCCAGACGTTCTTCCTCCACAACCGGGTGGACACGATCGACGAGACGGCCGAGCGGGTCCGTGCATTGGTGCCCGCGGCGCGGGTGTCGGTGGCGCACGGCCAGATGGACGAGAAGCAGCTCGAGGACGTGATGCTCGGCTTCCTGCGCGGGGACGCGGACGTGCTCGTGTGCACCACGATCGTGGAGGCGGGCCTGGACATCCCCACTGCCAACACGCTCGTCGTCGAGCGCGCCGACCAGCTCGGACTGGCGCAGGCGTACCAGATCCGGGGCCGCGTGGGCCGCTCGCGCGAGCGTGCGTACGCCTACCTGCTGTACCCGTCGGCCGCGGCGCTCACCGAGGAGGCCGCCGCCCGCCTGTCCACGCTCTCCGACTACACCGAGCTCGGCTCGGGCTTCAAGATCGCGATGCGCGACCTGGAGATCCGCGGCGCGGGCAACCTGCTTGGCGGCGAGCAGTCGGGCCACGTGGCGGCGGTCGGGTTCGAGCTGTACGTGGCCATGCTGGACGAGGCCGTTGCGCTGCTGGCCGGCGACTCGGCGGAAGAGGCCCCCGAGCCCGTGCGCCTCGACGTTCCCGTGGACGCGTTCGTGCCCGCGGACTACGTGCCGTACGAGGCCGCCAAGATCGAGGTCCACCGTCGAGTGTCGGGTGCGCGGGAGGTGGCCGACCTGATCGTGCTGCGCGAGGAGCTCGAGGACCGCTTCGGGCCGGTCCCGAACCCGCTCGAGAACCTCATCAAGCTCCAGGACGCCCGCATCAAGCTCGGCAACGCCGGCGCGCGCGTGGTGGAGTTCCGCGCCGGACGGCTGGCCGTCTCGCCGATCGAGCTGGACTCCAGAGGGGCAAAGGCGCTCCGGGCCGAGCTGCCCGGCGCGATCTACGAGTCCGGCAAGAGCAGCGTGGCGGTGCGCGTGCCCGACGACCCGGCGGCGCGCTTCGGCGGCGTCGTGGCCGCGGCCGAGGCCATCCTCAAGGTCGCGAGTGAGCCGCCCGAGCGCGGATAGGCGCTAGCATCACGCGGCGGCTGTCCGCGCACTGACGTCCGACGCCGTCTTCAGACGCTCTTAAGCCCCGGCCCCTATCACCCTCTCAATGACCCACCGCAAGCTTTCGCTCCTCGCTGTCGGTGCCTCTCTCGCCGCCACCGCCCTCGTCGTCACCGGCTGCGGCAACGACGTCCCGCCCAACGCCGTGGCCAAGGTCGGGGACACAGTCATCAAGAAGTCCGAGTTCGACCGCTGGCTCAACGCCGCGGCGCGCGGCTCGCAGCCGCCCGGCTCCGAGGTTCAGGTGTCAGTCCCGGATCCCCCCAACTTCACGAAGTGCGCCGCGACCAAGAAGGAGCAGCCGGTCCCGGAGGGAGCGCAGCAGCCCACCGACCAGCAGCTCAAGGACCAGTGCAAGGCCGAGTACGACTCGCTCAAGGAGCAGGTCATGCAGTTCCTCGTCTCGGCCGAGTGGATCCTGCAGGAGGCCGGCGATCGCGGCATCGAGGTCACCGACGCCGAGGTCATGCAGCAGTTCGAGGACCAGAAGGAGCAGTCGTTCCCGGACGACGAGGCCTACAAGGAGTTCCTCGAGGTCTCCGGCCAGACGGAGCAGGACCTGCTCTTCCGCGTCCGTCTCGACGTGATCTCGAACAAGGTCCGCCAGGAGGTCCTCGAGGGCAAGAGCGAGGTCTCCAACGACGACGTCCGCGCCTACTACGAGGAGAACAAGGAGCGCTTCGCCCAGCCCGAGCGGCGCGACCTGGCCGTCGTCCTGACCCGCAACAAGTCCCAGGCCGACAGCGCGCACGAGCGCCTGGAGGATGGGGAGAGCTTCAGGGAGGTCGCCGCCGACGTCTCGATCGACGAGGCCACCAAGTCGCAGGGCGGCAAGCTGCCCGGCGTGGCCCAGGGCCAGCAGGAGGAGGCCTTCGACCAGGCCATCTTCTCCGCCGAGCGCGGGGAGCTCACCGGTCCGGTGGAGACGCAGTTCGGCTGGTACGTGTTCGAGGTCACGAAGGTCACCGAGGCCGAGCAGCAGACCGTCCAGGAGGCCGCGGAGACGATCCGCAACCTGCTGCGCGCCGAGCGCGAGCAGAAGGCCCTCGACGACTTCATCGAGGACTTCCGCGAGAAGTACAAGGACGACACGGCCTGCGCCGACGGCTTCGTGATCCAGGACTGCGAGAACGCGCCGGAGCCCGAGGACACCGGCCCGGCGTCGGGCGGCAGCCCGCAGGGCGCCCCGCAGCAGGTGCCCCAGCAGGGCGTCCCGCCGCAGGGCGTGCCCCCGCAGGGCGTCCCGCCGCAGGGCGTCCCGCCGCAGGGAGCCCCGCCGCAGGGCGTTCCGCCCCAGGGCGGCGCGCCGCAGGGTGGGCAGCCCGTGCCGATCCCGCAGGAGCCGTAGGCCCGCCAACACCCCGCGTGTAGCCTGCCACCGGTGACGGAGCCCGCGGGAGCACTCGAGCGACTCGACGAGATCACCCGGCGCCTGCGCCGCGAGTGCCCCTGGGACCGCGAGCAAGACGAGCGCTCGATCGTCCCCCACACGGTCGAGGAGGCCTACGAGCTGGCCGATGCGGCGCGGTCGGGTGACGACGCCAAGCTGCTCGACGAGCTCGGCGACGTGCTGTTCCAGGTCTACTTCCTGTCGCTGCTGCTCGAGGAACGCGGCGCGGGGGACCTGGGACAGGTGGCCGACCACTGCCGGCGCAAGCTGATCCGCCGCCATCCGCACGTCTTCGGCGAGGTGCAGGCGGACGATGCCGCCGCCGTGCTCGACAACTGGGACGCCATCAAGCGCGAGACCGAGCGTGGCGGGGAGATCTTCGGCGAGCTGCCCGAGACGCTGCCGTCCACGCTCTACGCGCGCAAGGTGCTGCGCCGCGCGTCCGGCGCCGGCCACGACTGGCCGCCCGGGCCGCCGCTGGCCCAGCTTCAGGAGGAGGCGGCCCGGCTCGCGGCCGCCGGCACGCGCGGCGAGCGCTTCGATGCCGCCGGCAGCCTGCTGCTCGCGGCCGTCGCCGCCGTGGGGGATGCCGGCGCCGACCCCGAGCTGGCGCTGCGCTCCGCCGCCGACCGCTTCAGGAACGACACCGAACAGGAGGTTCGAGGAACAACGTGAGCGAGATCCAGCAGGTACACGCCCGCCAGGTGCTCGACAGCCGCGGCAACCCCACGGTGGAGGTGGAGGTGGCGCTCGCCTCGGGCGCCGCCGGCCGCGCGGCGGTGCCCTCGGGCGCATCCACCGGGGAGTTCGAGGCAGTCGAGCTGCGCGACGGCGGCGACGCCTTTCTCGGCAAGGGCGTGACGCGGGCCGTGGCCAACGTCAACGGTGAGATCGCCCAGGCCGTGCGCGGCCTCGACGCCGCCGACCAGCCCGGTCTCGACGGCGCGATGATCGACCTCGACGGCACGCCGAACAAGGCGCGCCTCGGCGCCAACGCCATCCTCGGGGTCTCCCTCGCGGCCGCGAAGGCCACGGCCATGGAGGAGGGCCAGACGCTGTGGCGCCACCTCGGCGGCGAGGCCGCCCGGGTGCTGCCGGTGCCGATGATGAACGTGCTCAACGGCGGCGCGCACGCCGACAACAAGGTGGACTTCCAGGAGTTCATGGTCGTTCCGGTGGGCTTCCCCTCCTTCAGCGACGGGCTGCGTGCCGGCGTGGAGGTCTTCCATGCCCTCAAGAGCACTCTCAAGCAGCGCGGCCTGGGCACCGCGGTGGGGGACGAGGGCGGCTTCGCCCCCGACCTCGACTCGAACGAGGCCGCGCTCGAGGCGCTCATCGAGGGCATCGAGGCGGCGGGCTACGCACCGGGTGAGGACGTCGCGATCGCGCTCGACCCCGCCACCAGCGAGATCCACGCCGACGGCGCCTACGAGCTCGCGCACGAGGGCCGCACGCTCTCCTCCGAGGAGCTGGCCGGCTACTGGGCCGAGATGTGCGGCCGCTACCCGGTGCTCTCGATCGAGGACGGCATGGACGAGGAGGACTGGGATGGCTGGAAGGCGCTCACCGAGCGCATCGGTGAGCGCGTGCAGCTCGTGGGCGACGACCTCTTCGTCACCAACACCGAGCGCCTGCGGCGCGGCATCGACCTGGGCGTGGCCAACTCGATCCTGGTGAAGGTCAACCAGATCGGCACGCTCACCGAGACGCTCGACGCGGTGAACACGGCCCGCGACGCCGGCTACACGGCGGTGATGTCCCATCGCTCGGGGGAGACGGAGGACACCACGATCGCCGACCTCGCCGTGGCCACGGGCTGCGGCCAGATCAAGACGGGCGCGCCGTCGCGCTCGGACCGGGTGGCCAAGTACAACCAGCTGCTGCGCATCGAGGAGGCCCTCGGCGCCGACGCCGAGTACCCGGGCCGCTCCGTGTTCAGGTCCTAGCGGGCGCGCCGCAAGATCCCGCCCCGCCGGAAGGAACGCTCGCCGGCGGGGCGAAACCGCCCGGGATGGCCCAGTCCGCCGCCGCCCGCACGCGCGTTCGAGCGCGCCCCATGCCTCGCGCCGGCACCGCGGGCATCCGCTGGGATCGCGTGGCACGGGCAGCGCTGCTGGCCGTGCTCGCGGTGGTCGTGCTGCTCTACGCGGCACCCCTCCAGCACTGGTTCGAGCAGCAGCGAACCGCGTCCGAGCACTCGGCCGAGCTGCAGCGGCTCGAGACCGAGCACGGTCGCCTGGCACAGCGGGCGAAGGATCTCACGAGCTCGGACGCCATCGAGCGCGAGGCCCGCCGCCTCGGGATGGTCAAGCAGGGCGAGCGCGCCTACGTGGTGCAGAAGCTGCCGCGCGAGTAGCGCCTGCGCCATCGCTGCCCGCGGCAGCCGCTACGGTGCGCCGGTGGCCTATGGAGTCCAGAGCGCGCTGTTCCAGTGGCAGGACGGCGCCCGCCGGGTGCGCGACGCTCCCGAGGGCCCGCGCGCAGTGGATGCCGTGGTCGACGAACTGCGCCGGCGGCTCGGCTCCACGTTCACGCTGTCCGAGCTCACGGAGCTCTACGCCGAGGGTGTGGACTGGGCCTGGGAGGTGGCCACCCGGCGCGGAAGCGGCGGCGATGCCTCGGCCACGGTCAACGCCGCGTTCTTCCGCTATGCCCGGGAGGCCACGGACTACGCGGGCGGGCGCGTGCGGCCCGGGCGCAGCGGCGGACCACCCCAGGGCTAGACCCGCGGGGCGTCCCGCCCCGCGTTCTGATGCTGTGCCCGGCATCCGGCCGGGCTTGACCGGCCCGGCTGCGCCGGGCCTACTCGCCGTCGGAGCCGGCGCGCCCGTCGTCCTCGGGCTTGTCGCCCAGGCGGCGGATGACGATCCGGTCGGGCTCCACCGCGATCGCCACGGGGCGGTGGCCTGCCCAGTGCTCGGCGTAGACGGGATCGTCCTGGATGGCGGGGTCGAGCCACAGCCCGTAGCCCTCGTCGCCGTGGTCGAAGGTGCCCTCGAGCGCCTTGCGGCGTCCGCCGCCGCCACCGCCCGGGCGGCCACGCCCGCCGCGACGCCCCCGGCGCCGGCGCTTGGGCTTGTCGTCGCCATCGTCCTCGGACTCGTCGCCGGCCTCGGCTTCGGGCTCGTCCTCGTCCTCGTCATCCGCCTCCTCGTCGAGCGCGGCGGCCACCAGCGCGTCGTCCTCGGCACGCAGGTCGAGATCCTCGTCGGGCGCGCCCACGAGGCTGCCCTCGCCGTTGGAGGTGTCACCAGGCACGAGGTCGTATTCGTGCTTGAAGGAGTCGATGTCCTTGACCGTGACCTGCAGCTGATGGGCGATCCAGGCGTCGGTGCGGCCCTGCCGCACCCACGTCCGGATCTGGTTCAACTGGGGCTTGAGCGATCGGCGTGCCAAAGCGGCGGCAAGACTAGCAGCGCACCCTCACCGGTTGATCCACCACAGCCCTGTGTGGTTTAGTGAACCTCTG
The DNA here is from genome assembly GCA_040901445.1 of Thermoleophilaceae bacterium. Classification (GTDB taxonomy): domain Bacteria; phylum Actinomycetota; class Thermoleophilia; order Solirubrobacterales; family Thermoleophilaceae; genus JBBDYQ01. Next base: position 191,960 of record JBBDYQ010000002.1, on the reverse strand, counting down.
GCAACCCCCAGGGCACGGAGGCGCCCATGCTCGTCCTGACGAGAAAGTCCAACCAGAGCATCATGATCGGCGATGAGATCGAGGTCACGGTCCTCGCCATCATGGGTGAGAAGGTGCGTATCGGAATCCAGGCGCCGCGCTCGATCCCTGTCTTCCGCAAGGAGGTCTACATCGAGATCCAGAGTGAGCGGGAGGCCGAGTCGGGAAACGCCCGCGCGGAGGTTGACAGCGCTCTCGACCGTCTCAAGACGGTCGAGTAGCCGCTTCTCAGCCTCCGCCTATCAGGAGCGCCAAGGTCTCGAACATGATCACGGTGACGATCACCGTGGTCGCGAGGATCGCGAACACGAGCGCCGCGAATCGCAGCGTGCCGTGCTTCTCGACCCGTATCGCACGCCGCGTGCGCGAGCGCACGACGGCCTCCTGCCGCAGGCGGTCCCTCCGGACGCGGTCCTCGACGGTCTGCTCACGGAACGCAGCTTCGAACTGCGCGAGGCTCTGGCGCATCCGCATGGCGGCGGACAGCGTAGCGCCCGGAGCCCCCGCCGGCCCTACTCGGCCTCGTTGTAGACCTTGACGAAGCGCAGGTAGTTCCGGGCGATCTGCTTCGCGGCGTCCCCCCGCTCGATGGATCCGTCGAGGAAGCCCTTGAGCGCGTCCCACCAGATGCTGCGGCCGATCGCGAAGCCGATGTAGCCGTGCACCGGGGCTCCGGCGGTGAGCCACTCGTCCACCTTCTCGTCGTTCGCGCCGCGGCCGAGCACCACGCACACCACGCCGTCGCGGCCGCCGGCGCGCGTCTGCGCGGCGAGGCGCTCGCAGTCCTCCCGGGCGTCCACCCCCTCGATCTTCCAGATGTCCACCTCGATGCCCGCGTCCTGGGACTCCTTGATCGCGCGGCACATGAGGTCGGGGCGCAGCTCGGCGTCGTAGCGGCCGGCATCGCCGCCCACCTGCTCGAGCTGGGCGTCGGTGGCGGGCACCAGCAGCTCGAAGAGGAACTTGCGGTCGTGCTCGTGGAGCCAGTCGGCGAGCCGCTTGAGCCGCTCGTTCTGGCGCCGGTTCATCTCCTGGTCGGCGTCCGGGTTGTAGCGGACGAGCACCTTTGAGAAGTCGGGGTCGAACTGCTCGATGTGGTCGCCGAAGGCGTCCCCGTACTGGAAGTCGAACTCGTCCTGGCCGCTCTTCTCCACCGGCATTGCCAGCTTGAGCCCCCTGCCCTTGGCGTCGGCGGGGATGGAGCCGCCGAACTGCTCGTCCACCAGCGCGCCGGTGACGCCCGCCTCCGCGCCGTCGTCGGTGGCCACGGCCAGCCCCTCGTAGATCAGGTGCTTGGCGTCGGAGATCGTCTGGGTCTCCTCCGGGGTGGGATCACCCTGGATGCCGAACATCTTCTTCTGGAACGAGCCGCGATGGTCGAACGCGAGGATGAAGAGCTTGCCGTCGTAGCCGAGGGCCATCTGGTCGAGGTCACCTGCCTGGTCGCTTGCGGAGCGCCCGGAGGTTACCCGGACCCCGCTCGGTTTGGGCCGCTGGGCACGCGGTTACGATGCGCGCGTGGAGCACCGATTCACGGGGCCCTCCTTCACGCTCGGCATCGAGGAGGAGTTGATGATCGTCGATGCCGAGACGCTCGAGCTCTCGAACTCCATCGAGGCACTGCTGGAGGGGGTCGGTGAGACCGAGGGCGAGGTCAAGCCCGAGCTGATGGAGTCGGTGTGCGAGATCGCCACCACCCCCTGCAAGACCATCGGCGAGGTGGGCGCGCAGCTCCGCAACCTGCGCTCGACCGTCGCCCGCACGGCGTCCGAGCTCGGGCTGGCCATCGGCTCGGCCGGCACCCATCCCTTCGCGATGTGGGAGGACCAGCGCATCGTCGCGCGGCCGCGCTACCGCGACCTCATCGCCGCGCTCCAGTTCGTGGCCCGCCAGGAGCTGATCTTCGGCGTCCACGTGCACGTCGGCATCGACGATCCGGACAAGGCGATCTACGTCAGCAACGGTTTCCGGCTGCAGATCCCGCTGCTGCTGGCCCTGTCGGGCAATTCGCCGTTCTGGCGCGCGGACGCCACCGGGCTGCTCTCCACCCGCACGCCCATCTTCCGCCAGTTCCCGCGCGTGGGCATCCCGCCGGTGTACGACGACTGGGCGGCGTACGAGCGCCGCATCGAGTTCATGGTCGAGAGCGGGACGATCGAGGACTACACCTACCTCTGGTACGACACCCGGCCCCATCCGAAGTTCGGCACGGTCGAGGTCCGGGTGATGGACGCGCAGACCAGGGTCGAGCACACGGTGGCGCTCGCGGGCGTCGTGCAGGCGCTCGCCATGCGGCTGTCGGAGGAGTTCGAGGCGGAGCGCCCGCTGCCCGAGATCCCGCTCGAGATCATCGACGAGAACAAGTGGATCGCCGCCCGGCACGGCCTCGCCGGCGAGCTCATCGATCTCCCCAGCAACGAGCGCGTGCCGGCCAAGGGGCTCGCCAAGCGGCTGGGCGACGAGCTCAGGGAGCACGCGCAGGACGCGGGCGGCGAGGAGGCCTTCGACGCCCTCGACGACATCATCGCCCGCGGCAACGGCGGCGCCCGCCAGCTGGTGGTCTGGGAGGCCAACAACGACCTGCGCGAGGTCATGCGCGAGATCGTCGAGGTCACGGCGGCCGGCTGAGCGGCTTTCGCTCGGCAGTACCCTTGGTGGGAATGAGCGAGCCGGACCTGTTCGTCGTCTGCAAGAACTGCAGCTCCGAGGTCAGTCCCTACGTCACGGAATGCCCGTACTGCGGCCAGCGGGTGCGCAAGCGGGCGCCCAAGATCGAGCGTCGGGGCGAGGAGGCGGGGCAGAAGCAGCGGCGCGTGCGCGCGCCGTCGCTGGGCCGCATCCGGCGCGACGAGATCCCGGGCATCGCCCCGGACACGCGCCCACTCGCGACGATCGTGCTCCTGGCACTGTCGCTCGCCGCCACCGTCGTCTGGAGCGCGGGCGTGACCCTGGACGATCTCGGGGCGGTGCTCATCGACCCGGGCGACGAGGCGTGGCGGCTCATCACCACGCCCTTCATCCACGACAACCTCGGCTACCAGTTCGTGGCGCTCCTGTCGCTCGGCATCTTCGGCGTCATGCTGGAGCGCCGCTTCGGCCTCGTCACCCCGATCGCGATCTTCGCGCTCGCCGGGGCCGGCGGCGCCGCCGCCGCGGTCGCGCTCGACGACCTGCCCGCGCTGGGTGCCAACGGCGCGGCGCTGGGCATGCTCGTGGCCTGGCTTGTGGAGGACCGACTGGCAGCCCGCCGCGGCGACGACCGCGAGAACGACCTGCTCGGCGTCTACGTGATCGCCATCGTGCTGCTGCTCCTCCCGCTCGCCGACGAGGACGCCAGCGTGGCGGCCGGGCTGGCCGGCGCCCTGGGCGGCGCCGGCGCGGGCCTCATCCTGGGCGTCTTCCGGCGCTGACGGCGCGGCGAAGCCTCAGCCTCCTCACGGGAGGACCCGGATCCCCCCGGGCTCACCCTCTGAGAGCCTTCCGATGCGGACACCCGGCGCGCCCTCGGAGCCCGCGGGCAGCGCGACCAGCAGCCCTCCGGACGTCATGGCGTCGCAGAGCAGCCAGCGCAGCGGTTCCGCCACGCCGGCATCCCACGAGACGTGCGGCTCCACCCAGGCGCGGTTGCGGCGCGTGCCGCCGGCCACGGGCGGGTCCGCGGCCCCGAGCAGGTCGAGCACCCCCTCGATGGCCGGCACGGCCGACGCATTCACCTCCGCCGCCACGCCACTCGAGAGGCAGAGCTCATGCAGGTGCCCGAGCAACCCGAAGCCCGTGACATCCGTCATTGCCGTAGTTCCAACCCTCAGCGCGGCCTCGGAAGCAGAAGAATTGAGCGTCGTCGCGACCTCCACGAAGCGAGCGATCAGCCCCGGCGGATCCACCCCCCGCTTGGCGGCAGTCGAGCACACGCCCCCGCCCACCGGCTTGGTCAACCACAGCTCATCCCCGGGCGAGCCACCGGAGTTGCGCACCACCCGCTCCGGGTGCACCACCCCCGTCACGGCCAACCCGTACTTGGGCTCGCGGTCGTCGATGGAGTGACCGCCGGCAATCGCCACCCCGGCCGTGGCCGCCACCTCGGCGCCACCACGCAGCACCTCGCCCAGCGGCTCGGCGCCGAGCTCCGCGAGCGACCACGCCACGAGGTTGAGCGCGGTCAGCGGCCTGCCGCCCATCGCGTAGACGTCGGATAGCGCGTTGGCAGCCGCGATGCGCCCGAAGTCGTAGGGGTCGTCCACGATCGGGGTGAAGAAGTCGGTGGTCGTGACGATCGCGAGCTCGTCGGAGACGCGGTAGACGGCCGCGTCGTCGGAGGTGTCGAAGCCCACCAGCAGGTCGGGGTCACTGGATCGCGGGAGGCCCGCGAGCAGGGAGGAGAGCGCGCCGGGGTCGAGCTTGCATGCGCAGCCCGCCCCGTGGGAGAGCTCCGTGAGCCTCACCGTGGCCATCGACCTATCATCCCCGACGGTGCCCGGCCGGGAGTACAGCGACGAGGAGATCGACGCCGCGCTCCGGGCGCTGACGGAGCCCGAGCGCTTCCGCGACGCGGAGGCGCGGGTGGCCGCCAAGGCGCCGGAGCTCCAGCACGTGCTCATCCAGGCGCTGAAGGAGGGGGGCTACTTCGAGGGCGCGCACGAGTCGCTCGTGCGCCAGGCCCTCGCCGAGCCGGATGAGCAGGAGCGCCTCGCCGCGGTGCGCACGCTGCTCGCGGAGGAGACGCGCATGGGAATGCTGGTTGGCGTGGCGGTGGGCTGGGAGCTCGCCAGGGAACTCGACACGAAGGACGAAAGGGAGGACTAGACATGGACATCCGCTTTCTCGGCCACGCCTGCTTCGAGCTGACCGACGGCGACACGCGCGTCCTGATCGACCCGTTCCTCACCGGGAACCCCAAGGCCGCCGCCGCGGCGTCGGACCTCGACCCCACCCACATCTTCCTAACCCACGGCCACGCCGACCACATCGGCGACGTGGCCGACATCGCCAAGCGCACCGGCGCGCAGGTGGTGGCCATCGTGGAGGTGGCCAACGAGCTGTCCGACGCCGGTGTTGAGAACGTCTCCGACCCCAACATCGGCGGCACGGTCGAGTTCGACGGCGTCTGGGTGCGACTCACACCGGCCTGGCACACCTCGACGACCCCGGGCGGCACCGTCAACACGCCGGCCGGCATGGTCATCGGCCTGGGCGGCAAGGTCGTCTACCACCTGGGCGACACCGCCCTCTTCTCCGATCTCGCGCTGCCCGCCAGGCGCGACGACATCGACGTGGCGCTCATGTGCATCGGCGGTCACTACACGATGGACCGCCACGACGCCGTGGCCGCCGCCGAGCTGGTGGGGGCCAAGACCGTGATCCCCTGCCACTACGACACCTTCCCGCCCATCGAGACGGACGCGCAGGCGTTCAGGACCGAAGTGGAGTCGAAGACGTCGTCGCAGGTCGTGGTCCTCGATCCCGGCGGCACCCACACTGTCTGACGCCTTCCGCAGGGGCGCGGCGGCGCTGCCGCTGCTCGTCGTCGCCGTTCTCCTGCTCGGCACCGGGGCGGACATCCTGCCCCACGACTCGATCGTGGGCATCGGGCCGGTCGAGCTCACCCTCTCCCGGCTGCTGATCCTGCTGGGGCTCGCGGCGCTGCTCCTCACCGAGGGCGCCCGCGGCGAGCTCTTCCGCACGAGGCTCGAGATCCCGCTCGTGCTGCTGCTGGTGGCCGGCCTGGTGACCACGGTCAAGTGGGGCACCGAGCCGCGCTACCGCTTCCTGGTGGAGAGCGTGGCGCTCTTCTATCTCGCGTTCGCCGTTGCCCGGGCGCGGCCCGACGGCCGCCGTGCGCTGGTGGCCGTGGCGCTCGTGGCGATGGCGCTGTCGGCGCTGGCAGGCATCGCCCAGATCAGCCAGGGCGAGGCCACCGGCTTCTACCGCGACGGCTGCGAGCCCGTGACCGCGCCGCCGCCGGTCATCCCCGGCGGCACGATCACCCGTGCCACCGGCACCTTCTCCAACCCCAACCTGCTCGCCGGGCACCTGCTGCTGCTGGCGCCGCTCGGCGCGGTGGCGGTGGCGGGCCTGGGGGCGGGCTTCCAGCTGCGGCTGGTGATGGGCCTGGCGGTCGGGCTCGGCTACGCGGGGCTGGCGCTCACCTATTCGCGCTCGGCGATCTTCTTCGGGCTCGCGGCGCTCGGTGTGGCGGCCGTCGTGTCCGGCATGCGCCACAAGTGGGCGATCGCCGGCGTGGGGGCGGCTCTGGCCATCGGCTCCACCTTCCTCTTCGCCGCCTGCGGCTCGGAGGCGGGCGCGGGCTACGGCCGCACGCAGGAGTGGAAGGACACGGTGACGATCGCCACCGACAACCCGGTCTACGGCATCGGGCTCGGCCGTGTTGGCGACGCGCTGAGGGCCAACGACCCACGCGCCAACACGCGCCACGCGCACAACCTGTTCCTGAACTGGTGGGCGGAGGCGGGCCCGCTCGCCCTGATCGCCTGGATCTGGATCCTCGGGGCGCTGCTGTGGCGCTCCCTGCGCGCCTCGCTGCGCGGCGACCCGCTGGCGCGGGCGGCGCTCGTGGCGCTCGTGGGCTTCACCGGCTTCAGCCTGCTCGACCATCCGGCCAACGTGGACCGCGTGGCCATCGCCTTCTGGATCGTGGCCGCCCTCGCGGCGGCGGTCACCGCTGGCGCCCGGGACCCCGTTCGAACCACATCGAGCGGTCCTTGAGGTCGTGCAGCATGAGCACGGTGCCGCAGACGGCGAGCAGCGCTCCCGTCAGGCCGTGGTGCACCCGCTGGCCCGCGATCCAAACGCGGCGCCGCACGGGGTCGTAGGCGAGGAAGCGATTACCTTTCGTCCATGGTCTCGTGTTCATGGCGAGTCACATCCCTGTAATCGGCACGGAAGGCGATCTCATTGATTAGAACGTTTGGCGGCGTTTGCGCTTGCGCGCTCATGCTCCTGATTGCCGGCTGCGGCGACGACGAGGAGAGCGGTGACCCGGACGTCGCCACCGCCCCCGTAGTCACGACGGATCGCGTCCAGACGGCCGAGATCCCCGGCACGGACTCGGACGAGGCCACCTCGCCCGAGGACCAGCCGGGCGGCGCCGGCGACGAGGAGCCCGCGCGCTCCGAGGTCGTGATCGACTTCAGCGAGGAGGGCCTGTCGCCCACCGAGGTGCAGGTGGCACCGTTCATCGCTGTGGTGCTCGTCATCCGCTCCACCGACGGCACGGAGTACAACCTCAGCTACACGGCGCCCGCCGAGGGCGGCGGCGCCAACGGCACGACCGAGGCCGATTTCGACATCGACGGCCTGCGCCCCGGCCAGAAGATCGAGATCGAGGAGCGCAACACCGACAGCACCGCGACGGTCGTGGCATCGGACGAGGCGGGCCCCTGAGGTACTGATTGGCCGGCCAGCCAGTATCGCGCTAGGGTAGCCGTCCCGAGGAGAGTCCCTGCCGCGAGAAGGAGGCACGCAGCCCATGTCCGACGCCACCGCGCGCACCCAGCGCGACGACTTCCAGGCCACCAGCGACCCGGCCGTGATGGAGTCGGCCGATCGCGGTGAGGCTCAGCTTCTCTCATACGGCGAGCTGTACTCGCTCTGGGAGCGCCAGCAGTGGCGCGTGCAGGACATCGACTTCAGCCAGGACCGGATCGACTGGCACGAGCGCATCCCCGAGGAGGAGCGCTACCAGCGCATGTACGGCCTCTCGTCGTTCTTCATCGGCGAGCAGCGCGTGGCCGAGGAGCTGGGGCCGATGATGCGCGCGGCGCCCACGGAGGAGCAGCGGATCTTCCTCTGCACCCAGATCGCCGACGAGGCGCGCCACGTGGCCTTCTTCAACCGCTTCTACGAGGAGGTCGGCGTGCTGGAGTCCGACAGCCTCCAGGAACGCCTCGCCGAGACCAGCGCGCACCTCAACGACAACTTCAACGTTCTCTTCGACGACATGCTCTCCAAGCGGGTGGACCGGCTGGCGGCCGAGCCGGAGGACACCGAGACGCTGGTGGAGGCCGTCACGCTCTACCACATGATCATCGAGGGCATGCTCGCGCTCACCGGCCAGCACTTCATCATCAGCTACAACGAGGACGTGGGCACGCTGCCCGGCTTCGTCGAGGGGTTCAACAACGTGGCCCGCGACGAGCACCGTCACGTGGCCTTCGGCGCGCGCTTCCTGCGCGAGATGGCCCAGCAGGACCCGCGCTACGGCGAGGCCATCCAGCGGACGCTAGTGGAGTGCGGCCCGGCGGCCGACGGCGTGCTCCAGCCGCCCTGGTACGTCGAGGGCGAGACCGAGCTGTTCGGCGTCTCGCTGGACGAGACGCGTGCGTTCGCGATGAAGGCGCTGGACCGGCGGCTGAAGGTCATAGGGCTTGCCGCTGCTGCGTAGCGCCGGGCTACGCCGCGCGCTTGCGCGCCACCACCAGCAGGAACTCGTACGGATACTCGGCAGGGCCCTCCGGCGCGCCCCGGTTGGAGCGGCGCGCGAACTCCAGGAGCTCGCTGTCCAGCGCGGCGAGCCGCTCGGGGTCGTCGCGCAGGCCCTCGCGGGTCGCGATCATGGGTCCGAAGGTGCGCTTGAAGAGCTCGCAGTAGGCCTCCGGGTCCGGCGGCCGCTCCACGTACTCCCGCCGCTCCAGCTCGAGCGAGTCCAGGCCGTCGCCCAGCAGCTCGCGCACATGGCTTTCGGTTCCCCATAGCAGCGGCGGCGGCCCCGGGGGCGGCGGAGGGGCGTAGCGCCCGAGCAGCTCGAAGAACGTCCCGGCCAGCCCCTCGGGCGTGAAGTTGGCCATGCCTATCGTCCCACCGGGGCGACAGACACGCAGAAGCTCCCCGGCCACGGCCTTGTGCTCAGGGGCGAAGATCGCGCCGAACGAGGACGTGACCACGTCGAACGCGCCGTCGCTGAAGGGGAGTGCCTCAGCGTCCGCCTCGACCCAGTCGAGCTGGACCCCGCGCGCCGCGGCCTCGCGGCGCCCGGCCTCGAAGTTCTCCGGAGTCAGGTCCGAGGCCACCACGTCCGCGCCGGCCTCGGCCGCGCGGATCGCCACGTTGCCGGTGCCGGCCGCCACGTCGAGCACGCCCTGTCCGGAACCGATGCCGCACGCCGACACCAGCTCGGGCCCGACCGTCCACACGAGCGCGGTAGCGAAGGCGTGGTAGTCGCCCAGAGCCCACATTGCCCGCACGCCGGCCTTTGCGTTGCGCTTGAAGTCCTGCGTCGCCATGCTCCGCACCTCCTCGATCCTCGCCAGCGCCGCGGCCTCCGCCATGAACCGTGTCGCGGCCGTCCGGCTCTCCATGGAGCGAACCTATCCGCGCGACCCCGGCGCAGCTTCGCCACGATCGGCCATATCGGCGGGCGCCCCGGGATGGCCCGTTATGGCTATGCGCCCGGCCGGCCGGCAAGGCCCGAGCGCACCGCGTGGGCGGCCGCTGCAGCCCGAGAGGGAAGCTCGAGCTTGCGCAGGATGTTCGTCACGTGGCGATGGACCGTGTGCTCGCTCAGCACCAGCCGCTCGGCGATCTCCCTGTTCGTGAGGCCCTCGGCGAGCAGCGCCAGCACCTCGCGCTCGCGCGGCGTGACGCCGTCCGCCTCGGGCTCGCCAGTGGCCGTGGCCGCCACCCGGCGGGCCTTCTCCGCGTCGGCCGGGGCGCCGAGCTCGAGCAGGCGCTCGTGGGCGGCGCGGGCCTCGCGTCCCGCGGCCTCCGGGCGCTCGAGCGCGTTCAGCGTCGCAGCCAGCGCGATTCTCGCCAGGGCACCCTCGTAGGGCGAGCCGCAGCGGTCGAAGCCGTCAACGGCGTCCTCGAGCAGGGCGCGCGCGTGCTCGTGGTCGCCGCCGGCGGCGGTGAGCACGCCCTCCGCGAAGTCGGCGCCCGCGCCCAGCGCCGGCGTACCCACCAGCCCCTGGACCTCGCGCAGCTCGGCGAGTGCCGCTCGTGCCTCGTCGTGCTCGCCGCGGGCGCTGCGGGCGTGCACGAGGAGCTCGATCGCGGGGGCGCGCGCCACTCCGACGTCGGCGGGCAGCGTGCGCAGCAGGCGGTCCAGCAGCTCGGCGGCCTGAAGGCTGTCGCCGCGGTCGAGCGCCATGCGGGCGGTGCAGAGGTGTGCCGCCCCCGAGCCGGCCGCCTTCTCGAGCAGCTCCGTTGCCTCGGCGAGACGCGACTGGCGCCGCCTCAGCTCCGCCAGTGCGGCGGCGGGCCCGGCGGCCATCGCCGGGCGTGAGCGCGCGAAGTCCGCCATGGCCGCCTCCAGCAGCTCCTCGGCCTCGCGCCAGCGCCCGCGCCAGAGATCGACGGCCGCGTACTCCGCGCGGCAGAAGGCCCGCATGTAGCGGCTGCCGTACCGCTCCGCGAAGTCGGCGATGCGGTCGCACCACTGGAACGCCCGCTCGTAGTCGCGCACCGCCGCGCACGCCGTCACCAGGAAGCAGCACGTCCAGGCGCTCGAGATCGGGATTGCCGCGTCGCGCTCCAAGGCGGTGGCCGTGGCCTCGTCGAGGCGGTGCATGCCCTCCGCGACCCGCGCGCGAGACACGAGCGCCGACCCCTCGAGGGCGAGGCCGAGCATCTCCAGATCCGCCACGCCCCACGCCCGCCCGACCGCCGCCGCCTGGATCCCCAAGGCGCCGGCCTTCTCGCTCTCCCCGGCGCCGAGCGCCATGTATCCCTCCATGAAGGCGAGCCAGCCGTGGTCGGGCCCCGGCTCGAGCCCCTCGAGCAGGCGCCGTGCGCGGCCCACCCAGGCCGCCGCCACCACCGTGGCGCCGTGAAAATCGAGCTCGTCCACTGCCAGCCAGGTGGCCATCCGCCCAGCGGCCGTGGGGTTGCCCGCCGCCCGGTAAAGCCGATAGGCGCGCTCGCGGGCCGTGAACACGGCATCCTCGTCGTCGAGCCACCAGGCGGCCCAGCTCAAGCCCTCGAGCGCCTCGGGTGTCTCTTCGCGTGCAAGGGAGCGGTCGAAGGCGGCTCGCGCGGCGTCCCAGCTGCCCTCGCGAAGGAGGTCCCAGCCGGAGTCCGTCGCGCTGCCCGACGGCTGTTCCACGGCGCCAAGTGTTGCCGCTGCCGGGGCCGCCGTCCAGGGCAGTTAGCCGATCCGGGCGCCCAGCTCCGCGTCCTCGTCGGGGCGCAGCAGCACCACGCCCTTCGAGCCGTCGAGCGCGCCGAGCACCAGCACCTCGGACGGGAAGCCGGCGATCCGTCGTGGCGGGAAGTTCACGACCGCCACGACGAGTCGCCCCTCGAGCTCCTCGCGCGGGTAGTGGGTGAGCTGCGCGGAGGAGCGCTTGACGCCGATCTCGGCGCCGAAGTCGATCTCGAGCTTCCAGGCCGGGCTGCGCGCTTCGGGGAAGTCCTCCACGGAGAGCACGCGCCCGACGCGCATGTCGATGCGCTTGAAGTCCTCGATGGTGGCCATCGCGGCGGTGGCCGCTACGGCGAGCTGCTGCCCTTGGAGGCAGGGCCCACAGGCTCGGCCGGCGTGCCCTTCTGCTGGTTGGCGGGCGGCTGCTGAGAGCCGTCCGTGGGCTGCGGGGCGGGAGCCACGGGATCGGGCTGCGCAGCCGTGGGCTCCTCGTCCTCCTCCGGCAGCGTGCTGGTGCCCTCCTGCTCGTCCACGGCGTTGGGGTCCTCGCCGGGCGGCGTGGTGGCGACCGGAGCCGGAGTGGTCGTGACCGGCTCCTCGGCCGGCACCGTGGCCGTGGGCTCCTCGGCGGCCTTCTCCTCCGCAGCCTCGTCCTTCTCCTTGGCCTTGTCGTCCTCGGCCTCCTCGTCCTCGGCGCGCTCCTCCTCGCGCGCCAGCTCGTCCTCGTCCGCGACGGGGGCCGCGGCCGGCTGGGCGGGCGCCGGCGCCGGGGCAACGGGGTCCGCCACCGCGGCGGAGGCGACATTGGCGGCCGGGGCGCGCTCGGTGCTGTGTGAGACCTGCTTGACCTCCACGGCGCCCGCGGTGACGATGGCCGCCGCCGCGAGGCCCGCGACGGTCTTGGAGGCAACGGTGCCGATGCCGGCGCTGATGATGCCGCCGGCGCCGCCGGCCGCCACGGCCCCGCCCGCACCGGCCAGGCCCATGCCGCCGGCGGCGGTGGCGCCCGACCCGGCGGTGCCGCCCGCGGCGGCGCCGAGCTTGGCGATGAACAGCTTCTTGAAGATCACGAGCGGTCCCAGCGGGTAGACCGCGGCCAGCGCGCGGTTGGCGCCGCGCAGCTCCTTGCGGAACACGCGGCAGCGGTCGCAGGCCTTGAGATGGCGGCGGACCGGGGCCGTCGTCTTGGCGATGCCCTCGGCCACCTGCCCCAGCTCCATCCGCACTTCGTCGCAGGTGAGCAGCCGCGCCTCGGCGGCCTCGGCGAGCGACACGCGCGCGCGCACGAGCAGCGACTTGACACTGGGCACCGTGGTGTCCATGGCCTCGGCGATCTGCTCGTAGGACAGTGCGTCGATCTCGCGCAGCAGCAGCGCGGTGCGCTGGGTCTCGGGCAGGTCACCGACGTCGGCCACGATCTGGCGGAACTCCTCGCGCTTGTGCACGGTGTCCGCGGTGCTGGTGCCGCCGTCGCGCTCGAAGACGTCCATCGAGTCCTGCCCGGCGGGCACGTTGCGGCGAAGGTGGTTGAGGCAGCGGTTGCGCGCGATGCGGTAGAGCCAGGGGCGCGCGTTGATCGGCCGGTCGTCCGCGCAGATCGCGTTGAACGAGGCGGCGAACACCTCCTGGAGCACGTCCTCCGCGTCCTCCGTGGAGTTGAGCATGTGGCGGCAGAACGCGAGCAGGCGAGGCTGGTAGCGCTGCATGAGCGCCTCGAACGCGCCATGGTGCCCGCGCCGGATGAGCGCGATCAGCTTCTCGTCGCCCTGCAGGCGCAGGAGCGGCGAGCGCCCGACCAGGGCGGACGCAGGCGCGGAGTGTGTGAGGGCGGAAGCTTCCAAGCTCTCAGGGGTAGGGACAGCGTTGAGCACGCGAAGTTGCGCCGTTCAGGCGCACGCGTACTAAGACCAGGCTAGAACCCTACGGCGCTGATGCCCACCCCGGGCGGGTCAAAACCTGCAAATGCCCGGGGTGGGAGTCGAACCCACACGCCCTCTCGGGCAATCGGGCTTAAGCCGATCGCGGCTGCCACTTACGCCACCCGGGCCCTTGAAGAGGGTACAGCCGCGGGTTAAGACCCGGAAACGGGCGCGTAACAACGGTAGCCCCGGCGGGCCCATCCCCTTAGGGTGGTATCTCCATGGCAGGCGCCGCCCAGACGTCGAAGCGGACCCCTCCCGCCCTGAAGGCCGCGGCCGTGCTCCTGGTCGTGGCCGTCGTCCTGCTCGGCGTGTGGGTCACGGGCGCCCTGATCAGCGACGACATGAACGTGGCGATGGCGCTGACCGCCGTCTGGTTCGGAATCGTGGGGCTCGCCTGCCTGCTCGCCGTGCGCGCGCGGCGAGACCTGCTGCTGCCGGTGCTCGGGACCTTCGTCGCCGCGGCCGTGGCCATCGGCGGCTATCTGGGCTACAGCTCGCTGGTCGACCAGGAGGTCAACGAGACGGTGGCCGTCGGCGCGCCGGCCGGCGAGGCGCCACAGGAGCCCGGGGCGGCGGCGCCCGCGCAGAACGTGCAGCTGGCCACCGGGGGCTTCGAGTCCGGCGCGCACGAGACCAGCGGCACGGCCGCCGTGGTCGAGCTCGCCGAGGGCGGGCGCGTGCTCACCCTCACCGGCTTCGAGACCGACCCCGGCCCCGACCTGCGCGTGTACCTGGCCACGGACCGCGACGCGAGCGAGTCCGAGGACCTCGGGGCGCTCAAGGGCAACGTGGGCGACCAGCAGTACGAGCTCCCGGAGGGCGCGGATCTCGACCGCCTCTCCACGGTCGTCATCTGGTGCCGCGCCTTTTCGGTCGAGTTCGGCAGCGCCGCGCTGACGGAGTAGCTCCGCGGGTCATCGTGACCCGCGAGGGAACTCGCGGCATCCGGCCTCACGTAGACGGCCCGGCTGCGCCCGGGCCTCAGGCCCGATCGCGCGGCGGCAGCTGGATGCGCTCCTGAGCGGACGCCACGCCGGCCTCCAGCTCGCGCTGGCGCTCAAGCTCGGCGTCGAGCTCGGCGCCGAGCAGCAGCGCGATGTTGGAGATCCAGAGCCAGACGAGGAACGTGATCACGCCGCCGAGCGTGCCGTAGGTGGCGTTGTAGGAGCCGAAGTTGGCCACGTACAGCGCGAAGCCGGCGGAGGCGAGCACCCAGAGCGCCACGGCAAGCACGCCGCCCGCGGAGATGAGCCGGAAGCGCGGCTGGCGCACGTTCGGCGCCACGTGGTAGAGCGCGGCGAACATGCCCATCACGATCGCCAGCAGCAGCGGCCACTTGACGACCTCCCACAACGTCACGGCGCCGTCCCCGACCCCGACGGCGCCGCCCACCGCCCGCGCCAGCGGCCCGGTGACCACCAGCCCGATCGCCACGATCGCGAGCAGCAGCACCATCACGATCGTGACGAGGATCTGGAGCGGGCGGAGCTTCCAGAACGGCCGGCCCTCCTCCACCTCGTAGATGGCGTTGGTCGCGCGCATGAACGCCCCCACGTAGCCCGACGCCGTCCAGACCGCGGCGAGCAGCCCGAATCCGAGCAGCGCACCGGCGCCGCCCTTGTTCTCGAGCACCTCGCGTATCGGCTCCTCGAACGTGTCCACGGCCGAGCTCGGGCCCACGTCGGAGACGATGCCGAGCAGGGCGTCGGTGGTCTGCGGATGCTGGCCGGCGAGGCCGAGCACGGCCACCAGGACGATCAGCCCGGGGAACAGCGACAGCACCGCGTAGTAGGTGAGCGCGGCCGCCCAGTCGGTCAGGTTGTCGTCGCGGAACTCGCGAACCGTGCGCTTGAGCACCTGGCGGGCGGCCATCTGCGGGGCGAGTACCCGGGTCGCGCCATACGAGAACCTGCGCGCATGTGCCGCCGAGGGCTGTAGATTTAGCGCGCCGGCCGGGGAAGCCCTTGGGGGACGGGGGTGGCCGGAGGGAGGAAGTGCAGAGGGAATGCGAACGGTATCCGGCGTCGGACGCGTAGCTGCCCTTGCGGCGGTGGTGATCGGTGTTGCGCTGGTTGCGATCGTCCTGTTCGGTGGCGGAGGCGGCTACACGGTCACCGCGACCTTCATCAACGCCGGGCAGCTCGTGAACGGCAACAACGTGGTGGTCGCGGGCGTCCCCGCCGGGTCGGTGGAGAAGATCCAGATCACCGACGACGGCCGGGCGAGGATCACGTTCACGGTGGAGGACCGCTACGCGCCGCTGCGCCGCGGCACGCGCGCGACCATCAAGCAGGCCTCCCTGTCGGGCATCGCCAACCGCTACATCGAGCTGTCGATGCCGCCGGGCGAGCGGGAGAACCAGGCGGAGATCGAGGACGGCGGCGAGATCGGAGCCGATGAGACCTCGACGGCGGTCGACCTCGACCAGCTCTTCAACACGCTCGACGAGGACACCCGCAGGGCGCTGCAGGACTTCTTCAAGGGCTCGGCCCAGCAGTACGCCGCCAGCAGCGAGGAGGCCAACGCGGGGCTGCGCTACCTCCCGCCCGCGCTCGCCACCTCGCGCCGCCTGTTCGAGGAGCTCAACCGCGACACCGTCGTGCTCGAGCGCTTCCTGGTGGACAGCTCGCGGCTCGTGACCGCGGTGGCCGAGCGCAGCGACGACCTCACGAACCTCATCACGAACCTCGACACCACGACGGCGGCCATCGGCAGCGAGAAGGCGGCGCTGGCGGAGGCCATCGGGCGCTTCCCCGGCTTCATGCGCCGCGCCAACACGACCTTCGTGAACCTGCGCGCCACCCTCGACGACCTCGACCCGCTCGTCACGGCCTCGCGCCCGGTCGCCCGCAAGCTCGATCCGTTCCTCGACGAGCTGCGGCCGCTGGCGCGCGACGCCAAGCCCACGGTCCGGGACCTCTCGGAGATCCTGCGCACGCGCGGGGCGGACAACGACCTCGTGGACCTCACGCGCTCGATCGCCCCGCTGGCCGACATCGCCGTGGACAGCGCGGAGCGAAACGGCGAGGAGCGCGAGGGGGCCTTCCAGGAGACCGCGCGGGCCACGCGGGACAGCGCTCCGATCATCGGCTTCGGCCGGCCCTACACGCCGGAGCTGTTCGGCTGGTTCGACGACTTCTCGACGCCCGGCGTGTACGACGCGCTGGGCGGGCTCCTGCGCTTCCAGGTCGTGATCAGCGCGTTCAGCCAGCAGGGCGACCTGCCGGTCCCGATCCCGCTGCTCGACCGCGCTGAGCTCTTCGCGCAGATCGCCGACACCGGAGAGGTCCGGCGCTGCCCCGGCGGCGCCGAGGCGCCCGCTCCCGACGGTTCCAACGTGCTCAGCGAAGAGGAGCAGGAGCGGCTGGGGTGCGAGGAGTCGCACAGGGCGGTGGACCAGTGATGCGCCGCTTCCTCGCCATCGGGCTGCTCGTCGTCGCCGGCGCCGCTGCCGTCGTCCTCTCCGGCCAGGGCGGCGAAGATGACGTGAAGACCTACTACGCCCAGTTCGACAACGCCTTCGGCGTGGTCGAGGGCGGCGACCTGCGCGTGAGCGGCGTGACCGCCGGGCAGACGGTGGACCTCGAGGTGGACGACTCCGGCGAGCGCCCGCTCGCGCGCGTGGAGCTCGAGATCACCGAGCCGGGCTTCGACTCGCTGCGCGCGGACGCCACGTGCGAGGTGCGCCAGCAATCGCTGATCGGGGAGTACTTCGTGGACTGCCAGCCCGGCAGCGACCGGAGGGAGCTGCCGGACGGCGCCACCGTGCCGGTGGAGCAGACGAGCTCCACGATCCCGACCGACGTGGTCAACAACGTCCTCCGGCGGCCCTACCGCGACCGCTTCCGGCTCATCCTCTCCGAGCTCGGCACCGGCCTGGCCGGGCGGCCGGAGGACATCCAGGAGGTGCTCAAGCGCGCCCATCCCGGCCTGCGCGAGACCAGCCGGACGCTTCAGATCCTGGAGCGCCAGACGGAGACGATCCAGGACTTCATCACCGACTCCGACATCGTGGTCGCGGAGCTCGAGCAGCGCAAGCAGGACGTGGCGCGCTGGGTGGAGGAAGCGGGCCAGACCGCGGAGATCTCCGCCACCCGCCGCGAGCAGCTCGCCACCCAGTTCCGGCGCTTCCCGCGCTTCCTGGACGAGCTCGAGCCCACCATGGTGCGGCTCGCCGACCTCACGGACGAGCAGATCCCGCTGCTGCGCGACCTGCGCCGGGCGGCGCCGTCGCTGGAGGCGTTCCTCGAGGAGCTCGGGCCGTTCTCCGAGGCGTCGCGGCCGGCGTTCCGCTCGCTCGGCCGCGCCGCCCGGGTGGGCAACCGGGCGCTGGATCGCAGCCAGGAGGAGGTCGAGACGCTGTCCCAGCTCGCGGAGGATGCCGGCCCGCTCGGCAAGTCGCTGCGGCAGTTCCTCCAGACTCTCGACACCCGCGCCCGCGCCATCAACAAGGACCCGCGCGCGAACGACACCGACCCGCCCGCTCCGGACCCCACCAACATCCCGGACGGCCAGCGCTCGGGCTTCACCGGCTTCGAGAACATCTGGAACTACTTCTACTGGCAGCCGCTGGCCATCAACGCGTTCGACCAGCTCGGCCACATCCTGCGCGTGATCGGCTTCGAGAGCCACTGCGCCCCGTACACGACCGATCCCAGCGCGGAGGACCAGCACGAGTGCGCCTCCCACCTCGGGCCCTACCAGCCCGGCCTGCACGAGGCGGCGGACGGCGTGGTGGACCCCGATCCCACCGACCTCAACGACGACGGCATCCCGGACGAGTTCGCGGGTCAGTTCCAGCCCGCGGAGGCGCCGGGGGCCGGCTCGCGTGACTCCGACCGTGAGGCGGCCGGCCGCGGTGCCCAGCCCCGCGGCGGGCCGGAGGCGAAGGCGAAGCCGGGCGAGCCGGACCCGTCGCAGCCGCAGATTGTGCTGCCGCCTTCGCTGAACGAGCTCGTCGACCGCCTCACCGGTCTCGCGCAGGGCAACGACGCCGAGCGCCGCGACGGCCGCGCCCCGGCCGCGCCGGGTGGCGGCGCCCAGCAGCTCCTCGACTTCCTCCTCGCACCATGAGCCGCCGCCCGACAGCCTCCATCGTTGCCAGCCCGGTGCTGGTCGGGGCGGTCACCGTGCTCGTCACGATCGTGGCGGTCTTCCTCGCCTACAACGCCAACGCCGGCCTGCCGTTCGTGCCCACCTACGACGTGCGCGCCCAGATCCCCAGCGGCGCCAACCTCATCGTCGGCAACGAGGTGCGGGTCGGCGGCTTCCGCGTGGGGCTCGTGGACGAGATCGAGCCGGCCAGGGTCATGCGCGACGGCGAGCTGCGCTCGGTGGCGGTGGTGTCGATGAAGCTCGACCAGGTGGTCGAGCCGCTGCCGGCGGACACCACCATCGATGTGCGCCCACGCTCGGTGCTCGGCCTGAAGTACGTGGAGCTCACGCGCGGCAGCGGCAGCCGGCCGCTCACGGCCGGCGCCACCATCCCCCTGCGCGAGGATGACAGCCGCCCGATCGAGATCGACGACTTCCTGGGCACGTTCGACGGCGACACGCGCGACGCCGCGCGCGCGTCCACCGAGGGCTTCGGCAACACCTTCGCCGGGCGCGGCCAGTCGATCAACATCGCGATCGCCGAGCTGCGGCCGTTCTTCACCCATCTCGAGCCGGTCATGCGCAACCTCTCCGACCCCGGCACGGAGCTGGACGAGTTCTTCCGCCAGATCGGCAACGTGTCGCGCCAGGTCGTGCCCGTGGCCGCGGTGCAGGCGCAGCTCTTCACGAACATGGCGGACACGTTCGAGGCGTTCAGCCGCAGCCCGCGCGCGCTGCAGGCCACGATCGAGAAGGCCCCCGCGGCGCTGGAGTCCGGCATCCGCAGCTTCCCCGTGCAGCGGCCCTTCCTCGCCGACTTCGCCCGCCTGTCGCGGAAGCTGCGCCCAGCGGCCCAGGAGCTGCCGCGCTCGCTGCCGGCGATCGTGGACGCCTTCCGCGTGGGCCGCCCGATCGTGCGCCGCAGCGTGGAGCTCAACGAGGACACCGAGGACGTGTTCGCCGAGCTCGAGGACCTCGCCGCGATGCCCACCACGCAGCTCGCGCTCGACGACCTCGACGAGCTCGTCACGGTCACGCGCCCGCTGCTCGAGTACGTCGCGCCGTACCAGACGGTCTGCAACTACACGAACTACTTCTTCTACGGCATCGGCAACGTCTTCGCCAAGGGCGTGCCCGGCGGCACCGCGTTCAACTCGCTGCTCAACTCCGCCAACCGCACGCAGGACAACCGCCCGAGCGATTTCCCGGCCGACCGCCCGGCGGACGTGCCGGTGGAGGTGGACTCCCAGGAGGTCACCGATCCCACTGGCGAGCCGCTCACGAAGCTGCTGGCCCAGCCCTACGGGCCCGCCATCGACGCCGCCGGCAGCGCCGACTGCGAGACCGGGCAGTGGGGCTACCTCGAGCGGCTCGGCGAGGGGCGCTACGGGCCCGTGGCGGAGCCTGAGTTCGACACCACGACCAACTCGGGCGGCTCGAGCCCCGTCGTCGCGACCAACACGCCGGGGCTCGCCGGCCCGACCTTCACCGGGGTGCCCAGCCTCGGCGCCGTGGACGAGCAGCTCCGGCAGCTCGGATTCGAGGTGCCCGAATGAGCATCTTCGGCCGCCGCAGCCGCCACCGCCTTCACCGCGGCGTCAACCCGTTCGCGATCGGGCTGATCGCGGTCGTGCTGGTGGTCATGGGCAGCTACTTCGCCTACACGCGCGCCAACCCGTTCTCCGACCCGTACGAGCTCCAGGCGGTGTTCGAGACGGCCAACAACCTCAAGTCCAAGTCGCCGGTGCGGATCGCGGGCGTGGAGGTGGGCGTGGTCACCGCGGTCGAGTCGGTCGGGGGCGACGGCGAGACGCCCGCCGCCCGGGTGACGATGGAGATCGAGGACAAGGGCCTGCCGATCCACGAGGACGCCGAGCTCAAGGTGCGGCCGCGCATCTTCCTCGAGGGCAACTTCTTCGTGGACCTGGAGCCGGGCTCGCCGTCCGCGCCCGAGGCCGAGGACGGGCACGTCATCCCCTCGAACCAGACCGCCTCGCCGGTGCAGTTCAACGAGCTGCTCGCGGTGCTCCAGTCAGACGTGCGCGCCGACCTCCAGACGTTCCTGCAGGAGTACTCGGAGGGCTTGGAGGGCGAGGGGGCCGAGGCCTTCAACGCCTCGATCGAGTACTGGGAGAGCGCCTACCGCAACTCCTCGCTGGCCAACGAGGCCACGCTCGGCACCGAGGAGGGCGACCTCTCGCGGCTCGTGCGCGGGCAGCAGGAGACCTTCCGTGCGCTGGCCCGCAACGAGCAGGCGCTGAAGGACCTCATCACCGACTTCAACGTCACCGCCGCGGCCTTCGCACGCGAGGACGAGGCGCTGGAGGCCACCATCCCCGAGCTGCGCGACGTGCTCGAGGTCGGCATGCCGGCGCTGGCGTCGCTCAACGACACCCTCCCCGGCGTGCGTGCCTTCGCCCGCGACGCGCTGCCGGGCACGCGCTCGTCGGGTCCCACGATCGATGCCTCGATGCCGTTCGTGCGCCAGGCGCGCCGACTCGTCTCCGAGGAGGAGCTCAAGGGCCTGGTGGACGACCTGCGGCCCACGGTTCCCGCGCTCGCGCGGCTCAACCGCGACTCGATCCCGCTGTTCGAGCAGCAGCGCCTGCTGAGCTCCTGCACGAACGAGGTGCTGCTGCCCTTCGCCACCACGCCCATCCCGCATCCGGATCTTCCGGCGATCGACGGCATGCCCTTCTACCAGACGGGCCCGCGCGGGCTCGTCGGGCTCGCGGGTGAGAGCCGGCTGCACGACGGCAACTCGCCGATCCAGCGCGCCGCGTTCACGGTCGGTGCGCAGGAGATCGCCGTGACCAGCGACGAGGGCCAGCGGCTGTTCGGCACCTCCCTCTTCCCGATGCTCGGTGCGCGGCCGGTGCGCCCCAACCGCCGCCCGGACGCCCGTCCGGACGTCCCGTGTGAGACGCAGGAGCCGCCCAACATGAACGCGGTCAGCGGACAGGTGGAGCAGAACGTCGAGCCGCAGCCGCAGGTGACCGCCGCCAGCCGGGAGCGCCGCGCCGAGGTGGCCGACGCGCTCGACAAGCTCACCCGCCACGTGCGCGACGCCGCGCGCGGCCTGCCCACGATCGACCCGCTGCGCTTCAGCGACCTGGGGCTGGAGCTGCAGGCCGAGGAGCTCGGGCTGGAGCCGCTGGCCAACGGCGGCTACCGGGTGCTCGAGGACCTCGAGGAGCTGGGCGGATGAAGACGGCGATCCGCAAGCACCTGGGCGACTTCGTCGCGATCATCGCGCTCGTGGCCATCGCTGCCGGCGTGGGCGGCTACATCCTCTCCAACCAGCGTTTGCGCTTCCCGATCATCGAGGAGGAGCCGTTCCAGCTGCGCGCGGCGTTCAAGGACGCCCAGGCCGTGATCCCGGGCCAGGGCCAGACCGTGCGCGTGGCCGGCGTCAAGGTCGGGTCGATCGGCAAGGTCGAGCTCGAGGACGGCCGGGCGATCATCACGATGGACCTCGATCCGGGCAACGAGGAGCTCGTGCACTCGGACGCCACGCTGCTGCTGCGCCCGCGCACCGGCCTGAAGGACATGTTCCTCGAGCTCGATCCCGGCTCGAAGGGCGCGCCGGTGCTCGAGGAGCACCAGATGCTCCCGGTCGAGAACACGGCCCCGGACATCGACCCGGACGAGGTCCTGGCGGCCCTGGACCGCGACACCCGCGACTACCTGAAGCTGCTGATCTCCGGCGCGGGCAAGGGCCTCGACGGCCGCGCGGAGGACCTGCGCGAGACGCTCAAGCGCTTCGAGCCGCTGCACCGCGACGTCGCGGCGGTCACCGAGGCCATCGCCGAGCGCCGCGAGCAGCTCGCCCGGCTGGTGCACAACTACTCGGAGCTCACCAACGAGCTGGCGGACAAGGACGGCGAGCTGGCCCGGCTCGTGGCCGCCTCCGAGCGCGTCTTCAGCGCGTTCGCCTCCGAGGAGCAGAACGTGTCGGCCACCGTGGCCAAGCTGCCCTCCGCGCTGCGCCAGACCGAGAGCACGCTGGTGAAGGTCGAGGACCTGGGGAGGGAGCTCGGCCCGGCGCTGGACTCGCTGCGGCCCGCCTTCCGCCAGCTCGACGAGACCAACGCCGAGGTGCTGCCGTTCGTGCGCGAGGCGGCGCCGATCCTCGAGGACCGGATCCGGCCGTTCGTGCGGCGCGCGCGCCCCTACCTCGACGACCTGCGGCCCGCCGCCGAGAACCTCGCGGACGCCGCGCCCGAGCTCACGGAGTCGTTCCGGGGCCTCAACCGCTTCTTCAACATCGGCGCGCACAACCCGAACGGCGCCGAGCCCGTCTCGGGCGACCTCCCGGCCGACCTCGACCGCGACGAGGGCTACCTGTTCTGGCTCGGCTGGACCGGGCAGATCACCAACTCGCTGTTCTCGGTCTCGGACGCCTTCTCCAGCTTCCGGCGCGCGAACTTCCTGGCGAGCTGCTCCACGCTTCAGCAGACGGTCGTGGGCGAGGCGCCCGAGCTGGAGGCGCTGTTCAACCTCTCGGACATCTTCGACGACCCCGACCTCTGCGGGGGGACGGTGCCGTAATGCAGAAGCAGGCTCCAGGCGTCGGCAAGATCCTCACGATGGCGGCGTTCACGCTGTCGTGCTTCGGCCTGCTCACCTTCCTGTGGCTGTCGTTCGGCGGCCCGCTGCCGCTCAATCCGCAGGGCTACCGCTTCGAGGTGGCCATCCCCGAGGCCGCCACGCTCACCGAGGAAGCCGACGTCCGCCTGGCCGGCATCAACGTCGGCAGGGTCAAGGGCAAGCAGCTCGAGCAGCCCAACCGCACGCTGGTGGAGATCGAGATCGACAGCGCCTACGCACCGATCCCCGAGGACACGCGCGCCATCCTGCGCCAGAAGACGCTGCTCGGAGAGACCTACGTGGAGCTCACGCCCGGCGACGAGGACGCCGGCGACCTGGCCGACGGCGGCCGCCTGGAGGACGCCAACGTGGACGAGACCGTGGAGGTCGACGAGATCCTCTCGGCATTCGACGAGCCCACCCGCCAGGCGTTCCAGACCTGGGTGGCCGAGCTGGAGAAGGTCGTCGCCGACGGTCGCGGCCAGGACTTCAACGACGCCCTCGGCAACCTGCCCGGCTTCGCGGAGAGCGGCGCCGACGTGCTTGAGGTGCTCGACACCCAGGAGCAGGCCGTCACAGAGCTGATCAACAACACGGGCCAGGTGTTCCGTGCGCTCGGACGGCGCGAGGGTCAGCTCGCGTCGCTCATCCGCAACGGCAACGACGTCTTCGAGGCCACCGCCTCGCGCGACGACGCGCTGGCCGAGACCTTCGCCGTGTTCCCCACCTTCCTCGACGAGTCCCGTTTCACCCTCGACCGGCTCGAGGGCTTCTCGCGGCGCACGCGCCCGCTCGTGAGGGAGCTCGAGCCCGTGGCCGACGATCTCGGCCCCACCGTCCGCGACGTGGGCGACCTCGCGCCGGACCTGGAGAACCTGTTCCGTGACCTCGACCCGCTCATCGAGGTCTCGGACCGCAACCTGCCGCGGCTGGAGAAGATCCTGCGCGAGGCCGGGCCGCTGTTCGAGGGGCTCTTCCCCTTCCTCGAGGAGCTCAACCCGATCCTCTCCTTCGCGAACTTCGACCAGCGCGTGCTGGCGCTGTTCTTCCAGACCGGCGGGGCCACGCTCAACGGCGGCATCCTGTCCGACGACCCGACCGGCGAGGAGGTGCCCGAGCGCTACGTCCGCGGCTTCGGCATCATCAACGCCAAGGGCCTGTCGCTGACCAGCGACGACAACGTGCCCCCGGACTTCATCGGGAACACCTATCCCGAGCCCAATGCCTATGAGCGCGCGCCGGCGCTCGGGGCCATCGAGGCCTTCACCTGCGCGCAGACCGGCGAGCCCGGCAACGGCGAGCGGCCCGACGCCGCGCCGGGGCTGGTGCCGTGCTTCGTGAAGCCGCCGTCGCTCTACGGCGGCACGCAGTACCCGCGCCTCGGGCGCGGCGAGGGCGACCTGGTGGCGCCGCCGGCCGGCGGCGAGGGCTCGCAGCCGGCCGATCCGAGCGGCTGAACGCCACCGAGCTTGCCGCACCGCCGGCGCACCGGGACAATCGGAGTCTGATGTCGCGCCTGCTCGACTGGCTGTACCGCCGCCTGCGCGTGGCGTACTTCGGCCTGCACCTGCTGGTGGACGGGTTCGCCGCCGCGCTGGTGTGCCTGGGCGCGGTGGGCCTGATCTCCATCTACCAGCCCATGTCCGTGGGCGAGTTCTGGGTCATCGTCGGCTTCTCCGAGGCGTTCGTGATGGGCGCCTTCGCGTTCGTCGCCCTGCGCGCCACGAAGGTGATCTGGCCGACGATGCGCTGGGTCGCGCGCGGGCGCACCGAGGAGGGCGCCGCCGAGGCGTGGCGGGCCGCGGTGGCGTTCCCGCGCGAGGCCGTTGCCCAGGCCGGCTGGCTGCCCTTCGTCATCGCGGTGGCCCCGCTCGCCGTCTTCCTCACGCTGCGCTACGACCTGCCCTACTACAGCGTCGCGATCGTCATCGCGGGCGGGATGGTGGCGATCGCATACGCGGGCATCCTCAGCTTCTTCGTGGCCGAGTCGCTGCTGCGGCCGGTGCTGCGCGACATCGCGTCGCACCTGCCGCCCGACTTCGCCGCCGTCCCGGCCGGGGTGCCGCTGCGCTGGAAGCTGCTCGGCTCGCTGCCGCTCATCAACGTCGTCACCGGCGTGGTGGTCAGCGGGCTGTCCACCACCGGCTCGGCGGCGTCGCTCGACGACCTCGGCATTGACGTGGTCGTGGCGGTGGTCGTGGCGTTCACGCTGTCGCTCGAGCTGACGGCGCTCGTGACGAAGTCCGTGCTGGGGCCCGTCCGCGAGCTGCTCGGGGCCACCGACCGCGCAGCGCGCGGAGACCTCAGCGCGCGCGTGCCCGTCATATCGGGTGACGAGCTCGGCCGGCTGGCCAGCAGCTTCAACGCGATGATGGCGGGCCTGGCGGAGCGCGAGCGCCTCCAGGCGGCGTTCGGCAGCTACGTGGACCCGGACGTGGCCGAGCGGGTGCTGGCGGAGGGGGAGCTGCTGGAGGGTGAGGAGCTCGAGGCCACGCTGATGTTCGTTGACGTGCGCGACTTCACGGCCTTCGCCGAGCGGGCCACCGCGCGGGAATCGGTTGCGCAGCTCAACGACTTCTTCGGCGTGGTGGTGCCGATCGTGATGCGCCACGGCGGGCACGCCAACAAGTTCATCGGCGACGGCCTGCTGGCGGTGTTCGGAGCCCCCGAGCGCCACCCCGATCATGCGGACCGCGCACTGCTTGCGGCATGCGAGATCGCGCAATCCGTGCAGAGCGTGTTTTCCGATGGCGTAAGCATCGGAGTCGGCATAAACTCGGGCCAGGTGGTCGCAGGTTCGATTGGGGGCGGGGGGAGGCTCGAGTTCACTGTCATCGGAGATCCGGTCAACGTCGCCTCGCGCGTCGAGCAGGCAACCCGTGAGCTCGGTGACACCATCCTCCTCACGGAGGCCACGCGCACCCTTCTGGGGCCCCACGCGCCTGCGCTGGAGCCGCGCGGCGGCATCGAGCTGCGCGGCAAGGCCGAGCCGGTCGCGCTGTACGCGATCGCGCGCGCGTCGACCGATGGGTGCAAGGACTCAAGTTCGCTGGACGAACGGACGAAGGTAGAGACATGACCCCGTCCCGTGTCAGGGTCCGGCGCGTCGCCGTGGCGCTCGCCACGGCTGCGTGCCTGCTGGGCACCACCCTTCCGGCCGTGGCCGGCGGCAAGGACAAGAAGCCGCCGCCCCCGCCCAGCCAGCCGGGTCCCGCGCCCGCGCCCGAGGCGGACGAGCGGCGGTCCCGGCCGGCCCCGCCGCCGGCGGCTCCCGCCCCGGCGCAGCCCGGGCCGCGCCGGCAGGGGCGCTCGCGCTCGGGCGGCGACCGCAGCGACCGCGGCGATCGCGGCGGCAACGGCAACGGCGACGGCGGTGGGTCCAAGGCCAAGAAGCGCGACTCCGACGACGACCGCGGGTCGTCCGGCGGCGACGCCGGCTCGCGCGGGAACGCCGCACCGGCCGGCGGCGACTCGACCAGCGGCTCTGCGGGCTCTTCGGCCTCCACCCCCGCCCCTCAGCCCGCCGCGCCGCAGCCAGCCGCGCCACAGCCTGCCCCCACCGGCCAGTCCGGCGGCGGCGTCACCACGGACGAGCCTGCTCGCCGGCGCAGCTCGAGCGGCGCTGACCGCGGGGGCTCCGGCAGCGCGCCGGAGCGCCGGAGCGCCGGCCCGGGCACAGGGCCCGCCCCCGGCTTCGCCCCGGCCCCTGTCATCACGGCCGAGCCGGACGGCGACGCCGCCCTGTCACCGCTCGGCCCCGTAGGCCCCGCGGCGGACGGCCTCGAGGCCACGGTGGTCCCGCCCGAGCGCAGCGCTGCCGGCCGAGCCACCGACTTCCGGTCGGCCGACCGCGGTGAGTTCCCGCCGGTCACCCAGACCGTCGAGCGGATCGTGGAGGTCGTGCCCGCGCCGATCAAGGCCGCGCTGCTGGCGCTCGCCCTGGTCGCGCTGATGTTCGCCATCCACTCCTTCAGCGCCGGGCGCCGCGCGCGGCGCCTGGCACGCCAGCGCGAGCATCTGCTCGACGAGGTCGGCCTGCTCCAGGCCGCACTGCTTCCCGCCGTGCCCGCGCGGCTCGGCGACCTGGTCTCCACCGTGGCGTACCGCCCCGCCGACGGGCCCGCCGCCGGGGGCGACTTCTACGACGCGTTCGCCTTCGACGGCGGCCGCGTGGGCGTCATCGTGGGCGACATCTCGGGCCATGGCCGTGAGGCTCTGGCCCGCACCGCGCTCATGCGCTACACGCTGCGGGCGTATCTGGACGCCGGCCTCGAGCCGCGCGCCGCGCTCAAGGTCGCCGGCAGCGTGCTCGACGACGACCTCGGTACGGATTTCGCCACGGTCGTGGTGGCGGTCTACGACCCCGACGCCGGCACGCTCACATACGCCAGCGCCGGCCATCCGCCCCCCATCCTGCTCGGCCCGCCGGCGCACGAGCCCGCCACGAGCCACTCCTCCCCGCCGGTCGGCGTGGGGGCCACCACCGGGCTGCGCCAGACCACCGTCGGCCTGCCGCACGGCTCCATTGCCTGCTTCTTCACCGACGGCATGACCGACGCCCGCGTGGGCGGCGACCTGCTCGGGCGCGAGCGCCTGGCGGAGCTGCTCGCCGAGCTCGGCCCGGAGGTCACCGCCCCCGAGCTGCTGGACGGGGTCGCGGCGCTCGCCGAGCGCACGCCCGACGACATGGCGGCCTGCATCCTCCATGCGCACGGCCACGGCGGAGGCACGCTCCGCGTGGAGGAGCTCGAGGTGTCGCGCGCGGACCTGGCGGGCGACTCCGTGCCGCGCTTCCTGCGCGAGTGCGGCATCCCGACGTCCGAGATGCCGCAGCTCTTCCGCGACGCCACGGACATGGCGCGCGAGGCCGGCACCGCCGTGCTGCGCGTGCGCCTGGGCGACTGGCGCCCGGGCGTCGACGTTCTGCCCGGCAACGTCGAGACCATCGCCGGCGCGATTCGACGCCGCGCGAGCGTCGCCCAGAGCTCGTAGTCTGGATACGGCGCGCGGCACGGCCCCGCGCACGCCGGACCGACTCGTGACCCTCACCCTCGCACGCATCATCCGACCACTCGCGCTCGCAGCCGCCGGCTGCGCTCTCGCCGCGCCCGCGCCCGCGGCGGCCATCAGCTTCGAAGCCGACGGCGCCATCCCGGGCTTCGCCCAGCCCACGGGCGTCGCGACGGACGACGCCGGGCGGGTGTACGTGGCCGACACGGCCCGCGGACGGGTGGAGATCCACGGCAACGCGCGCAGCGGCAACGCCCTCCTGCGCACCCTGGGTGACGACGTGCTCGACTGCCCGGTGGGCATCCGGATCGACAACCGCGGCCGCATCTACGTGGCGGACGCGTGCCTCGACCGCGTCGTGATGTTCGACTCGTACGTGGACGACGGCACGGTGCGCCGCACGTTCGGGGGCACCGGCCAGGCATTCGGGCAGATGGACGATCCGCGTTTTCTCGCCGTGGACCGCTCCGCGCGCGTGCACGTGGCCGAGCGCGGCAACGTGCGGGTGCAGTCCTGGCGCCCGTCCGGCGGGCGCCAGGTGCCCGTGTCGGCCTTCGGCGTGGCGCAGCCGCCCACGTTCCTCGCCCCGGAGGGGCTGGTGCGCGACGCGGCCGGCCGCGTCTACGTCTCCGACGACAGCGCGGCCGACGGCGAGGTGCGCGTCTTCGACCGTCGCGGGCTGCATCTCGAGACAATCGCCGGCCCCGGCTCGGGCCCGGGCCAGGTGTCGGCTCCCCGCGGCCTCGCCCGCGACCCGCTCGGCCGGCTGCTGGTGGCCGACTCGGGCAACGGCCGCGTCCAGGTGTACGCGCTCCCGACCGCGGTCGAGACGGGAGAGGACGGTGCCGGCGCGGATGACGAGGAGGCCCAGCAGGGCCGGGTGTCGCAGGCCGCGCCGGGCGCCCGCTACCTCGACGCGCTCGTCGGGCTGTCGCGTCCCGCCGACGCCGCGGTGGCGCCGGGAGCCATGCTCTACGTGGCCGACCCGGGCAGCGGGCGCGTGCTGCGCTTCCGCTACGACGACGCCGACCGCGACGGTGCCCTCGACGGCCGCGACACCTGCCCCGGCCTGCCCGACCCGGTGCAGCGCGACACCGACCGCGACGGCGCCGGCGACGAGTGCGATGCCGACGATGACGGCGACGGCATCCCCGACGCCGCCGACGCCTGCCCCCGCACGCGGCGCGGCAGCGACGCCAACGGCGACGGCTGCGGCGACCCGCGCAGCCGCATATCCGCCCCCCGCGACCGCAAGGTCTTCCGCGCCCGCCGCCCACCGTCGCGGCTGGTCGGCCGGGCCAGCGCCGACGAGCTGGGTGTGGCCTCGGTCCAGTACGCGCTGGCGCGTGTGCGCGGCCGGCGCTGCGCCTGGTACACGGGCCGCCGCTTCGGCCGCCCCCGCTCCTGCAGCCGGCCGGTCTGGCTTGACGCTCGCGGCGCCGGCCGCTGGGAGGCGCGCGTCCGCATCCGCGGCCGCGGCAGCTACCGGCTGCTCAGCCGCGCCATCCAGAGCGGCGGCGTGACGGAGTCCACGCTCACGCGCCAGAACACCAAGCGCTTCCGCGTCCGCTGACCCACGCTCCCTGGCGGGCGGCTGGGCGTCGGCCGGTGTGCCGACGCCCGGACGTGAGCTCGCCTCAGACCTCGAACAGGCCTGCGGCGATCATTGCGTCGATGGCGCCCGACCAGCCCTCGCCCTCGTCGGGCGACTGCGGGAGGGCCATCAGCGGCTCGTGCATTCCCACCTCGTCGAGCACGCTGTCGAGCTCGGCGTCGGCGGGGACGACGATGCCTGGGATCTCTGTCATTCCTCCCCCTTCGTTGTCGGGTGCGTGATGCACGTCACGGTAGCGCCGGCACCCGGGGGTCTGTCAACTCTCGTCACAGGTTCTTGACGAATTCGTGCACGGCGTCGGCCACGGCGTCCGGCCGGTCCTCCACCAGATAGTGGCTTGCGTCCTCCAGCGCCACCACCCGGACGCCCGGCACGAGCTCGCGCCACTGCTCGATGAAGACCGGTTGGAACACGCGATCGCGCATGCCCCAGACGAGCAACAGGGGCCGGTCCATCCCGGGCAGGCTGTCCTGGATGCGGGCAATGGCGGACGCGCTCGGGTCGCGCTCGGTGAGCGGGATGTCGCGCGGAAAGGCCAGCGTGCCGATGCGCGACCAGTAGTCGGGGAACGGTGCGCGGTAGGCGTCCATCATCCGCGGGTCGGCGTCACGCCGGAACATCCCCCCGGGGATCGATTCGACGAACAGGTTGGCGCCGAGTGCCAGCAGCTCCCCGAGGCCCTCGCTGCGGAACTGGCGCAGGAAAGGCGGCAGGAAGCTGGGCAGCTCCCAGGCCCAGGTGTTCATCGCCACGATCGCGCGGACCCGGTCGGGGCGCTCGACCGCCGCGCCCAGCCCGATCGGCCCGCCCCAGTCGTGCAGCAGCAGCGTGACGTCCGTCAGGTCCAGCTGGTCCAGCAGCCCGACGGCGTTCTCCACGTGGCCGGCCAGGCGGTAGCGGCGCGGGTCGGCGGGCTTGTCCGAGCGGCCGAAGCCCATGTGGTCGAAGGCCACGCAGCGGTGGCCGCGCGCGGCCAGCGACGCGATCGGCCCGCGGTACATGTAGCTCCACGTGGGATTGCCGTGGAGCATGAGGATGGGCGCGGCGTCGCGCGGCCCCTCGTCCACGTAGTGCAGCCGGACGTCGCCCACGGCCGCGAAGCGGGCCTCGAAGGGGAAGGTGCCTCCGAAGTCGCCGTCGAGATCGCCCATCGAGGAGGTTCTACCTCATCGACCGATCCAATAGGCTCGCGGAATGTCCACCGAAACGCCTTCACAGGAGGCGACGCAGGTCCACGGCGGGCGGCTGGTCGCCCAGCGTCTGCGGGCCCACGGCGTCTCGAAGCTCTTCACCCTGTCCGGCGGCCACCTGTTCTCGATCTACGACGGCTGCCGCGAGGAGGGGATCGACATCGTCGACACCCGCCACGAGCAGTCCGCGGCCTTCGCCGCCGAGGGCTGGGCCAAGGTCACGCGCGAGCCCGGCGTGTGCGCGCTGACCGCCGGCCCGGGTGTGACCAACGGGATGAGCGCGATGGGCGCCGCTCTGCAGAACAACTCGCCCATGCTGGTGCTCGGCGGCCGGGCTCCCGCGTTCCGCTGGGGGCAGGGGTCCCTGCAGGAGATCGACCACGTGCCGTTCGTCTCCCCGCTGGTCAAGTCGGCACGCACGGCCGGGACGACAGCCGAGATCCCCGGCCTGGTGGACCAGGCGCTGCGCGCCACGCTCGAGCCTCCCACCGGCCCCACGTTCGTGGACTTCCCGCTCGACCAGGTCTTCATGGAGGGCGAGGGCGCCGCCGGTGGCGCCGCCGAGCTGCCCGATCCGCGTTCGGTTCCCGCCGCCGACGGCGTGGACCGCGCGGCCGAGCTCCTGCGCGGCGCCGAGCGCCCGGCCATCATGGCCGGCACCGGGCTCTACTGGGCCCACGGGGAGGAGGCGCTCGTGCGCCTCAGCGAGGAGCTCGGCATCCCCGTGCTCGTCAACGGCCTGGCGCGCGGCTGCATGCCCGCCGACCACGCGAACTTCTTCTCGCGCGCGCGATCCGACGCCCTGAAGGGCGCCGACGTGGCGCTGGTCATCGGCGTGCCGATGGACTTCCGCCTCGGTTTCGGCGGCTCGTTCGGCGAGGACACGCAGATCGTGGTCGTCGGTGACGCGCCGCCCGAGCGCGCGCATCCGCGCGAGGTGGCGGCCGAGCTCTACGGCGGCGTGGGCGCCACGCTCGACGCGCTGCGCGAGGGCGCCGCGGGCGGACCGGACCGCTCCGGCTGGATCGCGTCGCTGCGCGCTGTCGAGGACGAGAAGCGTGCGGGCGAGGCCGAGCAGCTATCGGACTCGCGCTCGCCGCTTCACCCGATGCGCCTCTACGCCGAGCTCGCGCAGGTGCTCGACCGCGACGCCGTGGTGGTGGGCGACGGGGGCGACTTCGTCTCCTATGCGGGCCGCGTCGTGCAGACCTACGAGCCGGGCTGCTGGATGGACCCGGGCCCGTTCGGCTGTCTGGGCGCGGGCCCCGGCTACGCCATGGCCGCCAAGCTCGCCCGGCCGGACAAGCAGGTCTGCCTGCTGATGGGCGACGGCGCCTTCGGCTTCGCGGGGATGGAGTTCGACACCATGGTGCGCCACGGCATCCCCGTGGTCGCCGTGATGGGCAACAACGGCATCTGGGCGCTCGAGAAGCATCCGATGGAGTTCCTCTACGGCTACTCCGTGGCGGCCGAGCTCCAGCCGGAGTGCCGCTACGACAAGGTGGTCGAGGCCCTGGGCGGGCACGGCGAGCTCGTGCGCTCGCCGGACGAGCTGCGCCCGGCGCTCGAGCGCGCGTTCGAGTCGGGCAGGCCGGCGCTCGTGAACGTGCTCACCGACCCCACCGTCGTATATCCGCGCAAGGCCAACTTGGCCTGACGCGCCAGCTTTTCGCCGACCGCAAGTTTTCGCAGGAGCTTCCGTTCCAGCCTCCCGAGCGGCGGGAGGCGCCGCGGAAAAAAAGAACCGCCCGGATCTCTCCGGGCGGCTCTCAAATCGGCCCCCTCAGGACGGGCAGGGGTACGTGCCTTGAAAGGGCCATTAAACGGTTCGAGCGGCGGGAGGCGCCGATACGATACGGCTATCGCTCGAACCTATGTACCGGGACTTTACGGAACCGTCGGCCAGACCGCACGACTGTTCCTGACCCGGCGCAAGCAAGTGTACCCCCTGACGGGGGCGGACGAACATCCAACATCCGTCCAGGGAGTCCATGGGCGGCGGACCGGCAGTCAGGGGCCGGTCCGCTCGCCGGCCTGAAGCGCCGCTCCGTGCAGGATGTCGGCCTCGCTTACCTCCATCTCGTCCAGGCCGAAAGCGCGCATGGACTCAACGAGGATCACCGCGCCGGCCACGATCGTGGGGGCGCGGTCGGGATGCAGGCCCGCTGTCTCGCGCCGCTGGGCAAGCGCCAGCGCTGCGAGCATGGCCAGGATCCGCTCGGCGGCGGCCAGGCTCAGCGTGTACCCGTGCACGCGCTCGGGGTCGTAGGGGTCGAGCTCCTGGTCGATGGCGGCCAGCGACGTGGCGGTGCCGGCCACGGCGATGCCGCGGGTGGTTGTCGCGCGCACGAAGTCCGGTACCTCGCTCGCCACGATCCCCCGCACCGCCTCCGCGAGCTCGGCGACCTCGTCCGGCGACGGCGGGTCCGTGCTCAGGTGGCGCTCGGTCTGGCGCACCGATCCCGCGCGCGTGGACACGTGGAAGTCCGGCGCCGCGCCGGGTACGCCGGTCACGTACTCCGTGCTGCCGCCGCCGATGTCGAGCACGAGGGTCTCGCCGTCGGCCGGCCGGCCGCTCGTCGCCCCGAGGAAGGTGAGGCGCGCCTCCTCGTCACCGGAGATCGTGCGCGCATCGATCCCGAAGCGCTCGCGCAGCTGCGCGCGGAACGCCTCGCCGTTGGCGGCGTCGCGCACGGCGCTGGTGGCCACCGCCACGCGGGCCCCGGCTCCCTCGATCGCTTCGCGGTAGCCCTCGAGCGCCGCGAACACCCGCTCCACGGCGGCGTCCGCCAGCCGGCCGCTGGCATCCACCTGCTCACCCAGGCGCGTGACGCTGGTGCGACGGTCGAGCTCTGCCGTGATGCGGCCGTCGTCCACCTCGGCCACGAGCAGCCGGGTGGAGTTCGTGCCGAGGTCGACGACGGCGACGCGCATGGCGTCGGCGATCCTAGCCCGCCCCGCGCGCCGCGCCCGCCCCGCCCGCCCCGCCCGCCGCGAAGCGATGAACGTCCCGCGCGCCCCGAAATGATGAACGTCCCGCGCGCCCCCCTATACCGGGGGAGTTCGGGACGTTCGATGTAGGGTTCGCGGCGTGCTGGGCTTCGCCAAGGACCGTCAGCGCACCCACGCCCTGCAGCGCGCGGACGAGCTGGCGGACATCGTCCTGCAGGACTGGCGCGGCAACGACGTCCGCCTCGGCGACCTCTGGCGCGAGCGGCCGGCTCTGCTGGTCTTCCTGCGCCACTACGGCTGAACGTACTGCCGCGCGCACGCGGTGCAGTTGCATCGCGCCCGGGACGAGTTCGAGGCCGTCGGCGTTCGCGTGGCCGTCATCGGCATGGGCACGCCCGCGAATGCGGAGCACTTCCGAGAGAGCCAGGGCGTGGACCTGGAGCTTCTGGTGGACCATCGCCGCGAGGCCTACCGCGCCGCCGGCACCAAGGTGGGCACGGCCAACGAGGTGATGGGCCCGCGCCGGATCGTGGACGGCCTGCGCCGCGGCCTGCGCGCCCGCGTGCGCCAGGGCCGCACGGTCGGCCACCCGGCCCAGCTCGGAGGGGTGATGATCGTGCTCTCCGACGGCTCCGTGCCCTACACCCACCTGGCCGAGCACTCGGGCGACAACGCCTCCAACGAGGAGCTGCTCGAAGCCGCTCGCAAGGCGGCGCCCGGCGGTTGACGGCTTTTCCGCGACGGCGCTATCTTTAGGAGTCAGCGTCGCGGGGTGGAGCAGTCAGGTAGCTCGTCGGGCTCATAACCCGAAGGTCGCGGGTTCGAATCCCGCCCCCGCTATATCGGAGACGGTGACCAAACCGGCGCCGTCGATGAGACAAGAGCCCCCCAAACCGGGGGGCTCTTGCTTGTCCAAGGCATCAGCCAGAGCCTCGCTGATCGTGGCTGAAACTTCGATCCGCTGTTCGACCGCGGTTGCCTCGGCCGGAGGAAACATGCGTCAGCACGCTCAATTCAACGTGAACACGCTCTCGATTGACGCGGCGCTCGAAGGTTTACGTGTATCCGACAGCGACCGTCGGGCGCTCACCGAGGCGATCGAAGGAGATGGCGGAACCGAGAGTGGAGACCCCGGGCCCCGCACCCGACGATGGTTGGACAGGGTGCGGGAGGGGGCGATCACAGTCGGCGAAGGTGTTGCGACCGAGACTGTCGTCTCCGTCGTCATGAGGTTGCTCGGGTCAGTGAGGGATGACGGTTCACCAGCCTCGCGATGATTACCCGAATCGGTGGCGGATCCAGGTGCGTGGACACCCAGGCCACGGCGACGTCGAACTTCGAGACGACCCTTCCGCGCGCGGTCGAGGGACTGATCGGGCAGTGGGGCGAACGTCAGCGCAGGTGAGCGCCACCATCACCAGCGAACGACTCACGGCCTCAGCAACCGCGACCTCGTCTGGCGCCGGGACGCTGGACCGGTGGGAATTCCCCCTGCGCGACGGTCTTGAAGCTGGATGAGTGGTTCGATGTCGAGAAGCTCTGACCGGCTCCGCTCACCAGGTGAGGGCCGCGAAGGGCGCGGCCACGACATCAGGAGATCACCATGCCGAAGTACCTGCTGCTCAAGCACTACCGCGGCGGCCCGGAGCCGCACCATCCCTTTCCCCCGATGGACCAGTGGGCGCCCGAGGACGTGGAGGCGCACATGGCCTTCCTCAGGCACGTCAGCGGGCTGCTCCGGGAGAACGGCGAGTACGTCGACGGGCAGGCGCTCACGCCGGCGCGCACCTGGGTGCGCTACGGCGGCCCGGACGCCGCGCCGGTCACCACCGACGGCCCGCACCCCGAGACCAGCGACCTGATCGCCGGCTGGTTCATGATCGACGTCGAGTCGCACGAGCGCGCGCTCGAGATCGCGGCCTACGTCTCCTCCGAGCCCGGCCCGGGCGGGGAGCCGCTGTACGAGTGGATCGACGTCCGGGAGATCATGTCCGGCGCGCCGTCGGAGGACTGACCGGCGTGATCGACGAGCCGACACAGCTGGACGAGGGCGCGCTGCGCGTCCTCGTCCCGCGGGTGCTCGCGGGCCTGGTCCGGCGGGGCGAGGACTTCGATGCCGCCGAGGACGCGCTGCAGGAGGCGCTGCTGGAGGCGCTGCGGGTGTGGCCCGAGCACCAGCCGCGCGACCCGCGCGCGTGGCTGGCGACGGTCGCGACGCGGCGGCTCGTCGACGCCCGCCGCAGCGAGGCCGCGCGGCACCGCCGCGAGGAGGCGACGGACGCCGAGCCGCGGCCCGCCGCCGCCGAGGAGGGCGACGACACCCTCTTCCTGCTCTTCTGCTGTTGCCACCCCGACCTCGCGCCGGCCTCGCAGGTGGCGCTGACCCTGCGCGCCGTCGGCGGCCTCGCCACCCGGGAGATCGCCGACGCCTTCTACGTGCCCGAGGCGACGATGGCGCAGCGGATCAGCCGGGCCAAGCGCGCGCTGCAGGGGCGCCGCCTGGACCAGCCCGGCGACCTCGCCGTCGTGCTGCGCGTGCTCTACCTCATCTACACCGCCGGCCACGCGGGCCGGGTCGACCTGGCCGGCGAGGCGATCCGGCTCGCCCGCCAACTCACCCTCGCCACCGAGGAACCGGAGGCGCGCGGGCTGCTCGCGCTGATGCTCCTCAACCACGCCCGCCTCCCGGCGCGACTCGACCCAGAGGGTCGCGTCGTCACCCTGGACCGGCAGGACCGCCGACTGTGGGACACCCGCGAGATCGCCGAGGGGGTGCGCGTCCTGCAGTCGGCGCTGGCACTGGAGCGCCCCGGCCGCTACCAGGTCGAGGCCGCCATCGCCGCCCTGCACGACGACGCGCCAAGCGCCGAGGAGACCGACTGGCCGCAGATCCTCGCCTGGTATGACGACCTGGTCGCCCTCAGCGACGACCCGGTGCACCAGGACCCCGCCGCCGTGCTGGGCCGCGCGGTCGCGGTCGGCCACGTGCTCGGTGGGGCCGCGGGGCTGCGCGAGACCGACCGGCTGCGCGAGGTGCTCGGCGACCGCCACCGCTGGCATGCGGTCCGCGGCCACCTGCACGAGCTCGACGGCGATCTGCCGGCCGCCGGCGCGGCCTACGCGGATGCCGCCTGCCGGGCCACGGACGTCGCCGAGCGCGACCACCTGGTCCGCCAGGCTGCCCGCGCGCGGGCGGCCTAGCTACCGCGACCGCGTGGCCGAAGCGTGAGGCGCTGTCCCGCAGCGAGGCTCTCGGGTACCCGTACAGCGCTAGAGAAGGGCCTCGCGAAACCGTTGCAAACCGCGCGGAATCGAGGGGACCCTTCTCGTGTTCGCGGACAGACGCGGCGCCGGCGCCGCCAAGCCCGTCCGGCTGGCGCCCGCGCCGGCCCGGCGGCTAGCTGCCGCCCTCGTACTTCTTGGGCCAGGCGCCGCCCTTTACGTCGGCGGACTCCTCCTCGTCTGGCTCGAGGTCCTCCACCCGCTGGGCCGGCAGCTTCAGCTCGTCGTCCTGCCGGCGCTCGCCGGCGTCCTGCTTGCGCTCGTCCATCGGCCGCCCTTTCGTCGGGTCGTGTGTCTCGATCATCTGCCCGGTCCACCCGTCTGTCAACGCCCGCGACCGCGGACGTCACATCCCCGTCATCTACGTCGCGAGCTGCTGGCTGACCAGGTAGAAGTAGATCCCCTGCCGCTTCATCAGGTCCTCGTGCGTCCCCTGCTCCGCGAGGCGGCCGCGCTCGAGCACGACGATCAGGTCGGCGTCGCGGATGGTGGAGAGGCGATGGGCGATCACGAATGACGTGCGTCCCTCGAACAGCTCGGCCATGTTCGCCTGTACGGCTCGCTCTGATTCGCTGTCGAGCGCGCTCGTAGCCTCGTCGAAGATCAGCACCGGCGGCTGGTGGTAGAGAGCCCGCGCGATCGCGATCCGCTGGCGCTGACCCCCGGAGAGCGCGAGGCCGGACTCGCCGACCTTCGTCTCATAGCCGAGCGGCAGCCGGACGACGAAGTCGTGCGCACTCGCGACGCGCGCTGCCCACTCGACGCGCTCCGGATCCATCTCATCGGCGCCGAATGCGACGTTCCGCGCGATCGTGTCGTCGAACAGGTAGCTGTCCTGCAGCACGAAGCCAAGCTGCCGGCGGAGGTCGCGGTAGGCAAGCGCACGCATGTCGACGCCGTCGTAGAGGATCGCGCCGCGCGTCGGCTCGAGCAGCCCGCCGAGCAGCCGCGCCAGCGTCGTCTTGCCCGATCCGCTCCGGCCCACGAGAGCCACCCGCGTGCCGGGCTCCACTTCAAGCGTGATCCCCTCGAGCACGGGCTTCGACGCCGGCCCGGGGTAGTGGAAGCCGATGTCCTGCAGCCTCACCGCGCCCGACAGGCTCGGCACCGGCCGCAGGCGGGCGCGGTCGGGCCCCTGCTCGGGCTCCTGCTCGACGACATCGCCCAGACGGCTCACCAGCACGGACCCCACCTGGAGCTCATCCCACGCCGACAGCAGGAGCACGATCGGCGCGTTGGCGAGCAGCACGAGCGTCGAGAAGGACACGAACTCGCCGACGGTCATGGCCCCATCGAGCACGCGCAGGGACCCGGCCAGCACGAACAGCGCCAGCGACGTGAAGCTGGCGAGCTGGATCGCCGCCTCGTAGGACATGATCGTGAAGTCAGCACGAAAGAGCCGCCGCGCGAGGGTGTCGAACTGCGCGAGCATGTGGCCGCGGAAGGCTCGCTCCGCGCCCGTGACCTTGACCGTCTCGATGCCCTTGATCGCGTCGATCTGGAACGAGTGATAGCGGCCGAAGGCCTCTTCGAGTCCGTCGAAGAGCGGCCGCAGCCGGCGGCGCGAGAACCCCATCAACGCCACGTAGCCGGGCGCGGTGGCCAGATACACGAGCGCGAGGAGCCAGTCGAAGACGAACATCACACCCACCGTCGCGAGGAGCGTGGCCGCGGCGGTCAGCGCGCCCACTCCGCTGTGGATGGCGAGCTCGCGCAGCTGTCGCACGCCGGCCAGGCGCCGCTGGATGTCACCGGTGCGGCGCGCCCCGAAATAGGTCATCGGGAGGTCGAGCAGGCGTGCGGTGATGTGGTCGAGCGAGCCGCGGTCGATCTCGACCGCGGCCCGGCTCAGCAGGTAGCGCTGGATCAGCGTCGCGCCGGTCATGGCCAGCAGGACCACGCCGAGTCCGGCGAGCAGCGGCCACAGCAGGTCGCGGTCGCCCTCGCCGAGCACGCGGTCCACGATCACCGCGAGCGCCAGTGGCAGCACCATCTGGAGCGCGGCGGCGATCAGTGCCAGCGCCACCGCGAGCACAAGCGCGCGCCGGTGCGGTCGAAGCACGTTGACCAGCCAGCCCGCCCCGGCACGGCCCTCAGGCGCCTGTTGCAGACCGGGCCCTTCGCCCAGCAATGCCGCGTAGCCGCTCCAGTCCTCCTCGAACTCTGCGCGCGGGAGACCCACGTTGCCACGCGCCGGGTCGGCGATTCGCACCCGTTTCTCTCCCACGCGGTGCAGCACCACCCAGTGGTTCCCGCCCACGTGCACGACGGCTGGCAACGGCAGCTCGTCCAGGCGACTCTTCGAGGCCTTGAGCGGCTCCGCCCGCAGCCCGATCGCGCGCGCGCCGTCGACGATCCCCGCGAGGCTCGTGCCATCCACGCTGGTGTGCACGCGGCTGCGAATGTGCGCCAGGCTGACGCGCCGCCCATAGGCGCGAGCGACCATCGCCAGGCAGGCGGCCCCGCAGTCCATCTCGTCGGCCTGCCAGACGATCGGCATGCGGCGGAGCTGCCGCCGGCCCGGCCTGGGCCCTTCCTCCGGAGTCGCGCCCGGGCCGGCGTCCGCCGCGGGCTCGGCCGCGGGGGCCGCCGGGTGGCCGTCGACGGGAGCAGGCTCCGCCTCGGCGGCCACGATCTCCTCGGCGAAGTCGAGTGGGACGCGCGCCAGCTGCTTGAACTCCGACCGCTCGGCGAGCGCCTCGATCAGCGCGCGAAAGTCCGGCGACTCCTCACGCAGACGCGTGAACGCGTGCGCGGGAAGGCACAGCAGCGCCCCGTCCGAGACGGCCTCGACGGTGCTCGGCTCGGGTACGCCGCCTACCGATGCCCGTTCACCGAAGACGTCGCCGCGACGGAGAAAGGCGAGGTCCATCCGCCGGCCGGCGCGCTCGGTGAAGGCGCGCAGCCGTCCCTCGCGCACGACGCGGAGGCCGCTCGGCGGGTCTCCCTCACGCATGACGAGCTCGTTCCGCGTCACGGCCAACGGCTCGAGCGCGGCGATGAGTCGCTCGAGCACATCGGCCGGGAGGCTCCCGAGCGGCGAGCTGAGGCGGAGCAGGTCCCGGAGCTGCTGGCGCTCGACGTGCAGGCCGAGGTGGTGGCGCAGATCGGGATGAAGCGCGATCAGCGCGTCGAAGTCCGCCCGGGCCAGGCGCAGCGCCTCGACCGGCGCGCTCGCGCGGACCGTGGCGGTGCGGGGACTGCGCTCGAGCAGGCCCCGCTCGCCGAAGGTGTCCCCGGGATAGAGCCTGTTGAGCGTGATCTCCTCGCCTCCGTCGGCGGGTCGCTTGAGCACCCGCGCGCGGCCCGAGACGAGCAGGAAGAACGCGTCGGCCTCGTCGCCGTCGCGCACGATCTCCTGACCGAAGGCGTAGCTCACCGGCTCCAAGCGCTGGAGGACGGACGCCCGCGCGGCAGGAGCCATGAGCTGGAGCAGCGGGTGGTCTACCACGACCCGCGGGTCTGACTTCGGCCGGCCGGCGGTCGCGCCGGAGGTTGGATCGCTAGAGGCGGTCATGCCGGCGGACGCGGGTGGTCATCTCCCTGTCGAGTGCACGGTCGAGCAGCTCCGTGCGGGCCCGGCGGCTGACCTCGGGGTCGCCCGGCGACGGGCTGAGCTTGGCGTCGACGATCAGGACCGCGAGGTGGCCGTCGCGTTCGAGGGGGCCGACGAGCTCGCCGGGACCGGCGCTCAGAAGGTGCGCCTGCAGCGCCGGCGGCGCATCGGCCAACACGGTGCGCTCGCGGGTGAGCTCGGCCCGGGCGAGCTGCGCGACTTCCTCGAGCGCAAGCCCGTCGTCGCGCACGCACAACAGGGCCTCGCGCGCGGCAGTCTCCTCCGTCAGGGCGAGTACGCGGAAGTCGACCGCGAGCCAGTCGGTCTGGCGCGCGCGCAGCCGCTCATCGACGGCCTGGGGCGTTGCCACCCGCTCGGCAAGGCGGTCCAGCGCGACGCGCCGAGCCGGCAGGACGTCGAGCATGGCGCGCGCCCGCTCCGGATCGACCCCGAGAGCGCTCAACGGCGCGGGATCGGGCGAGGCTTTCCCTTGTTCTCGACCCACGGCCTCGTCGGTGAGCTCCGGCGCGACGAGCAGCTCGGCGAGCCGCTGCGCTGAACGCGCCAGCGCTCCGGAACACAGCGCTTCAGCCCAGAGCGCGGACGCGGTCACCGGGCCGGACTCGGGCTGCTGGGGCCCACCCGCTTCTTCGGCACGCCGGCGCCCCAGGTCGGCGCGCACCCAGCGCATCCAGGCGCCCGCGGTCAGTCCGCGGCGAGCGAGCCACTCCTCCATCTCCTCCGCGGACAGCAGGCGACGCGCGCGGCGAAACGCGGCCGCCGCCGCGCTCACGTCCTCCTCGGTCGGCTGCGGCGCGTCGCCGCGGTCGAGGCTGGCGGTGCCGGCACACGCGCGCCGCTCGACGCCGCTCCACTCCGAGAGGTACAGCGCCGCCGCCGCCACATCGGCGACGGCGTAGTCCCGGCCATCGACGGTGAGCGCCGGGCGCGCGAGGGCGTCGTCAAGCGCGCTCATCGGTCCTCCCCCGGGATGTCGGAGAACCGGACCACGAGCCCGCGACGCACGAGGCCGGGCAACTCGGCGAGCGCGAACGCGCGCAGCGCCTGCTCGTCCTCGCCGCGCCGTGCGGCCACCCGGCGCACCACCTCCTCCACGTCGCGCTGTCCGTCGAGCTCGAAGACGACGTCGAGCGCGCCGGTGTCCACACGCGCATCCAACCCGAGCCCCGGCTGTATACGCAGCCTTGCCTGACGCTGATGCCAGCGGCCGCCGCGGGTGGTGAGCGTCTGCTCCACTCGCAGGCCCTCGGCCGGCAGGAGCCGCTCCGCGAGGAGCCGCTCCGGGTGAGCCCCGGCCGCGCGCACGAGGTCCTCGCCGGTGAAGATGCGGCGGACGTGGTGGCCGGCCTCCGAGCTGGGGCCGGCGGCGAGCTCGAGTGCGGAGAACCAGGGCGTGCCCGCGCCGGAGCGGCGACGCAGCACCACCGTTCCCGCGGCGATGGCCACGAAGCCGTGCTCGCGATGGTGGCCGGCCCAGCGCTCGACAGCGTCCTCGAAGCGGTCGGGAGCCACGCCCAGGAGGCGGCGGTTCCACCCCACCGCGTGCTCGATCGGGTCGAAGACGGCGTGGCGCAGCACGACCGCGTCGCAGCCGGTCCCCGCGACCCATCGGCGCGGCGTCGCAGACCAGTCCTCCCCGTCGCGCACGCCCCACTCGCACGTCATGTGCCCGAACCCGCCCGCCTGGAGCCGGTCACCGATGGCGCGCAGCAGCGTCGCGCTCAGCTCCCCGGGCCCCAACCCGCTGTCGCGGTAGACCAGATCGGCGTCAGGGGAGATTACGAACGGCGGGTTGGCGACGATCAGGTCGAATGGGCGCTCGTCCAAGGGCTCGAACCAGGCGCCCGCCGCGACGCGGACGTTGCCGGTGGCATTGAGGCGAACGTTCAGACCGGCGTAGGCGAGCGCGCGCGGGTTGATGTCGGTGCCCAGCACCTCGCCGGCGTGGGAGGCGGCCGCGAGCGCCTGGATCCCGTTGCCGGTGCCGAGATCAAGGGCTCGGCCGACGGTCATGCGGATCGTGTGCCGCGCGAGCAGCCGGGAGACGGGATTCGGACCCGGCACGAAATCCGCCCGCTCCGCGAGCGTGCCCGGGTTGCGATCGCTGGCGATCAGGAGGTTCCCGTACGGTCGGATGGCGATGGCCGCCCGTACCCGGCGGGAGCCGTCGCGCTCGACCAGGCCCGCCGCGGCCAGCTCGTCGACCGTCGCCGGCGCGAGTGCGGCGGCGGCGTCACGGACATCGACGGACGCCC
Organism: Thermoleophilaceae bacterium; assembly: GCA_040901445.1. Lineage (GTDB taxonomy): Bacteria > Actinomycetota > Thermoleophilia > Solirubrobacterales > Thermoleophilaceae > JBBDYQ01. Next base: position 149,339 of record JBBDYQ010000002.1, on the reverse strand, counting down.
CGACCATCCAAAGCCTTACAAGCGCCGCCAGTCCTCCGTCCGGCGCCAGCGTCCGCAGCACCCACGTCTGGTCTTCCGGCTGCGGCCCGTCGGCGAATCCGGCATCCGTCAGGCGGTCTTCATCGAAGTCCGCGCCGAGGAGCGCCTCCCGCAGCCGGTCGAGGGTCGGCTGGGGAGCGGCGCTCCAGCGTAGCGAGCAGGAGCTATCGCCCGCTACTTGTACCAAGTGGTGGCGGCCCGGCCGCCCTTGACCGCGGCGGAGTCCTCTTCGTCGGGTTCGAGGTCGTCGACGGCGCCCTCCGGCTGCTTCAACTCCGGCGGTGCCTGCTCGCCGGCCTCCTGCTCGGGCTGGTCACGCTCTGCCATTGCCTGCTCCTCGCGTCGTCCCGCCCCCGGTCGATCTCGAGCGAAGGCCTGTCTGTCGATCATCCGGCCGGTCGTGTGGGCTGTCAACCGCAAATGCAAACGGTAAGTGGCCAGCGGGCCCGCTCGCCCCCGCCGTCGCCGGATGCCGGCATCCCGGAGGGGCACGCCGCCGCCGACGCTCGCGCGCGGCGTTGTCGCGCCGCGCGGTGTGGTCTACGCACCCTGCACCTGCAGCCGGCAGAGCAGCTCGAGCTTGCGGTTGAGCTCCTCGTTGCCGGTGCCGGCCAGCGTCCGCCCGCTGAGGCCGCCGTCCGTCTCCTCCTCCGCCGGGCTCCCGACGTAGGCGGGCGCGGCCTGGGTGGCCTTCGCCGAACGGAAGCGACGGATGGCGGCGCGCAGGTCGGCCGGGCGCCGGGCGAGCGAGCGGGAGGCCACGGCCACGCCGCTGACGCGTCCACGGCGCATGACGAAGACCCACACGGACCTGCCCGCGCGCCGGACCCGGATCCCGCGGCCCACCGGCCGCGTCCTCGAGCGCAGCCGGGAGGAAGGCGTTCCGACCGCGATCCCCGCGGGCCGCCGGCCACGGGCGGTGCTGCCCACGAGCTCCACCTCTCCGGCCTCGCTCAGCACCGCGATGTCCCCCGCGCGCCCGTTGCCCCGGCCCCTCACGCACCAGCTCCACGCGCGCGTGCGCTGCTGCGGCTGGCCGGCGCGGCGCAGGACGGTCTCCCAGTCGTCGCCGAGTCGCACGCGCGAGAGGCCGCGAGAGCGCAGTGCCGCGCGCGGCGAGGAACAGCCGGGCCGTGCGATGCCGTGGGCGCGCTCCCACATCTGGATGTATGCCTCGGCGCCGTTCCACATGTCGCGCACCATCTCGTCCCCGCCGAGCCGCCGCAGATCCTCGAACCACTCGGGGTAGAGCCCGTAGTGCGCGACGCCCTCCTTCGTGTAGTCGAAGGTCCGCTCGCCGGTGGTCTGGCGATCGAAGGTCACCTGGCCGTCGTAGCTCGTGAACGGGTAGCTGATGTCGCCGGAGTCACCCTCGGCGCGGGGCTGCTGTGAGAGCCCGCCCAGGTCGGCGCCGTAGCCCCACCCGAACTCGAACGGCGTCGACTGCGGCCGGTACTTCCGCCACTCGTCCACGTAGTCGCTCGCCGCCGAGTGGCCCGGGAACGCCATCCCGCCGAGGTTCCACACGCGCGGCCAGTTGCCCGGGTCCATCCAGCCGTGGGGCGAGATCACGCCCGAGTAGTCGCGCGCCTCGAGCAGCGACAGCGTGTCGTCCACCGCCGCCTGGCTCATGTGGTCGGGGTTGACGATCATCTTGAGATCCATCATCCGGCGTACCACGTGCTTGCCGAGCGCCGTCAGCCCGCGCGTGTTGCAGTGCGGCGCGGGGGGATACGCCGGGAACGTCCCGCTCTGGACGCCGAGCCCCGAGAAGATGTCGTGCAGGGCGGAGCTGGCCGGCGGGACGAAGGTCTCGATCGTGTTGTCGCGCAGCGGACCGTCGCAGGTGCGCGCGCTGAAGAACGACCCGGCGCTCTGCCGGTTGCCGGCGTTGATGACCGTCCCGACCGGCCCGCCGTCGAAGCGCACGCCGGTCAGCGGGTTGTCGAACTTGTTCAGCAGCAGGGAGGAGCGGACGCCGAGCCGGTACATCTCGTCGAGCTGGCGGTCGATCTGCTCGCGGTCGCACGACGGGTTGTCCCAGCCGCGGCAGTCGAAGGGCTCGGACGTCTCGATCTCCAGGACCACGGCCATCCTTCCGTCGTTCACGACCCGGCGCGCCTCGAACGGATCGGTGACGATCTGGAAGAAGCCCTTGCCCGGCCCGCCGGCCTGGGCGTCCACGTAGTCCTGGAGCTCCCGGATCGCCCTGAAGCCGCGGCGCATCGTGTCCATCTCGTTGCAGTTGGTCTCGCGGTTGGCCTGCAGCTCGCAGAGCACGCGGTTCTCGTTGACGCCCATGACCATGAGCCGCAGCCCTGCCATCCACGAGCGCTCGATCCAGCGCCAGTACGTCCCCTCATACGTCAGGTTGCTCGACGACCACTCGGTGAGCTTGGGGTAGCCGCTCGTGTCATGGGGCTGGGCCGGGTTGCCGTAGTTGAGGAAGTTCTGCACCGGCGCGGCGAGGCCCTGCGGGCCCTCGATCCCGGAGCAGTCGGGCAACGCGTGCTCGATGCCGTAGGCGTGCCAGGGGCGGCCGCAGTGGAAGCGCTTACCGAAGTACTCGAAGGTCATCCAGTGCATGTGGCCCTCCACCAGGCCGCCCACGCGCCCGTAGGGCACGTCGCCCTTCGACGGCGTGCCGGTGGCATTGAGCTCGGCCTCGGGATAGGCGGCGCAGCCGTCGGCGGCCACGAACCGCACAGACGTCAGCGGACGGCCTTCGCCGGACGCCGGCGACAGCGTGAACGTGTCGCCCGCGGCCTCCTCCACGCGCCAGTCGGCGGCCGGGCCGGGCTCGGGCGCCGGGGCCACGCCGCCGCCGGCCTGTGCGGCCAGGAACGTGCCGTCCGGGCGGTAGAGGAGGTAGCGGCCGAGCGCCGTCGCCTGCATGCGTACGCTCTCCGCTCCGGCCAGGGTCCGCCCCGACTCCTGCACCGTGAAGCAGCCATTCGCGAGCGAGTAGCGCGTGGGTTCCTCCGCGGCTCCGGCCGCGGAGGGCGCGGGCAGGGCGCACGCAAGCGCGACCGTCGTGGCGGCCCGCCTGGCCCTCCGGGTCACGTGCTCCCTCCGCACCCGGCCTGGGACCGTATCGCGGACCGGGCGCTCCGTGTCGCGGTAGGCTGCCGGTCGCGGCCCGATCGCCGCACGGGCTCTCGAGCCGCGGAACGTTCACCAGCCAACGCCAGGAGGTACCAGCGATGGTGAAGCCGATTCCCGACGGTTATCCGCGGGTAATGCCCTATCTCATCGTCGACGGCGGGAGCGCCGCCATCGACTTCTATCGCGAGGTGCTCGGGGCCACCGAGCGCATGCGCATGCCCGCCCCCGGCGACAGGGTGGGCCACGCCGAGCTCGAGATCGGCGACTCGCTCGTCATGCTCGCGGACGAGCACCCGGACATGAACGCGCTCGGCCCCAAGACCGTCGGCGGGACTCCGGTCATGCTGCACGTCTACGTTGACGACTCGGACGCCGTCTTCGAGCGTGCGGTTCAGGCCGGCGCCAAGCCGCTGCAGCCGGTGGAGGACAAGTTCTACGGCGACCGCCTGGGTGAGTTCGAGGATCCGTTCGGGCACCGCTGGAGCGTCGCCACCCACGTCGAGGACGTGGCGCCCGAGGAGATGGAGAAGCGCATGGCCGCGGCCGGCTGAGATCCCCGGCCACTCTATGGCGGCTTCGAGGTCGGTGTCGACGTCTGAGGTGGGCGAAGCCTCCTGGGACGCGCGCCTGAGCTGACGCTCACATCACGGTCTGCCGGGCGGGGGCCTCTGCGGGCTCTCGCCGGTCGGGCTAGCCGGCGGCCGCCCCAGCGTCAGGCCGGTTGCCGAGGTCCCTGTTCTCGGGCACGAACTTGCTCGCGATGAACGTTGCGCCCTGCGGGTCGCTGATGATCGTCATCCGGACCCAGGGAGCGTCGAAGGGCGAGACGATCACCTTGCCGCCGAGCTCGGTGGCCCTCGCAGCCGTGGCGTCGGCGTCATCGACCCCGAAGGTCACGTTCCAATGCGCCGGCGTGTCGGGCTGGTCGTCCGGGATCGGATTGAGGGCGGCGACGACGTCCTCGAAGCCCTTCGGCGCGTCCCCCTCCGCCATCTGCTTGCGGAGGTCCGGGTTGTCCCGCTCGAGGTGGTCGCCGTAACCCGGAAGCGTCCACATCTCGGCGCCGCCGCCCAGGGCCAGCGTGGTCCAGCCGAACACCGAGCCGTAGAAGGACTTCGCGCCGTCTGCGTCGCGGGTGGCCAGGCCGTTGAAGACCAAGGAGCCGTGCTCGTTGACGACCTGCGCCCCCTTGTGCTCCTTCGCCTGCCAGGCGAGGAATGCGGCGCCCTCGGGGTCGGTGAGGACCGCCAGGCGGCCGGAGTCCAGGACGTCGAACGGCTCCATCACCACGCCCCCACCGGCATCGCGGACCGCCGCCGCCGTGTCGTCGGCGCTCTCGACCCAGACATAGGTGCGCCACATCGCCATCGGCGGGGCGCCCTCGGGGATCGACCCGACGGCGGCCACGTCGCCGCCATGCAGCCGGGCGATGAAGTACTTGCCCTCCGAGCCGGGTGGCATCACGTCCCGGAACTCCCAGCCGAAGAGGCCGCTGTAGAAGTCCACGGCGCCCTCGGGATCGTGCTGGCTCGTGTCCACCCAGCAGGGCACCCCGGGGATGTATCCGTCGCGCTCGGGCATCGCTGCTCCTTCCGGTTGCTGATAGCCGGGCGCAGCCTATTGGCGATTTAGGTCAGGAGCTGTCCTCAAAGTTGGGGATCATGAAGTCGGCGTGACTGCGACCTCGAGCCGACTGCTGGAGCTGCTCTCGCTGCTCCAGGCCCGCCCCTACTGGGAGGGTGCCGAGCTCGCCGACCGCCTGGAGGTATCGCGGCGGACGATCCGGCGCGACGTGGAGCGGCTCCGAGGTCTCGGCTACCCCGTGGAGTCGCACACCGGCCCCGCCGGGGGCTACCGGCTTCGCGCCGGCACCGCGATGCCCCCGCTGCTCCTCGACGACGACGAGGCGATCGCGATCGCCGTCGGCCTCGGCACCGCCGCCCGCGCGTCGGTGACCGGGATCGAGGAGACCGCGGTCAGGGCGCTGGTCAAGCTCGAACAGGTCCTGCCGGCGCACCTGCGCAGGCGCGTGCGAGCCCTCGGATCGGCGACCATCGCGCCCCCCGCCGCGGGCCCGACCGTCGACCCGCAGCACCTGACCGTCATCGCCGCGGCCCACCGAGACCGCGAGTGCCTTCGCTTCGCCTACCGAAGCCGCGACGGCACCGAGAGCCGCCGCGAGGTGGAGCCGCATTCGCTGGTCAACCTCGGCCGCCGCTGGTACCTGGTTGCGTGGGACCGCCGCCGCGACGACTGGCGCACGTTTCGCGTCGACCGGCTGACCAGACCGGCCTCCAGCGGCGCCCGCTTCGTGCCGCGCGAGCTTCCGGCCAAGGATGCGGCGACGTATGTCGAGCAGAGCATCTTCCGGACCCCGAACCGCTTCGAGGCCAGCGTCACGGTCCACGCGGCCGCCGAGGAGATCGCGAATCGCGTGCCTCATCACTGGGGCACGATCGAGCCGATCGACGAGCGCACGTGCCGGTACCGGACCGGCGACGACGACCTGGGTTGGCTGGCGATCCGGATCGCGATGCTCGACGTCGACTTCGAGGTGCACGAGCCACCCGAGCTGGCCAAGCGCCTGGAGGTACTGGCAGACAGGCTCAGACGAGCCACGCTCTAGCCTGCCTCGCTCGCGGCCGGCTGACACCTCCCACGGATCACTGCTTCGGCGGCAGCTCCGACACGAAGGCCAGGGCGCGCTGGATCCAGTGCCGCAGGCGGCGGTCGTCGAGCGAGCCGGTGTCCACCGGTCATGTCGCCCTGCTTCGTCTTCCAGGCGTCGTAGTAGAGGTTGGCGATGTCGCGCGGCTGCATGGGTCCTCCCGGGTGGTCGAATGGCGTCACCCACCTGGAAGCGGCCGGCGGCCGGCTTCATCGGGGCCGCGCGTAGAGTCGGCGCGTGCCCGAAGAGCTCGTCAGCCAGTCGATCGAGCTGCCGGGCGGCGAGGTGCGCATACTGCAGCCCGAGGAGTCCGCCGGCCTCCCGGACGCGGGCCCGGTGGAATGGGCGCCGGTCGCGCCGTACTGGTCCGTCCTCTGGCGCAGCGGCGTGGCGCTCGCGTGCGAGCTCGAAGGTGCCGCGCTGCGCGGCCTGCGCGTGGTCGAGCTGGGCTGTGGGCTCGGCGTGCCGAGCATCGCCGCTGCCCGCGTGGGCGCCGCGGTGCTCGCCACGGACGAAAGCGACGAAGCGCTCGCGCTCGTCGCGCGAAACGCGCAGGCGAACGGGGTGCGGCTCGAGACGGCCAGGGTCGACTGGACGGAGCCCGGCGAGCTCCTCCGGCGGGCGCCGTTCGACCTCCTGCTCGCCGCGGACGTCCTGTACGAGCGCGCCAACGTCGCCCTGCTGCTGTCGCTCCTGCCGCGCCTGGCGCCGGAGGCCTGGCTCGCCGATCCGGGCAGGCCGGCGGGCGACGCGTTCATCGAGGAGGCCGGCCGCCGGTGGCCGGTGGAGACGCGCGTCCGCGACGTGGTCCGGGTCCACCGGCTGCGGCCCGGCTGACCGGGACACGCGTCGACTGATCCGCCAAGTGGCGGCTCGAGACCGACCTCGACAAGACGAGCGAGGTCGAGGTCCGCTTCATCTCCGGGGCACCGGACCGCACGCGTCTCGAGCTCGAGCACCGCAACCTCGAACCCGGGTTCGGACTCTCGCGCTCCCGTGGCTGCCGCGACGGCACGCGCCGGGCTGCCCGCGACCCCCCCCCTGGCCGGCGCCCGCCTGCGCTCCCCGTCACGGGGAACCACAGGCCCGGATGGCGTACGTGACCGCGCACCGGTCGCTCGCTCGAACCGACTGCGCCCTATCGTCCCCTGCATGGAGACCGAGACCGTCGACCTGCACGGCCACCCCGTCACCTACCACCAGATGGGCCAGGGGCCTGCCGTGGTCCTGATCCACGGGATCACCTCGAGCTCGCGGACCTGGCACTCGGTGATGCCGAAGCTGGCGGAGCGCCATACGGTGATCGCCCCGGATCTGCTCGGACACGGGCGCTCCGCCAAGCCGCGCGGCGACTACTCGCTGGGCGCCTACGCAAGCGGCGTGAGGGACCTGCTGGTGGTGCTCGGGATCCCGAGCGCGACCGTGGTGGGCCACTCCCTCGGCGGGGGGATCGCGATGCAGTTCGCGTACCAGTTCCCGGAGCGGCTGGAGCGGCTGGTGCTGGTGGACAGCGGCGGGCTCGGAAACGACGTCCACATCGTCCTGCGCGCCGCGACCCTGCCCGGCGCGGAGTTCGTGCTGCCGCTGCTCTTCAACTCCACCGCCCGCTCGGCCGGCCGGGCCATCAACCGCGCGCTGGGGAAGATCGGCATTCGCGGTGGAGCCGACGTGCAGGGCATTGCCGAGGGCCTCGATTCGCTGGCCGACGTGAGTGCCCGCCGCGCGTTCCTGCACACCGCCCGGTCCGTGATCGACCCGTCCGGACAGCGCGTCGACGCGCGCGACCGGCTCTATCTGTCCGAGAACGTCCCCACGCTGCTCGTGTGGGGCGAGCAGGACCGGATCATCCCCGTCGCGCACGGCCAACAAGCCCAGGCCCTGATGCCCCACAGCCGGCTCGAGGTCTTCGAAGGAGCCGGGCACTTTCCCTTCAACCACGAACCCAAGCGCTTCGTCGCCGTGCTGGAGGACTTCATCGCCGGCACCGAGCCGGCCGGCCTCGACGAGGACCTGATCGAGACCATGTTGCGTCGCGGCCCGGTCCGGGCGGCGAGCTAGGTCCGCGCTCGCGGCCGGCGGCGTCCGACGAACTGACGGGTCTCAGTTGCGCCGGGTCGTCGGGTGCACCGCCACCGGCCCGACGTTCGTTCCCCCCGCAACCGCCGCCGGGCGGAGGTTGCCCCGCAGCACCCGCCAGAGCACCCGCGGCGCCATGACGCGCTGAGGCGGCGCCAGCAGGTCGCCGACGTCGTTGAAGGCTGCGGCGACGATCGGGTCGCGCTCGGCCACGCGCAGGAGCCGCTCCACATAGGCGTTGGTCACGCGCAGCCCCAAGGGCCGGCGGCCTTCGACCTCGGGAAGCCCGAGATCGCCCCCCACCGCTATCTCCCAGGCCTGGTCGGCGACCTTCCCGGCCGCGCGGAAGAAGCGCTGCGCGAGCCCGTGCGGTCCGCGTTCCAGACAGCGCCGCAGCTCGATCGCCTCGAGCGCTGCGACCGACATCCCCTGACCGTAGAGGGGGTTGAAGCTGCAGATGGCGTCGCCGGCCACGAGCAGGCCCGCCGGGAAGCGCTTGAGGCGCTCGTAGCGTCGACGCTGGTTGGCGGGAAAGCCGTGGGTGACGAGGTCCCCGAGCGGCTCCGCCTCGCGGATCGCCGCGAGCACATCGGGCGGCGCGACCGTGGAGACGAACTCGAGATAGCCCTCCTCGTCGGTGGGGGGATGGTGATCGGCGCCGTAGCCGGAGACGGTCAGGATCCAGTGGTCCTCCTGTGCGATCAGCATCACTCCTCGTGGAAGCCCGGGACGCGCGCCGATCGCGATCAACCTGTCGTGGCCGAGCGCCCCCGAGCGCAGGCGCACGCGGCGGCTCACGTACATCAGGTCGACCGCGAGCCGATCCTCCTTGGGGCGCGGGAAGCCGAGCGCCTCGAGCAATGCCGGGACCCGAGCGGCCCGCCCGCCGGCGGCGACGACGAGGTCGGCGTCGAGCGGCTCGTCGCGGCCTTCCCCGCTGCGGTCCCGCACCCGCACACCGGTCACCCGCTCACCATCCGGGGACGTGAGCAGGTCCACGGCGTCGCAGCGCTCGCGCACCCTCACGTTGGCGAGTGCGAAAACGCGCCGGCGGATGTGACCCTCGATCAGCGGGCGGCTGGCGAGCAGCACGTCGGCTCCCACCGCTTCGCGCGACAGCTCGTGACCGGCGATGACAAAGCGGATCTCGCGCAGGGACTCGCACGACTGCGCACCCGCCGCGGCCAACTCGGTGGTGATCCCCGGCAGCAGCTCCTCCATCGCGCGCTGCCCGCTCGCCAGCATGACGTGCGCATGGCTCCCCTGCGGCACCGCCTTGCGCCCCTCGCCGACGGGCGGCAGCCCATCGCGCTCAACGACCGTCACCCGCTCGTAGGCATCGGAGAGCGCTCGGGCGGCGAGCAGACCCGCCACGCTGGCTCCGATCACCACCGCGTGCTCGCCGGCTCGTGGCATTCCGGTTGCCCCGTTCTCTGCAGCGCTCATCATGCGCCTCCTGTCGGTCGTCGCTTCGAGCTGCGTCGAGCGTGCCAGCCGCGGGGGCAGCGAGCATCGGTGAGATCGCCTATCTCGTGGCGGAAGTTCCCTCCCGATCGAGATTGCGCAGCGCGTAGGCGGTGGCCTCGCCACGGCCTCTGAGCCCGAGCTTGGAGAGCACGCTGGCGACGTGATGCTCGACCGTCCTGCGGCTGATGAACAGGCGCTCGGCGATATCGGGGTTGGACAGGCCCTCTCCGAGGAGGCCCAGCACCTCGAGCTCGCGCTTCGTGAGCACGCCGATCCCCTTCGGCCCGGCCCGTGCCGCCTTCACGCCGAGTGAACGCAGGAATGCGGCGGCCGCATCGGCATCGCGCGCGGCGCCGAGCTCCTCGAAGCAGTCCAGCGCCCCCCGCGCCTCGGCGATCGCGGTCTCCCGCTCGCTCTCGGCGAGCGCCCGGGCGAGCAGCATCCGGGTCCGGCCGGAATCGAGCGGCATCTCGAGACGGCCGAAGCCCGCAAGCCCCCGCTCGAGGTGAGAGACGGCGGCCGGGGCATCACCCGCTGCGATCTGGGCGCGGCCGAGCGCGCGCTCGCCGCGCGCGACGATCAGTTCGGAGCCCACGCCCGAGCCGAGTTGGGCGAGTCGCTCACCGTGCGTCACGGCTTCCTCCACCTCCCCCTGTGCGAGCGCGGCTTCAGTGAGCAGCTCGAGCAGCCCCGCGCCCCCGAGGGATTGCTCGTCGAGCTCCCGCAGGCGGCGACGCAGGGTTGACGAAGCCACGGCCGTGTTTCCCTGGGCCAGATGCAGCGCAGCCACCGCGTATGCCGTAGCCGGGTGATCGTCGTATCCGGCGACGAGGCGCGCCGCCTCCTCGGTCCGGCCCTGTGCGAGGCGCAGCTCGGCGAGCGTCGCGAGCGCCTCGGCATGGAGTGCAGGCTCCGCCGTCCTGCCGATCTCGAGCGCGGCCGCCAGCTCCTTCTCGGCCTGCTCCCACTTGCCGGTCGCGAACAGGATGCTGCCGTAATGCGTGCGACAGGTCGTGTAGAGGTGGGGAGAGCCGTAGCGCTGGTAGAAGTCGTCGGCGGCCCGGACCCACTGGGTCGCTCGCGCCAGGTCGCCACCTCGGCTGCAGGATGTGATCGTCCGGCAACTGATCAGCACGAACGTGTCGAGGTCCCCGCCCTCCCCGCCGAGCGCGCCGGCCATCGCTTCGTCGAGCAGGGCGGTCCCCTCCTCGACCCGTCCCAGCTCGACCAGGGCGGCGCCGAGCTCGCTCATCGCGCACAGCTCCAGGTCGGCGTCCCCGGCTTCGCGGGCGATCTCCCTCGCCTCGCGCGCGTATCCCTCGCCCGCCTGCGGATGTCCCGTGTCCGTGGCCACGTAGGCACGACCCACGAGGACCCAGCCGTTCATCGGGCCGAGCTCGAACTCCTCGACCAGGCTCGCCGCGCGTCCCAGCCATCCGCGCGCGGCGGCGTGGTTGCCGAGGCTCATCCGATACGCCAGGGAGAGATAGAACGCGGCAAGTACCGCCTGCTCCGGATCCGGGCGCCGGCGAAACGCGGCATATGCGCGCTCCCAGTGGCGAAGCGCGGTCTCCGTCTCACCGAGCCACCACATGGCGATGCCGAGCCCGAACAGCGCCTCACCCGGCTCCTCGTGTCCGAGCACCGCCTCAAAGGCATGCTTGGCAGTGGACCATTGACCGGCCTCGATGGCCTGCTGGGCGCCTACCAGAAGGGCTTCTGTACCGGCCTCGGCGTCGCCGTGCACGAGGTCATCCTAGATTCGTTCACTGCCAGCCGCGCACCGGCGAGGGCGAGACGCCGGGCGGCATTCCGCGGGAGAGTGTCCGTTTCCTCGTCCGCCGTTCGTCTTGGAGGCGACCAAGCTCCACGAGAAGGAGGAAGCGATGAAGTACATGCTCCTGATCCACCAGGGCTCCGCGCCCACCCCGTATGGCGCGGATGAGTGGGCGCGCCTGTCGGAGGACGAGCAAAACGCGGTGTCCAGCGCGTACATGGCGATCAACGAGACGCCCGGCGTCAGCCCCGGCGTCCAGATGCAGCCGCCCGAGACGGCTACCACCGTGCGGGTGGAGGACGGCAGGACGCTCACCACAGACGGCCCGTTCGTGGCCATCAAGGAGGCGCTCGGCGGCTACTGCTTCTTCGAGGCCGACGATCTCGACGCCGCGATCGAGCTTGCGGCGCGCGTCCCGGCTGCCCGGATGGGCGGCGCGGTGGAGGTGCGCCCGATCGTGGAGTGGTAGCGATCCTCGACCAGGTCTTCCGCGACGAGTGGGGGCGAGTTCTCGCCGCCCTGATCGGCTTCCTCGGCGACTTCGAGCTCGCCGAGGAAGCCGCCCAGGAGGCGTTTGCGGTCGCCGCCGAGCGCTGGCCCCACGACGGGACCCCCGCCGCCCCGCGCGCCTGGCTGGTGGCCACCGCGCGCAACCGCGCGATCGACCGCTTCCGGCGCGATCGCACGCTGGCGGCGAAGGTCCGCCTGCTCGACGTGCCGGAAGCCATGGAGCACGAGATGGACGAGACGGCGATCCCGGACGAGCGGCTCGAGCTCGTGTTCACCTGCTGCCATCCGGCGCTCGCGCTGGATGCCCAGGTCGCGCTCACGCTGCGGACGCTGGGGGGGCTGAGGACGGAGGAGATCGCGCGTGCCTTTCTCGTCCCCGAGGCGACCATGGCCAAGAGGCTTGTGCGCGCGAAGCACAAGATCAGGGACGCCGGGATTCCGTTCCGCGTCCCGCCGGCTCATCTGCTCCCCGACCGCCTCGCCGCGGTGCTCGCTGTCGTCTACCTGATCTTCAACGAGGGCTACGGCGGCCGTGGCGACCTCACGGCCGAGGCCATTCGGCTCGGCCGCGCGTTCGCCGAGCTGATGCCCGGCGAGCCCGAGGTGCACGGCCTGCTGGCCCTGATGCTGCTGAACGACGCCCGGCGCGACGCTCGATTCGCCGACGGCGAGGTGATCCTCCTGCGCGAGCAGGATCGATCGCTATGGGATCTCGGCCAGATCGCGCAGGGACGGGTCGCGCTCGATCGCGCCCTGGGACACGGCGGCCGCGGCGCCTACGTGCTCCAGGCGGTGCTCGCGGCGCTGCACGCGGACGAGTCCCCGGACTGGCCCCAGATCGCGGCCACCTACGGCGAGCTCGCCCGCCTGACGGGCTCGCCGGTCGTGGAGCTCAACCGGGCCGTCGCCATCGCCGAAGCGGGTGAGGTGGACGCCGCGCTCGCGCTGATCGAGCACCTCGAGCTCGACAGCTACCACTACCTGCACGCCGCGCGCGCGGACCTGCTGCGCCGGCTCGATCGCGTCGATGACGCCCGCGCGGCCTACGACCGCGCGCTGGAGCTCGTTCACTCGGACGCCGAGCGGCGCTTCCTCGAGCGGCGGCTGGCAGAGCTTCAATGAGGAGCGGGCCGCCGCCTCACGCGATCGCGCCAGAGCCCTCCTGCTCGCGCTCGGCCGCGGCGGCGGCGCGCAGCGCCGCGAACTCCACGACCTGTCCGCCCGCGCCCCAGCTGCCTTCGGCCACCTCGTGGCACAGCACCCACACGCGCAGCGCCTCCTCCTCCGGGATCGAGGCGACCTCGCGTACGACGGCGGTCGCGGCCTCGACCAGCTCCTTGCGCCGCCGGTCCGAGAGGGCGCCCTCCGGGGTGGTCACGTCGAGGCGGAACGTGGGCGCCGGCACGGGCCGACCACCGGCGCGCACCGTGCCGGGCGGCAGCTCGTGCAGATAGATCCACGTGACGTTGCGGAAGAACTCGGTGTCGGGTGCGCGCTCGGCTCGGAGCAACACGGTCGTGAGGCGCTCGACCAGGGTGTCGCGCGCGGCGTCGTCCAGTGCGTCCTGCGGGTAGGTCACGTCGATGATCGGCATACCGGGCTCCAGGTCTCGGCCGGACGCGCCACGCGGCCGGCATGTTGGCGTCGAGACGGAACGCTACTACTGGCGCCAAGACTCGCTCCACCGTCCTGGATTGGGCACGGCGGTGCCCAGGGCAGGACAGTTGCCGAGATTTCGCGGATGCGTCAGGCCGCCGGCAGGTCGCCCACCCAGTAGCGCGGGCCCGGCCCGCGCGCGGCGGCGCGGTCGCCTGGATTGGCGAGCTTGCAGCGATTGAGCGAGAGGCAGCCGCAGCCGATGCACTCGGTGAGGCCGGCCTTGAGGCGCTCGAGCTCGGCGATCCGCTCGTCGATGCGCGAGCTCCAGCCGCTGGACAGCCGGGACCAGTCGCGGCGGGTGGGGGCGCGGTGGGGAGGGAGCTTGGCGAGCTCGGCGCCGATCTCGTCGAGCGTGAGCCCGATGCGCTGGGCGAAGACGATGAAGGCGATCCGCCGCAGCACCGGCCGCGGGTAGCGGCGATGGCCCGAGCCGGCGCGCTCGGACGCGATCAGGCCGCGCTCCTCGTAGAAGCGCAGCGCCGAGGCGGCCACGCCGCTGCGCTTGGCGACCTCGCCGATCGTGAGCAGCTCGGACATGCCACACAGGAAATCACGACCCGGCCTTGACTTCAAGCTCACTTGAACTTGTACCTTTGAGGACGACAGCGATTTCCCGAGCCCGAGGAGGCATCCATGACGGCCACGCGCACAGCCGGCGAGCAGATCATCGACGAGGCCACGTCCTGGCCGGGCGTGGAAGCGCGGCCGGGCGACCGCGGCGAGCTGTCGATCAGGCTCGGCCGGCGCGAGATCGGTCACCTGCATGGCGACCACGCCCTCCACATCGGCTTCCCGAAGGCGGTCTGGGCGGAGCTGCACGAGCAGGGCCGGATCGACTATCACCCCGTCTTCCCCGGCAAGCCGGGCTACGCCTCGCGCAAGATCGAGAACGAGGCCGACGTGCGCGATGTCGTCGCGATGCTGCGGCTCAACTACCACCGCGCGATGAGGAGGTCGTCGTCATGAAGCGGGAGCTCGTCCAGATGGAGACCGCGATCCCGGGGCTCTACGCCTCGGCGCCGGAGATGCTGCCGTTCGCCCCCTCGCTGGAGATCCGCGCCTTCCTCCTGCACCGCGAGCCGGGCAACCTGCTCGTGTACAGCGTCTCCGCGCTCGACTCCCAGGCGCCACCGATCGCCGATCTCGGCGGCATCTCGCGTCAGTACCTCAACCACCGCCACGAGGCCATGTTCGCCTCGGGCTCCGTCTCGGCACCGCTCTTCGTCCACGAGGACGAGCGCGAGTCGGTGGCCGAGAGCCACCCCGTGCGCGGCACCTTCTCCAGGCGTCATGTGCTCGACGACGACTTCGAGGTGATCCCGACCCCCGGGCACACGAGCGGGGCGACCGCCTACCTCTGGGACAGTGGCGAGCACCGCTTCCTGTTCACCGGCGACACGATCTACCTCGACGACGGCGAATGGACGGCCGGCGTGCTCGGATCGAGCGACCGCGCCGCCTACGTCGAGAGCCTCGAGCGCATCCGCGAGCTCGACTTCGACGTGCTCGTCCCATGGGCGGCCACGGGCGGGCAGCCCTACCACGCCATCACGAGCAACGCGGACTCCCGCCGGCGCATCGACGCGATCCTCGAGCGCGTGCGGCGCGGGGAGGACCGCTGATGAGCGCCTTCAGCGAGGCCGAGCTGGGCTACCTGCTGAACGGGCGGCGGCTGGGACGCATCGCAACGGTGGGCAAGGACGGCACGAGTCGGTCTCGAGGTCTAACGCAGCAGCGCCACGGCCAGCGCCGTGCAGACCAGGGCGAGGACGATGACGCCGGCCCCCTCCGCGGGCCGGTTGCGCCTGGCGAGCGCGACACCGGCGAACAGCGCCCCGATCAGCGCCAGGGGCACGAGCAGGCAGACTGCGGCCAGCGCGTACGCGGCCACCACCACGCGGGTGGGGTCCCGGAGCATCGGCTCGTCGGTCACGGAGGGAGATCATGGCGCTTCGCGGGCGCCCTCGCGTCAAGCTGTGCCGATGGACCGCAACACCGTGCTCTGGCTGCTCGTGCTCTTCTTCGGCGCGTCCGTGGTCTTCGCGGGCCTGCGGAACCTGACCGAGGACGAGGGGATCGCCGTGACGCTCGGCGTGCAGGTGGCCGCGCTGGCCCTGATCGTCGGGGCCGTGGTGCTCGTGGTGCGACGCAGGTCCTAGTACGCCTCGGGCGCCGAGCCGACGATCAGCGCCAGCTTCCCGCTGCGCGGGAGCGCCTTGATGCGGGCTTCTTCGCGGCGCGCGCTGGCGGCGTCCGGAAGCTCGAAGACCGCGGCCACCTCCACCGGCAGCCGGCTTCGCGTGTAGCGGGCGCCGCGACCCGAGCGGTGGGCGTCCAGGCGGCGATCCAGGTCGAAGGTCCAGCCGCAGTAGAGGCTGGAGTCGCCGCAGCGCAGGAGGTAGACGAAGGCGGGGCGCTCGGCCATGGGCGCCAGGGTACGGTGTGGGCATGACCGGATCGCGACCCGCGCTGATCGAGTTCCCGGCGGACGACGCCGAGCGCGCCCGGCGCTTCTGGAGCGGCCTGCTCGGCGCCGAGCTGGAGGCCCGCGGCCCGGATGAGGGCGACGGCTGGCAGACGCGCGCCGCCGGCGACCCGGCGGTCGGGGTGCACGCGCGCGGTCGCGGCCCGGGCGACTCGTTCTCGCTGCCGTACTTCGAGGTCGCCGACATCGCGGCTGCGCTCGAGCAGGTGGCGGCGCTCGGCGGGAGCGTTGTGCACCCCGGCGACCGCTGGGCCATCTGCAAGGACTCGGAGGGCAGCCCGTTCGGGCTGGCCGCGGCTCAGCCGCCGGCCTCGAGCGCCTCCGCGGCCGCCCGCTCGCCGGACCGCACCGCGCCGTCGAGATAGCCGCACCAGCGCTCGGCGATCTCGGCTCCCGCCCAGTGCAGCCTGCCGACCGGCTCGCGCAGCGCCTTCCCCCACGACGTCCAGCCGCCGGGCGGCAGGTATGCGTTGGGGCCGCCGCCGCTCCACTCCTCCTGCGCCCAGGACTGCTCGAGCCATGCTCGTGGCGAGCGTGCGAGAGGGCCGAACAGCCGCGCGAAGCCTTCGATCACCGTGCTCCGGCGCTCCGCGGCGTCGAGCCGCGCGAACGCCCGGGCGTCGCCGCCGCCCACGAAGCCGAGCAGCACGCCGGGCCGCCCGTCCGGCGGCGAGTTGTCGAACGTCAGCGTGGCGGGCCCGGCGTCGCTCACGGCTTCCCCGCTGAGCCCGTCGCCGCGCCAGAACGGCTCGTCGTACACGGCCATGCACTTGATGAGCGTGCCCTGGGGGATGTGGTCGTGCAGCGCGCCGCGGGCGGCCGGCAGCGACGGGTGGTACTCGATCCGCCCGGCCAGGCCCGGCGGGACGGCCACGATCACGCGCCGCGCCTCGGCCACCACGCCGTCCGCATGCACGCGCACGCGCCCGCCGCCGTGCTCGACGCGGTGGACGGCCGCGCCGAGCACGACGCCCTCGCCAAGTCCATCGGCGAGCTTGACCGAGAGCAGCTGCGACCCGCCGGCCAGGCGGTCCTGCTGGGCCCCGCCCTCGCTGTCGAGCAGCATGTCGAGGCCGCCGGCGGACCGGAGGTAGAAGAGCACGTGCAGGAGGGAGAGCTCATCCGGCTCGGCGCCCCACACCGTCTTCCCCGCGAGCGCCACCAGCCGGCGGGCCATGCGCGTGCGGGTGTGGCGACCGAGCCAGGCGCCGAGCGTCTGCGTATCGAGGCGCTCGGCGTCCGGGGCCTGCCACGGTGCCCCGGGCGGCACCCGGCGGGCAAGGCGATTGAGCCGCCGGCGGGTGACGGCCACGTCCGCCAGGACGTGTGGCGGGAGCCGCGGGATCGTGCCCCTGTAGCGGCGCGTGCGGCCGCCGATCTCCACCAGGTTCGCCCCCGCGGTGTGTGTGGGGAAGGTCGCGACGCCGAGCTCGGACGCGAGCGCCGCCACGCGGTCCTGTGTCGGGCCGATCCACTGCCCGCCCAGCTCCGCCACCTTGCCGCCGCCGAGGTCGGCGTTCAGCGTACGGCCGCCCACCCGGTCGCGCGCTTCCAGCACGAGCGCCCGCCTGCCCGCGCGCTCGACCGCCCGCGCGGCCACCAGCCCCGCAAGCCCCGCGCCGACCACCGCCACATCCGCCTCGAGCACCCGGCCCACGGCCGCGAGACTACCCGCGGGTGCAGTACCCTCGCGCCCGTGGGCGGGGCGGGGAGCCAGGCAGACGGCGCGCGGCGCGTCGCGGTGGTCGGCGCGGGGCCATCGGGGCTCGCGGCGCTGCGGGCGCTGACCGCGGCGGGCTTCGAAGCCGTGGCCTTCGAGCGCGGCGCCAGCCTCGGCGGTGTCTGGACGGCCGAGGAGCGGCCCACCGCCGCCTACCGCTCGCTCCACCTCATCACCAGCCGGGCGCGCACCGAGTTCGCCGAGTTCCCCATGCCCGAGGGCACGCCGGACTACCCGAGTCGCGGCGCGGTGTCGAGCTACCTCGAGGACTACGCCGCCCATTTCGGCCTGACCGAGCGCATCCGCCTGTCCGCGGAGGTGCGGGCGGCGCGGCGGCTGGACGGCGGCGGCTGGGAGATCGAGACCGCCGATGGGCAGGTCGAGCGCGCCGACGTGCTGGTGGTGGCCAACGGCCACAACGACGAGCCCAAGCTGCCCGACCCGTCCTACCCCGGCGAGCTGGCCGGCGAGCAGCTGCACGCCATCGACTACGACGACGCCGAGCCCTTCCGCGGACGCAACGTGCTGGTGGTGGGGATGGGCAACAGCGCCATGGACATCGCCACCGACCTGTCGCACGTGGCCGAGCGCACGCTGCTGTCGGTGCGTCACGGCAGCTGGGTGATCCCCAAGCGTCTGCTGGGCCACCCGGCGGACCAGATCATCCGGCCCTGGGTGGCGGTGCACGTGCCCTGGCGCGCGCGCCAGCCGCTCTCCCAGCTGCTGCTGCGCCTGGCAGTGGGCCCGCCCGAGCGCTACGGGCTGCCGCGGCCCCGGCGCGGGCTGTTCCAGGACCACCCCACGATCTCCGACACCATCCTCAGCCGCATCAGCCACGGGCGGGTGGAGCCCAAGCCCGGCGTGGCCGAGCTGGCGGGCGAGAGCGTGCGCTTCGCGGACGGGAGCGAGGAGCGGGTGGACGCCATCGTGTGGTGCACCGGCTACCGCGTGGCGTTCCCGTTCCTCCCGCCCGAGCTGCTCGGCCCGGTGCCCGGCGAGCTGCCGCTCTACAAGCGCGTCTTCCATCTCGACGCCCGCGACCTCTTCTTCGTGGGCTTCATGCAGTCCACCGGCTCGGCGTTCCCGATCGTGGAGCGCCAGGCCCGCATGCTGGCCGAGCACCTGTCGGGCGAGTGGGCGCTGCCCTCGGTCGCCGCCATGCGCTCGGACTGCCGGCGGCGGGTGCGCCGGGCGCTGAAGCGCTGGGGACCCAACGGCCGGCCCGCCATGCGCGTGGACTTCGACCGCTACATGCACGAGCTCGAGCGCGAGCTGCACAGCGGCCGCCGCCGGGCGGCCCGCAGCGCCGGGGCGCCGGCATGAGACGCGCGCTGGTGACCGGCGCCAGCGGCGCGTTCGGCACCGCCGTGCGCTCGGCGCTGCGCGAGCGCGGCTGGCGGGTGGCGGGCCTCGACCTGCGGCCCGATCCGGGCGACGAGGACGTGCTTGCCTGCGACATCACGAGCGAGGAGGGGGTCACCGCGGCGGTGCCGGCGGCCATCGAGCGCCTCGGCGGAGGGCTGGAGGCGCTCGTGAACAACGCGGGCATCGGCGGTCCCGCCAGCGCCGGCGCGCAGCCCGACGAGCACGTGCGCCGCATGATCGACGTGAACGTGCTGGGCGCGTGGCGGGTCACCGCCGCGAGCATCGACGCCCTGGTGGAGAGCCGCGGCCGCGTGGTGCTCGTGGGCTCGCGCATGGCCTTCCTGGGGCTCCCGCTCGGGGCCGCCTACGGGGTGTCCAAGCGCGCGCTCACCGCCTACGCCGACGCGCTGCGGGCCGAGTACGGGACGCACGTGTCGGTCACCTGCGTGCATCCCGCGTTCGTGAGCACCCCGATCCACGAGCGCACCAAGGCGGCCGGTCTCCAGCTCGAGGGCTTCTCGCACGAGGAGCCCCTGGAGCGGGTGGTGGCGAGGATCGTGGCGGCCTGCGAGGGCCGCGGGCCGGCGCGCGAGACCGCCGTCACGCGCGGCGGCGCGCTGCAGCTGGCCGTGGCGCGCCATCTTCCGCGTGTCGTGGATCGCGTGGTGGCGCGCACGCTCTCGAAGCGCATCGCGGCGGGCGAGCTCGACGGCGCCGAGATCGCGGCCGGACTGCGCGGACGCCACGGCCGGGCGCCCTAGACGCGCTCAGCCGGGCGGCGGCTGCTGCATCTGCTCCAGCTCCAGCGGGTCGTGGGCGCAGAACGGGCGCACCTCGTCCCCGTGGTCGCGGACCAGCTCGCGCAGGCGCTCCTGGTTGGAGCGCCGCGCCTTGTTGTCGTGGCCCACGATGTTCTGGAACAGCCTCAGTCCCGGCGGGCAGGTGGGCGGAGTGACCACCTCGCCGTGGTGGAAGTACGCGTCGCCGCAGTGCAGCAGCCAGCCCTCGCCCTCGCGCACCGCGACGGCCGTGTGCCCCGCCGTGTGGCCGGTCAGCGGCACCAGCGCGAGGTCGCCGTCGAGCTCCGGGATGGCGCGGACGCTCTCGAACCCGAACCAGCTGTCGCCACCGGCGCCGTGGGTGGCCCACCTGGGCCCGTGCGCGAAGTGGCCGCGGATGTAGCGCCCGCGCTCGCGCAGCGGCGGGTTCTCCATGACCTCCTTCTCGGCGGCGAGCACGTGCACCTGGGCACCGGGGAAGTCCGGCAGCCCGCCGGCGTGGTCCACGTCGAGGTGGGTGAGCACCAGGTGGCGCACGTCGGCGGGGTCGAAGCCCTTCTCGGTGATCTGGGCAAGAGCGGTGGCGTGCTGCTCCACCCGCGGGCGGATCAGGGCGCGGAACGGCTGGCCGAGGCGCTTGGGGTCGGCCACGTCCCCGGTGCCGAAGCCCGTGTCCACCAGCACCAGCCCGTCGCCGGACTCGATCAGCAGGCAGTGGGCAACCAGCTCGGCCTTGCCGAGGAGGCTGCCCTCGCCCGACAGCCAGCGCTGACCGTAGGGGCACATCGACGCGCAGCTGAGATGGTGGACCCGCACCGGCAGGACCCTCTCACATCCGGCTCACGCCGAGCGTGGCCAGCGCGCTGCGCACGCAGGCCGCCACCACGTCGTCGGACTCCACCCGGAACAGCTCCGGCACGCCCGGGCCGAGCTCGCGGATGCCCACGCCGATGCGCGCCAGGTGCATGGCGCCGAGCACCTGGGTCCACAGCACCTGCGCCAGGAAGTCCGGGTCCTCGACCGAGAACGTGCCGTCCGCGTTGCCGTCGCGGAGGACGCGCGTGACGTGGTCGACGCAGCGCGACATCCCCTGCCCGAGGCGCAGCCAGATGGACTCGGAGACGATCTCGTGCAGCTCGCGGGCGGGCCGGTGCATCAGCGAGAGCGAGCAGTCGAGGAACGCCGGGTAGCGCCGGCAGAAGCCCGCGTAGGCCTCCATCAGCAGCTCCACCCGCCGCACCGGGTCGGACTTGGAGGAGCCCGCGGTGTCGAGCAGGTCGCCGAGCTCGGCCAGGTAGTCGGTGACCGTGAGCACGAACAGCTCCTCCTTCGAGGAGAACTGCCGGTAGACGAGCCCGCGCGCGATGCCCACCGCCCTGGCGATCTCCTCGATGGGCGCGTCCTGCATGCCGCGCTCGTCGAAGAGCGCGCGCGTGGCGACCACCAGCTCGCGCTCGCGCAGCTGCCGCAGGGAGCCAGGCTCGGCGGTCATCCGCATGGAGTGTATGTCCGGCGGGTAGGGAACGAGAACGAATGGTTGACAGGTGTTCTCACGATGGCTGAGCGGGGGGCCATACCCAACGTTCCCGCCGGGCGGATGAGGCTGATGCGGGGGTTGCGGGCGTTCTTCACGCCGCTGCTCCCGGACGACTACCTGGAATTGATCAACCCGCTGTGGTCGACCCAGGAGCTGCGCGGCCGGATCGAGCACATCGAGCCCGAGACGGCCGACGCGGTCACGGTGGTCATCAAGCCCGGCTGGGAGTGGCCCGGGCACGAGCCGGGTCAGTACCTGCGCGTCGGCATGCCCGTGAACGGCGTCCACCACTGGCGCGCCTATTCGATCACCTCCGACCCGGGCCGCCCGGACGGCTGCATCAGCATCACGCCCAAGCTGGTCGAGGCCGGCAAGGTCTCGCCGTATCTGGTGCGCACGGCCAGGACGGGGGTCATCGTCCGCCTCGGCGGGGTGGAGGGAGCGTTCACGCTCCCCGACCCGTTGCCCGCGAGGCTGCTGTTCATCAGCGCCGGCAGCGGCGTGACGCCGATCATGAGCATGCTGCGCAGCATCGATCGCGGCTCGGGCTTCTCGGATGCCGTGCACATGCACTCTGCGCGCACGGCCGACGTCGCGATCTTCGGGGCGCAGCTGCGCGACCTCGCCCGCCGCAATCCGGGCTTCCGGCTGCACGAGCAGCTCACCGGCGAGAGCGGCCGCATCGCCCCCGCCGACCTCGACCGGCTGTGCCCGGACTGGCGCGAGCGCGAGACGTTCCTCTCAGGCCCCCCCGAGATGTTGGACGCGATGACCGAGCACTGGAAGCAGGAGCTCGGAGATTGCGATCACCTCCATGTCGAGCACTTCCAGCCCTACCTGGGCGAGGACGAAGGCCGGCAGGGAGACGGCGGCACGATCCGCTTCTGCGACAGCGACGTCAACGCCGAGTCCGACGGCTCCAAGCCGATCCTCGTGGCCGGCGAGGACGCGGGCGCCACGCTTCCCTTCGGCTGTCGCATGGGCATCTGCCACACCTGCGTCGGGCGCCTGCGCTCGGGCAGGCTGCGTGACCTGCGCACCGGCGAGGTCCACGGCCAGGACGGCGAGATGATCCGCACCTGCATCAACGCGCCCGAGGGCGCGGTCGAGATCGAGCTCTGACCCCGGACGCGAAGGAACATGATGGCCAGCCTGATCGAGAGTCCCCTTTCCCGCCTGACCCCCGAGCAGCTCGAGCAGCTCGGCCGCGAGTTCGACGCCATCCACGACGAGGTCAAGGCGGAGCTGGGCGAGCGCGACCGCGCCTACATCACGAGCATGATCGAGATGCACCGGCGGCTGGTGGTCCTGGCCCGGGTGCTCCTGTTCGCGTCGCGCTACCGGCCTGCGTGGGTCGCCGGCACCACGGCTCTGTCGCTGGCCAAGATCCTCGAGAACATGGAGATCGGCCACAACGTGATGCACGGCCAGTGGGACTGGATGAACGACCCCTACATCAACTCCTCCACCTGGGACTGGGACTCCGCCTCGACGCCCGAGGCGTGGAAGCACTCGCACAACTACGTCCACCACACGTACACGAACATCCGCGGCAAGGACCACGATCTCGGCTACGAGATCATGCGGATCGACCCGCACCAGAAGTGGCACCCGGTCTACCTGGCGCAGCCGGTCTACAACCTGGCTCTGGCGGCCTTCTTCGAGTGGGGCGTCGCGTTCCACGACCTCGACTTCGATGCGATCAGGTCCGGTGAGAAGTCCAAGGCCGAGATCACGCGCCAGCTCAAGGGGATGGCCGGCAAGGCCCGGCGCCAGATCGTCAAGGACTACATCGCCTTCCCCGCGCTCAGCGGGCGGCGCGGCTTCAAGAGCACCCTCAAGGCGAACTTCACCGCCAACGTCGTGCGCAACGTCTGGGCCTACGCGATCATCTTCTGCGGCCACTTCCCCGACCAGACCTACACCTTCAGCGAGGAGGAGGTCGCCGACGAGACGAGAGGCGCGTGGTACGTACGCCAGCTGCTGGGCGCGGCGAACATCGACGGCAGCCCGTTCTTCCACGTCGCAAGCGGCAACCTCGGCTACCAGGTCGAGCACCACCTGTTCCCCGACATGCCCAGCACGCGCTACGCCGAGATCGCCCCGCGCGTGCGCGAGATCTGCGAGCGCTACGAGCTGCCTTACAACACCGGGCCGTTCGGCAAGCAGCTCGGCACCGTGCAGCGCACGATCCTCCGTCTGGCGTTCCCCGGAGGCACGCCGCGGCCCAAGCCGGGCCCGTACCGGGGCGGCGACGGGCAGGTGAAGGCCTCCAACGGCGACCAGCCGCGCGAGCGGGTCGAGGCGGTCTAGCGCCTAGCCGGCCTCGACCCAGACCGGGCTCGAGTACGCCAGCGACTCGCCCTCGGCGTCGCGCACCCGCACGAAGTACCAGCGCTCCGCCGCCGAAGCCGGTCGCGAGACCGACAGCGAGCCCGGGCCGCCGGCCACGACCTCGCCGCCGCTGGTGACCAGTTCCACCGTGGCGCCCGGCTCGGGCGTGCCGGCCTCGACCGCAAGCGGGTCACCGGCCGCAACGGACAGCCGCGAGCCCATCTCCTGGCCGTCGACGGTGAAGCTCATGCGGATGCCGGCGTGCCGCACCGCGTAGAAGCGGCGGGCCAGCATCGAGTCGCGCAGGTCCGCGCGGCTGAGAGCCGGAGCGAGGACGACGGTCTTGCGCTCTTCGGGCCGGCCCCAGCCCGTGTCGTGGGTGTCCTCCGCGCCTACGGCGCCGACGTGCCAGCCCCGGTCGAGGGCCTGGCCGTAGCTGCCGGCCGGATGAAGGTCGTTCGGGCTGCCGTAGTCCGAGCCGCCGTTGAAGAGCTCGATCCCCACCATGCGCGCGTCGGCGGCGGGAACGAAAGCGAAGTCGTCCCAGTCCGATCCCGGCAGCGGGATGTCGGGGGTGAACGGGCTGATGAAGCCGCCGGGCACGAGCTCGCCGAGCTCGCGCCGCCCGGGGTGGTTGAAGATCGCGAGGCCGTCGGCGCCGCCGCCCTGTGACGCCGGCCGCGTGAACCAGGACCAGAAGAAGCTCATCGACAGGTAGCCGCCGTCGATCTTCGCATTGGTGTTGTGGCGGGAGAAGAGGACGTTGATGTGGCCGTGGCGGTCGTTGGTCCACTCGAAGCCGCGGATGCCCACGAAGCCGGCGTCGGTGGCCGCGTCGGTCTGCTCGGCCATGGCGTCCCACTTGCGCAGCGAGTCCAGCTCGTCTTCCTGGTCCGAGAACAGGCACGTGACCAGGACCTGCGGCTCGAAGCACTTCGTGTTGGTGACGATCGGGAGCTGGAGCGTGTCCGAGTGCTCGGTGAGCGCCATGAAGTCGCTGCCGTGGCCGCGCACCGCGGCGAACGCGTCGGCCGGCCGCGTGCCCGGCTCGCCGTCCGAGTAGGCCGTGTGCTCGTGGATCGGCCCCTCGAACTCCTGCAGCCCCGGCGCCTGGCCGGCGGCGGCGGCGGGCAGCGCAAGGGTCACGATCACCCCCAGTCCCAGCCGGCGCAGCCCCCCTGCCATCGGGGCGATCCTACCCGGCCGGCTCCTCCCCCTGCAGCACATCGAACTCGGCGGTCGTGAGCGGCAGGCAGGTCTCGCAGAAGTCGAGGCCGAACGGGGTGAGCCGGATGCTGCGCCGCACGGTGCGCGCGCGCCCGGCGCGCCGCACGGCCCCGAGCACGTCGGGCTGGGCCTCCAGCACCTGGTAGGCGGCCGGGTCCTCGAGCGGCTCGCGCGAGAACCAGACCAGGCCGAGGCGGAAGAGGTTGTTGAGGTAGGCGGGCAGTCGCTCGGCGTGGCGGCAGCCGGCGTGCGCGGAGATCATCGTGAGCCCGGGAGCCACGATCTGCGAGCCCACGTCGAGCGGCCGCCACGTGCGCACGTCCACCGCGGGCTGAGCGCCCTCGGTGGCGAGCAGGCGCAGCACCCGCGCCTCGTCGGGCGCGAGCTGGGTGAGGATGCGGTCATAGGAGGGGTGGGCGTCGTCCTCGGCGGCGACGTCCGCCGAGCGCTCGAGCAGCTCGGTGCCGCGGTCGCGCAGCGAGCCTGTCCCGTCCACGGCGCCGGTGGTCTTGTCCACCCGCTCCTCGATCTCGGTGACCCCGAGCACCCGGCGGGCCTGCTCGCGCAGCCCGGTGCCCGCTTGCTCCAGCAGCTCCGCGGGTGACTCGCCCGAGAGCGCCGCGCGCACGAAACCGCGGCCGGCGCGGACCGAGGACTCGACGGTCCACTCCGCGCTGCGCAGCCAGGCGCCCGCGGCCAGCCGCGCGAACGCGGGCGCGGCCCTGAGCAGATCCCCGTTGGTGGGCCGGTCGTCCGTGGGCGCTCCCTAGTCGCGCACCCGCACCGAGCGCGTGGCCGAGACGCCCTCGTTCCAGCGGAAGCGGTACTCGCCGCTCGCCGGTGCGAACTGGCTCGTGAAATAGCCGGCCTCGTTCGTCATCGAGTCGAACTGCGCCACCCACGGCTCGCCGCGCCGGGGCCGGTACTCGAGCACGTAGCTCTGCGACCCTCCGGGCCGGACCTGGCCCCAGAACAGCACGGGCTCGCCCGCGCGCGGGCGCGTGTTCTCGATCCAGAACGGATCGAAGAAGTTGTAGTAGGAGGGCTTGGGCCGCCCGCGGGAGGACAGCAGGCCGCTCTGGATCTCGAAGTACCGGGCCCGGCCCCGCTCGCCGCGCCGCAGCTCGCCGTCGGTGAGGCGGAACTGGGTGTTGCCGCGCACGCGCGGCTGCTGCCAGGTCATGAACGCTGCCTCCTGCAGGTAGTCGTCCTGGCGCTTGCGCGAGATGCCCTCGTGCGGGTCGGGCGGGTCGGTCTGGTAGCCGAACTCCGTGTAGTAGATGTCCATCAGCGGCTTCTGCATCGACAGGATGCGTCCCTGGCTCGTGAGGGAGTCGAGCACTCCGAAGACGCGCTCGTGGTCGGCTATCGCCGCGTCGTCGCGGTTGCGTGAGCGCAGACTCGGCTTGCCGCGCACCTGGTAGGGGTGGGTGCCGAACATGTCGCCGGCGGGCGCCTCGAAGTCGCGGCAGTAGCCCCTGCGGGTGGGGTTGAGCCGGCTGTTCACGCAGCCGAGCTCGCGCAGGAACGTGAGCGGGCGCATCGGCCGGGTGGTGCCGTCGCCGCCGCGCCCGCCGGTGGGTGCGAGCTCGCCGATGATCACGGTCGAAGTGGGGTCGGCCTCCTTCACGCGCGAGTAGGCGCCGTTGACCATGCGGCGGTAGTGGTACGGCGAGTAGAGCCGGTTGCCCACCCGCTGGGGCTGGAGCCACGCGCCCTGGTTGGGCTCGTTCATCAGCGCGTACATGTCCACCCGGTCCGCGTAGCGCGTGGCAAGCGCCTGCGCGAAGCGCGCGAACTCCACCGGCTTGGGCTTCCACACCGGATTCTTGCGGCGCGGCGACTCCGATGCCCACACCGGCCCGGGCGTGGTGATCGAGATGAGCAGCTTGAGGCCGTGCGCGTTGGCCGAGTCCACGACGCGGTCGAGGTTGTCCCAGTCGTAGCGGCGCTCGGTGTGGTCCATCGAGTCGAACCGGCGCGGCTTGCGCGTGGAGCGCGGCGAGGGCGCGATGTCGCGCCAGTAGGCCGACACGCGCACGCGGTCCACGCCGAGCTGCCCGAAGACCGTCATCGCACCGTCCACCCTCACCTGCTTGTGGGTGAGGATGAGCTGGTCGTCCATGATCGCCACCTCGGCGTCGGGGTCGGCGAACGCCGCGGCCGGGAGCACGAGCAGGGCGGTGGCAGCTGTCAGGGCCGCGCAGACGGTCTTGAGCATCGGGCCACGATAACCCGAGTCCCCCAAAAGTGTTCCCATCTGGAAAGATGACGCCTTGTTCACCGAGACTTGGAGGCTGCGGGGATGAACAGGACTTTCGTGATCGGGGTCGGCATGACGAAGTTCGAGAAGCCGGGCGCGCGCGACTGGGACTACCCGGACATGGCGAAGGAGGCCGGGACCAAGGCGCTCGAGGACGCCGGCATCCCCTACGACTCCGTGGAGCAGGCCTTCGTGGGCTACTGCTACGGCGAGTCCACGTCCGGGCAGCGGGCGGTGTACGGCCTCGGCCTCACCGGGATCCCGGTGGTCAACGTCAACAACAACTGCTCGACGGGCTCCTCGGCGCTGTACATGGCGCGCCAGGCCGTCAAGGGCGGGCTCGTGGACTGCGCGCTGGCGCTGGGCTTCGAGAAGATGGAAAAGGGCTCGCTCGGCGTGAAGTACACGGACCGCACGAACCCGATGGACAAGCACCTCTCCACGATGTTCGAGGTGCGCGAGCCGGAGCAGTCGCCGTTCGCGCCGCAGATGTTCGGCAACGCCGGCCGCGAGCACATGGAGCGCTACGGCTCCGACCCCGACCACTACGCGTGGATCGGCTGGAAGAACCACAAGCACTCGGTGAACAACCCCTACGCCCAGTTCCAGGACGAGTACTCCCTGGAGGACATCAAGGGCGCGAAGATGATCCACGACCCGTTGACGAAGCTGCAGTGCTCGCCCACCTCTGACGGCTCGGGCTGTGCCGTCATCGCGTCCGAGCGCTTCGTGGACGAGCACGGCCTCTGGGACCAGGCGGTGGAGATCGCCGGCCAGTCCATGGTCACGGACATGCAGTCCACCTTCGAGGAGAAGAGCTCGATCAAGATCGTCGGCTTCGACATGTCGAAGAAGGCGGCCGAGCAGGCCATGGAGGAGGCCGAGGTATCGATCGACGACGTGGACGTGATCGAGCTGCACGACTGCTTCTCCGCCAACGAGCTCATCACCTACGAGGCGCTGGGCCTCGCCGACGAGGGCGAGGGCCACAAGCTCGTCGAGGACGAGGCCACCACCTATGGCGGCAAGTGGGTCGTGAACCCCTCCGGCGGCCTCATCTCCAAGGGCCACCCGCTCGGCGCCACCGGCCTCGCGCAGTGCTCCGAGCTCACCTGGCAGGTCCGCGGCCAGGCGGACAAGCGGCAGGTGGAGGGCGCCAAGGTCGGCCTCCAGCACAACATCGGCCTGGGCGGCGCAGCGGTGGTGTCGGTGTACAGGCCGGCGGCGGCGTAGGTCAAAGCAGGCCTGCCAGTTCCTTGAGCATCGGGGCGGCGTCTTCGAAGACGTCGCCCCAGGTGTAGCGGCGGAAGTCGTCGCCTCTGGCGTAGGCCTCGCGTTCGCGCCTGCGGTCCTGCTCGAAGGCGTGGCGGGTGTTGTGGAAGGTGTAGGAGTCGAGCTCGACTGTCAGCTTCTGCTTTCGCCAGCGGCAGTCGACTCGTTTGGTGCCGGCGTATTGGTTGGTTTCGTCGGGGAGCGGGAGGTTTGCCTCGCCGAGCCTTCTCAGGAACTTCCGTTCCAGGGCACTTAGGGAGACGTGGGTTTCTCCTCGGATGGCTCGTCTCAGCTTGTTGGCCCCTCTGGTCGTGGGGCGGTGCTGGAGGACTTGTTCCACCTGCCGGGGGGTGGTGCCGTAATTCGCCTGCGCCCTGTGGCAGGCGAGGGTCAGCTCCTCCTCTGTGAGCCGACCGGCGAGGTCGACCAGCGTTCTTGCGACGGTGGTCGTGGGGATGCCGTCGAAAGTCCAGCGCTCGATCCGGCTCGACTCGTGCGTCAGGATGCCCCGGATCTCACGCCGCGCCGGTGCGGCGACCTCAGGCGCGGGCGGACGTCCCTTGATCAGTCCCATGCGGTGCGCCGCCGCCAGCCCGCTGAGCGCGGCGCCCTCGCCGCAGGCCTTGACCGCCGCCATGTACTTCGCCTCGGTGCTGGCCGCGGCATGCCCCACGCGGTAGACCCCGGGGAACTCCGGGATCAGCAGGCCGCTGCGCACGCGCCGCTTGACCTGGCCGGCGCTCAGGCCGGCCTCCATGAGCTCGCTCCGGGTCACCACTCCCTTCGCCCGGCCGGCGATCCGGGCGATCGCCCGGTGGACATTCGAGGATTGGGGTCGCATATCGACCCCTAATCTCGGACGTTGCCCAAACTCGCCCCCCTACAGCGGCAGCGGGCGTGGCTCCACCAGCTCCCACAGCAGCGTGGACCAGCCGAAGTCGCGCGCGCCCATGCCGTGGCCGTGGCGGGCCTCGTAGTACTCGCGAAAGCCCTCGGCCGCGACCGCCTCCGCGAGCCGCTGCGCCATCCGGTCAGCCACCTCGCCGTAGCCCAGCCGGCGCAGGCCCAGCGACACCAGCCAGGCCGAGTTCACCCAGCTCGGGCCGCGCCAGTGGCGGTGGCGGCCCCACCAGGTCTCGCGCGAGGAGTGCAGGGGGTCATCGAGCGCGACCGCGGGGAGCGGGACGCCAGCGGCGAAGCGCGGCGCCATCAGCACCTCCTCCACCAGCCGGCGTCCGATGGACTCGGGGAGGTCGGGCAGCGCGAGCGGCGCCAGCGTGTCCCACGTGAGAGGCCGCCGCGCCGGCTCCAATGGGTTCACGGCCCCGCGCACGTCGTCGGCGAAGCGCCCCGCGTCCTCGTGCCAGAGCCGATCCACCAGCGCGGGCGTGACCGACGGCCGGCCGAGCGCCTGCTCGGACAGCGACCACATGACGTTGACGAGCACCTCGCACACCACGGGCCGCCCGGCCGCGGCCACGCGCCGAAGATCGAAGCCGAGGCGCCGGTTGCGCGCGATCAGCAGCGGGAACAGAGGCAGCCCCTGCGCCATCCGCCCCCACACGTGATCGAACTTCGGCGACGCGTCCATGCCGGACTCGTCGGGCTGCAGGAGCCACAGCAGCCCGTCGCCCTCGAGGTCGCGGTGGGAGCGCAGCCAGTCGTGGTGGCGCACCAGACCGGGCTCCCGAGCCGGGTCGCCCACGGCGATCCGCCACGCCCAGGCCAGCACGGGCGGCTGGATCGTGCGGGTCATCAGGTCGGCGCGCGACGCGATGTTGTAGCGCAGCGACCGCCCGAGGTCGAGTGGCCGCCCCCACAGGATCGTGTGGCCGATGAAGCCGCCCTCGGACGCGGCGAGCAGCGTCTCGAGCTCGCGCCGCGCGCCCGCGCGGTCGAAGCGGCTGCGGACGATCGCGTGGAAGCAGGAGTCCCAGTACCACTGCCACGGATAGCTGCGCGGGCTCGGCACGCCGAACGCGTAATCGATGGCCCGGTAGCGCCCCTCGCGCCAGTTCGCCTCCAGCAGCGCCCGCGCCCCGGCGGCGACGTCCACGTGGCCTAGCGGTGCACCCGGGCGCGCCGGCGTGAGCCGCCGTTGGCCTCGAGGGCATCGAAGCCCTCGAGCGAGCGCCCGGAGCCGAGCACGACGCACGTGAGCGGAGACTCGGCCAGCACGGCGTCCATGCGCGTGTCGTCGGTCACGCGCTGCGCAAAGCCCTGCAGCAGCGAGCCGCCGCCGGCCAGCAGGATGCCGCGCTCGGCGATGTCGGAGGCCAGCTCGGGCGGCGTGCGCTCGAGCGTGTCCTTGATGGCATCGATGATCGCCTGGACGGGATCGGTGAGCGCCACCCGGATCTCCTGGTCGGTGAGCACGACGCTCTTGGGCAGCCCCGACATCACATGGCGGCCGCGTATCTCGGTGGTCAGCTCGTCGCCGGTCGGGCCGGCCGACCCGATCTCGAACTTGACCGCCTCGGCCGAGGGCTGGCCGATGGCGATGCCGTGCACGTTGCGGACGTGGCCGATTATGGCGTCGTCGAGCTCGTAGCCGCCCACCGGAATCGAGGCCGACACGACGATGCCGCCCAGCGAGATGACCGCCACCTCGGTCGTGCCGCCGCCCACGTCCACGACCATGTTGCCGATGGGCTCCGCGATCGGCATGCCCGCGCCGATGGCGGCGGCCAGCGGCTCCTCGATCAGGTGCACCTGGCGCGCGCCCGCCGCCAGCGCCGCCTCGGTCACCGCGCGCTTCTCCACCTCGGTGATGCCAGACGGCGCGCACATGACCATGCGCGGGTGGGCCATGCGGCGCTGGTCCACGCGCCGGATGAAGTAGCGCAGCATCTGCTCGGTGACCTCGAAGTCGGCGATCA
The DNA here is from genome assembly GCA_040901445.1 of Thermoleophilaceae bacterium. Taxonomy (GTDB): domain Bacteria; phylum Actinomycetota; class Thermoleophilia; order Solirubrobacterales; family Thermoleophilaceae; genus JBBDYQ01. The sequence continues at coordinate 118,177 of JBBDYQ010000002.1, read as the reverse complement.
CGCCGTGGCGCAGCGGGCGGATGGCGGAGATGTTCGCGGGCGTGCGTCCGATCATCCGCTGGGCCTCGTCGCCCACCGCGTGCACCGCGCCGGTGGCCTGGTCGATGGCCACCACCGACGGTTCGGACACCACGATCCCCTGCCCGCGCACGTAGACGAGCGTGTTGGCGGTGCCCAGGTCCACCGCGAGGTCGCGGGCGCCGAAGCCGGTGACGGAGGAGAGGAAGCCCATGGGGAGCGCGCTCAGTGCTTGCCGCTCGCGCGCAGCGCGCTCGAGCGCTCGGCCACCGGCTGCAGGAAGTCGGGGAGGGGGCGCACCAGGCCGCGCCCGGTCTCGCGCTCCCACACCTGCTCGAGCTGGCTGAGGTGCTCGTCCATGACGGAGTCGATCATGGCGAAGTCGGCCGAGCGGACGGCGTCGAGGGTCCGCTCGTGCACGCCGATCACCCAGTCCGGGATCGTCTCGGCATGAACGGCCATGTCGCGCGCGATCTCGAGGCGGCGGAAGAGCTGGCGCATGAGCGAGACGATCGTGGAATTGCCGGTGGCGCGCGCGATCACGAGGTGGAACTTGAGGTCCAGCTGGAGGAACAGGTCCTCCTGACGCAGGAAGTCCTTGGCCTCGGCCAGCTCGCGCTGGCGGTCGATCGTGGAGCGCATCTTCGCGAAGTCGTCCTCGCTTGCATGCACCGCGGCGAGCTGCGCCACGCGCGGCTCGAGCAGCCGCCGCGCCTCGAGCACGCCGGACACCTCGCTCACGCGCACCTCCCAACTCGTGCGAAGCAGGTCGCGCGGCACGAGCTCGCTGCGCACGAAGATGCCTCCACTCTGCCCGCGGCGCACCTCGAGCACGCCGGCCTGTGCCATGACCTTCACCGCCTCACGGACGGTGGGGCGGCTGATGCGCATCTGCGCGGCGAGGTCGCGCTCGGACGGGAGCCGGTCGCCGATTGCCAGATCGCCCGACCTGACCTTCTCAGCGATCTGCTCGACCGCCTCCTCGAACGTGCGGCGCGTGGCGACGGGCTCGAACGAACGGTCCACGGCCGCACCCACTCTATCTGTGCCCGGCGGCCTCCACACGCTCGAGGGCCTGGCGCTCCGCCACCTCGAGCGGCGTGGCATCCTCGGCGGCCGCGGCGGCGATGGCTCGGTCCAGCCGCAGCATGGCGCGCTGCATGCCCGCCTCGACCCGCGCGGGGTCGAATCCGTGCCAGTCGGCCTCCACGTGGATCAGCCCGCCGCAGTTGGCCAGGAAGTCCGGCACGTAGAGGATCCCGCGGCGCGCCAGGCGCGCGGCGACCTCGCGCCTGGTGAGCGGGTTGTTGGCGGCGCCCGCAATCACCTTGCAGCGCACGGCGCCGGCGAGAGCGTCGTCGATCATGCCGCCCGCGGCGCAGGGCGCGAGCACGTCCAGCTCCATGCCGAGGATCGCCTCCGCCGAGGGGGCCGTCTGGCCACCGTGCTCCGCGGTGAAGCGCTCGGCGCGCTCGCCGTCGAGGTCGCACGCCGTCACGCGCGCGCCCTCCGCGGCCACCGCGGCGGCCAGCGCCCAGCCCACCTTGCCGAGCCCGATCAGGCCCACGCGGCGCCCGTCCAGCTCGCCCGAGCCGGTGGCGGCCTCGAGGCCGCGGCGCATCGCGCGGCGCACGGTTTCGGCCGTGACGGGCGAGGGATCATCCGCGCCCCCGTTCTGGGCGGACCGGCCCACCACCCAGGGGCTGCGACCCGCCATCACGTCCATGTCCGCACAGGTGGTGCCGATGTCCTCCGCGGTGATGTAGGCGCCCTCGAGCTCGTTGATGACGTCGGCGGCTCCCTCGAGGCGCGCGCGGCGGAGGTCTTCGCGGCCGTCGTCGATCATCACGGCTTTCCCGCCGCCGAGGTCGAGGCCGGCGGCCGAGGCCTTCAGCGTCATCGTGCGGGCGAGGCCGAGCACGTCGTCGAGCGCGTCGCGCAGCCCGCCGGGATAGGCGCGCAGCCTCAAGCCCCCGAGCGCCGGGCCGAGCACCGTGGAGTGCACGGCCACCACCAGGCGCATGCCGGTGCGCGGGTCCTGCCTGATCACCACCCGCTCGTGGTCGTCGTCGTGGCGCGGGATCGGCGTGGTGGGAGCGCTTACGGAGACGTCCGGTGGGTGGGCGATAAAGGTCATATCCAATGACCATACCCCGCGGACCGGTTGACCACAACCGGGATTTGTCCTCTTCTAGACGGGTGTTTGACCTGGCAATACCGCGGGCAGGGTGGTAAATTCACCTAGCCAATCTTGGTGAGGAGGAGATTCATGGCGGCCCCGCCAGTCGTACGACGCCAGACCCGGCGCCGCATGGAGCGCGCCGAGCAGGTCACGCCGCTGCGGCGTGACGTCTCGCTGGAGGACCGCTACGTCCTCGAGCGCGGCCGCATCTACCTGACCGGCGTCCAGGCGCTGGCCCGCCTGCCGCTGGACCAGCACCGCTCCGACCGCCGCCGCGGCCTCCACACCGGCACGTTCATCTCCGGCTACCAGGGCTCTCCGCTGGGCGGCTTCGACCAGGAGCTGTCGCGCAACCGCGAGATCATGCGCGAGCACCACGTGGCCCACGTGCCCGGCCTCAACGAGGAGCTCGGCGCCACCGGGGCGTGGGGCAGCCAGCTGGCTGCCGCGCTGCCCGGCGCGCGCTACGACGGCGTGTTGGGCATGTGGTACGGCAAGGCGCCCGGCCTCGACCGCGCGATGGACTCGCTGCGCCACGGAAACTTCGTGGGCGTCTCGCGCAGCGGCGGTGCGCTCGCCCTGGTGGGCGACGACCCCAGCTGCAAGTCCTCCACCATCCCCAGCGCTTCCGAGGCGCTGCTGCAGAGCCTGCACATGCCGGTCTTCTTCCCCGGCGACGTACAGGAGGTGCTGGACCTCGGGCTGCACGCATTCGCCTGCTCGCGCGCGTCGGGCCTGTGGGCCGGCATGAAGATCGTCACGAACGTGGCCGACGCCGCCGGCACCGCCGAGGTCTCGCCCGGGCGAGTGAGCCCGCTGCTGCCCGACACCGGCTACGAGCACGTGCCGGACGCGCACCTGCTGGCGCCGGCCTCCCTCCGGATGGAGGAGACGATGCTGGGGTCGCGCACGGAGCTGGCCGTGGCCTACGCGCGCGACAACGACGTCAACCGGATCGAGGGCGCGCGCGACGCCTGGCTCGGCATCGTGGCCGCGGGCAAGTCCTACCACGATCTGCGCCAGGCCTTCACGGACCTCGGCCTGGGCGCGCGCGAGCTCGACCGCGCGGGTGTGCGCATCCTGCGCCTGGGCATGATCTGGCCGCTCGAACCCCAGATCGTGCAGCGCTTCGCCTCCGGCCTGGACGAGGTGCTGGTGGTGGAGGAGAAGCGCGCCTTCCTCGAGCCGCAGATCAGGGACGTGCTCTACGGCGGCCCCCACACCCCTCGCGTCGTGGGCAGGCGCGACGAGTCGGGCGCGACCCTGCTGCCCGCCGCGAGCGACCTCGACGCCGACGTCATCGCCCGCGCCGTCGCGGCCCGGCTGCGCCGCCGTGTGGTGCTCGACTCGGTGGAGGCGCGGGTCGCACGCCTCGACGCCGCCGAGCGCGGCCCGCTCACCCTGCCAATGGCCGGTGACGGCAACGGCGCGCAGCGCACGCCGTTCTTCTGCTCCGGCTGCCCGCACAACAGCTCGACCCCGGCGCCGGACGGCACGCTTGTGGGCGGCGGCATCGGCTGCCACACGATGATCCTGCTCAACCCTGAGGGCCGCGGTGAGATCACCGGCATCACGCAGATGGGCGGCGAGGGCACGCAGTGGATCGGCATGGCGCCGTTCACCGACGACGACCACTTCGTCCAGAACCTCGGCGACGGCACCTTCCACCACTCCGGCTCGCTCGCCATCCGCGCCGCCGTGGCCGCCGGCGTGAACGTCACCTACAAGCTCTTCTACAACGACGCGGTCGCGATGACCGGCGGTCAGCAGGTGGAGGGCGCGCTGTCGGTGCCCAAGCTCACCCGCTGGCTGGAGATCGAGGGCGTGAAGCGGGTGGTGGTCACGACCGACGAGCCGGAGCGCTATCGCGGCGTGGAGCTGGCCGCGATCGCCGACGTCCGCGACCGCGGCGAGCTGATGGCCGCCCAGCGCGAGCTCGCGAAGACCGAGGGCGTGACCGTGCTCATCCACGATCAGGAGTGCGCCGCCGAGCTGCGCCGCAAGCGCAAGCGCGGCAAGGCGCCCGACCCGCCCGAGCGCATCCACATCAACGAGCGGGTGTGTGAGGGCTGCGGCGACTGCGGCAAGAAGTCCAGCTGCCTCAGCGTGCTGCCGGTGGAGACCGAGTTCGGCCGCAAGACCCAGATCCACCAGTCCTCCTGCAACAAGGACTACTCCTGCCTCGAGGGCGACTGCCCCTCGTTCCTCACCGTCGTCGGCGGCCGCAAGGCCGAGCACGAGACGCCGCGGCCGCCGGCGGGGCTGCCCGAGCCGCGGCGTCTCGTCACCGGCGACGAGTTCACGGTGCGGATGATGGGCATCGGCGGCACCGGCGTGGTCACGGTCAGCCAGATCATGGGCATGGCCGCCCTGATCGACGGCCGCCACGTGGCGGGCCTCGACCAGACGGGCCTGAGCCAGAAGGGCGGCCCGGTCGTGTCCGACGTGCGCATCTCCACCAGTGCGGTGTCCGGGTCGAGCAAGGCGTCGGCCGCCGGCACGGACCTCTACCTGGGCTTCGACCTGCTCGGCGCCGCGAGCGAGACGAACCTCGCGGTGTGCGACCCGTCGCGCACCGTGGCCGTGGTCTCCACCCACGCCACGCCCACCGGGAAGATGGTGGTGGACACCGAGGAGCGCTTCGGAGGGCTGCGCTCGCAGCTCGACCTCATCGATGGCCGCACCCGGCGCGACGCCAACGTCCACATCGACGCGCAGGCGCTCGCCGAGACGCTGTTCGGGGACCACATGCCCTCGAACATGCTCGCGCTCGGCGCGGCCTGGCAGCGCGGCGCGCTGCCGATCTCGCTCGACGCCCTCGAGCAGGCCATCCGCCTGAACGGCGCCGGGGTGGAGAAGAACCTGGCGGCGTTCGCATGGGGGCGCGCCGTGGTGGCGGACCCGGACGCGGTGGCCGAGGCCACGCGCGAGCCCGAGCCCCCGGCGCCCGTTGTCTCGGATGCCGAGCTGGCCCTGGTCGAGCGCGCGGCGCCCACTCCGGGCAGCGAGCTGCGGCGGCTGCTGGAGAGGCGGGTGCCCGAGCTCGCCGCGTACCAGGACCTCGCCTACGCCGAGCGCTACGCCGACGTCGTGGCCTGGGTGGCAGCCACCCGGCCGGAGCTGGCCGAGCCGGTGGCCGAGAACCTCTTCAAGCTCATGGCCTACAAGGACGAGTACGAGGTCGCTCGCCTGCACCTCGACACCGTCGAGCGAGCGCGGCTGACGGCCGAGTTCGGCGAGGGCGCCAAGGTCTGGTTCAACCTCCACCCGCCGCTGCTGCGGGCGCTGGGGATGAAGCGCAAGCTCAAGCTCGGGCGCTGGTTCGTGCCGGCGTTCCGGATGCTGCGCGCCGGGCGCCGCCTGCGCGGCACGCGCCTGGACGTGTTCGGCTACGCCGAGGTGCGTCGTGTGGAGCGCGCGCTGGTGGGCGAGTACCTCGAGCACGTGGAGGCGGCGATCGCCGCCGGCGCGGGCTCCGACGCCGCGCGCGAGCTCTGCGAGCTTCCCGATCTGATCCGCGGCTACGAGGAGATCAAGCTCGGCAACGTGGAGCGCTTCCGCGAGCGCGCGGCCGAGCTGCGCGAGGCGCTGCGCGAGCCCGTCGCCGCCTAAGCACTCGTCAGCGCCGCGAAGCGCGCGGCGTCCACGTTGCCGCCCGAGAGCACCACGCCCACGCGTTCGCCCGGGCGGCCCGCCCGGCCGGCCAGCACCGCGGCCAGCCCGCTGGCGCCGCTCGGCTCGACGACCACCTTCAGGCGCTCGAACAGGAAGCGCATCGCGGCCGCGATCTCGTCGTCGGACACCGTCACGACGTCGTCCACGAGCGCCCTGATCACCTCGAACGTGAGCGCACCCGGGGTGGGCAGCTGCTGGCCGTCGGCGATCGTCTGTCCCACCTTCACCCGCACGCGCTCGCCGGCCGCGAGCGAGCGAGCCACGTCGTCGGAGGCGGCCGGCTCCACGCCCACCACGCGCGTGCCCGGGGAGAGCCCCTTCACCGCGGTGGCGCAGCCCGACAGCAGCCCGCCGCCGCCCGTGGGCACCACCACGGCGTCGAGCTCTCCCGCGTCCTCCACCAGCTCCAGCCCCACGGTGCCGGCGCCCGCCATCACGAAGGGATCGTCGTAGGGGTGGACGAGCGTGAGGCCGCGGTCGGCAGCCAGTGCGGCGGTGAGCCGCTCGCGGTCGTCGGCGTAGCGGTCGAACTCGATCACCTCGGCGCCATAGCCCTCGGTGGCGGCGCGCTTGGAGGCGGGCGCGTCGCGCGGCATGAGGATCGTCGCGCGGGTTCCACACAGTGCGGCGGCGAGCGCGAGCGCCTGTGCGTGGTTGCCCGAGGACGAGGCGCATACCCCGGCGGCCAGCGCATCCGCCGGCAGAGTGGAGACGCGGTGGAAGGCGCCGCGCAGCTTGAACGAGCCCGCGCGCTGGAGGTTCTCGGCCTTGAGCGCGAGGCGCAGGCCGGTGACGCCGTCGAGCGTCCGTGAGCGCAGCAGGGGCGTGCGGTGCGGCACGCCCGCGATGCGCTGCGCGGCGGTGCGGACGTCGTCGAGGTCGATGGCCGGCACATGGGCACTGTACGAGGCGCCATCGCGGCCACCCTCCTGCCCTGGGCGCCGTACAGCCGCCCAAAGCAGGACGCTTCATCCGGCGCGCGAGGTGCACGCCGTCGGATAGCGTCGCGACCGGATGCACCGTCGGCTCGCTCCCCTCATTGCTGCTGTTTTCCTGTTCGCCGCGGCGCCCGCGAGTGCCGCCCAGCAGTTGCTCACCATCGAAACGCCGAGTGAGCACGTGGCGGGCGGAGAAACCCTCAAGGCCAACGTCCTCCTCCCCGACGGCTACGAAGACGGCGACACCGAATACCCCGTCCTATACCTCCTGCACGGCGCCGGGGAGGGCCACGCGAGCTGGGCGCTGCCGGCCAAGGGCGACATCCTGCAGACCGCCAAAGGCCTGGACGCCATCGTCGTCATGCCCGACGGCGGCCGCGACGGCTTCTACACGAACTGGTGGAACGGCGGACTGCGCGGCGATCCCGGCTGGGAGCGCTACCACCTCGACGAGCTGATACCGCTGATCGAGGAGCGCTTCCGCGTCAGGGACGGGCGCCGCTGGCACGCCATCGCCGGCTTCTCGATGGGCGGCTTCGGCACGGCGTTCTACGCCACCCAGCGGCCCGGCTACTTCGGCGCGGCGGTGCCCATGTCCGCGCTGGTGTCCATCCGCCGCCCGCAGATCCTGCTCGCCCTCGAGCCCATCGCCGGCGCTCCCTACGAGCAGGTCTGGGGGCCGATCACCGGCGCCTACGCCGAGGGCCACGATCCCGTGGCGCTCGTGGAGAACCTGCGCCACACCCGCCTGTACGTGGCCACCGGCACCGGGATCCCGCGCCCGGGGGTCCCGGCCACCCCGACCGCGCTCGCGAGCGGCGTGGTCGAGCTCGAGCTGTTCCTGCAGAGCCTGGAGTTCGCGCTGCGGGCGCGCCACGCCGGTGCGGGCGTGACCTTCGACGCCCATCTCGGCGTGCACGACTGGCCCTACTGGCGCGAGGACCTGCGCAAGGCCTTCCGCTGGGGGTTGTTCCGCGATGTGGCGGCCGACCCCGCGAGCTGGACGTATGAGACCGTGGCGCAGTCGGGTGAGATGTGGGGCCTGGGCTTCGAGTTCTCGGCGGCGCCCGGCGCGGTGGCCCGCTTCGCCCGCGCCGGCGACCGCCTGAGCGGCAGCGGCAGCGGCACCGTGACCGTCGACGGCGGCTCGGGCTGCAGCTTCACCGCCGCGCTGCCGTTCGAGCGGCCCTGCTCCGGCTGACCCGGAGTGGTTGAATCGACTGGATGGAATCGCTGCGTGGCCACTACCTCATCGCGGCACCCGCCCTGCTGGACCCCAACTTCGCCCGTTCCGTGGTGCTCCTGGCCGAGCACAGCGAGGAGGGGGCGATGGGCGTGATCCTCAACCGCGCGTCCGAGACCACCGTGGCCGACGCCGTGCCCGAGCTCGATGGGCTGGCGGGCGCGGACCTCGTGCACGTGGGCGGCCCCGTGGCCCCCGACTCGGTGGTGGTGCTCGGCGAGTACGCCGACCCTGATGCGGCGGGGCTGCTGGTGTGCGGCCACGTGGGGCTGCCGGGGACCGACGACGAGCTGGACGACCTCGATCGCGCCACCAGGCGGGTGCGCGTGTACGCCGGTCATGCCGGCTGGGGGCCGGGCCAGCTCGACGCCGAGCTGGAGCGCGAGGACTGGATCGTGGAGCCGGCTGTGCCCGAGGAGATCTTCACCGGCGATCCCGACGGGCTCTGGAGCGCGGTGCTGGCGCGCAAGGGCGGTCAGTTCGCGCTCGTGGCGCGGATGCCGCTCGATCCTTCGCTGAACTGAGCCTCCCGCTCCGGGCCCGCCCCGCCCTCGAGCACCTCGAACTTGATCCCCGCCCGCTGGAGGCGCTCGATGAGCGCGTCGCCCATCGCCTCGGCGGTGGTGACCTGCCCGGCGGATGACGGCAGCTCGTCATGCGCCAGGCAGAGCGCGGACTCCGCGATCATCTTCGAGGTCTCGCTGTAGCCGGGGTCGCCGCCGGAGACCTGCGTCACCACGCGCTGCCCGCCGCCCTCGCCCACGAAGCGGACCTTGAACCAGGACTTGGCGCGCTTCTCGGGGCTCGGGCCCTCGCCGGGGTTGAGGCGACCGAGCAGCCACCTGCGCGCGGGCGGCAGCTGCGCCAGCGCCGCGAGGCCGGCCACGCCCGCAACCCCGCCCACGGCGATCGGCAGGCGCTTGACCGCGGCCCAGTGGCCATAGGAGAAGTCGGGGCCGTAGCGCTCGAGCGCACGGGCCGAGCGCAGCACGATCTGCGGGTCGATCGTGGGGAGGGGCACGGCCCAGGCGTTCACGTCCCCGGCGCGGTGGGGGGCGCCCTTCGCGCCGCGCACGCGCCGGTGCTCGGGCCGAGGCTCCATGTTCCGCCGCTCCTTGGCGACCTTCGCCATCTCGCGCACGCGGGACATGCCGGTGATCGCCGTGTGGAACGTGCCGCCCGACGGCGTCCCGCCGGCGCGGACGTAGCCGTCCACCTTGATCGGCACGCCCTCGGGCAGCTTCTCCACGGTGAACAGCACCCCGAGGTCGTGGGGGATGGAGTCGAAGCCGCAGGCATGCACGATGCGGGCGCCGGTCTCGGCCGCGCGCGCGTGGTGGCGCACGTACATGAGGTCCGCGAACTCGGGTTCGCCCGTGAGGTCCACGTAGTCGGTGCCGGCCTCGGCGCAGGCGGCCACGAGCGGCTCGCCGTACTTGATGTAGGGCCCGACGGTGGTGATGACCACGCGCGTGGACTCCGCCACCTCGCGCAGCGAAGCCGGATCGCCGGCGTCGGCCTGGAGCAGCGTGAGCTCGCCGCACGCCGGCGTGGTCTGCGCGAGCCGTTCGCGCAGCGCCTCGAGCTTGGCCTGGTTGCGCCCTGCCAGGGCCCAGCGCGTGTCCGGCGGGGCGTGGCGGGCGAGATACTCGGCCGCCAGCTCGCCGGTGAAGCCGGTGCAGCCGAAGAGGACGATGTCGTGCGGGCGTTCTGAGTTCACTTTGGCTCCGTTCCCAGCATCACGGCGAGGGCGGCCACGGCCTTGTCGAGGTCCGGCTCGCCACCGGTGATGACGTCGGTGTACAGAAACGACTCGGCGATGCGGACGGTCAGGTAGGCGAGCGTATCCGGGTCGAGCGGGTGCGTGTAGCCGGGCTGTTCCGCGATGAGGTCGCGGAACGCGGCGATCGCCCTGCCCTGCACCACGCTGGCCTTGGAGGTGAGCACGCGCAGCGCGTACTCGGGGTCCCTGGCGATGAACGCGCGCATGGCGGGGCTGGCGCCCATCGTTCGCAGCCCGTGCTCGAACACCTGGTGGATGAGGGCGGCGCCGCTGCCCGAGGCGCGGGCCTTGCCTTCCTCGAAGATCTCGCTGAAGAGCGACCACAGCGCCTCGCCGATCAACCGCTCCCGGCTGCCCACCCAGCGGTACAGCGTGGCGCGGCTGGTGTCGAGCTCCGTGGCGAGCGCGCCCATGTCCACGCTCTCGCCGCGCAGCCATTTGCGCCGTGCCAGCGCGATGGCGTCCTGGGGGGTGGGCTTGGGGGCTCGGTCGAGGGCTATTGACATCAGGGTGTATTGTTGCAGATATGAGACGAACCATACTTCTTGTCTCTTTGGCGCTACTGGCGCCACCGGCGCTGCCGGCCGCCGCCGCTCAGGCCCGCGAGTGCCCCGACCCCGCCGGGTCGCAGCCGTTCGAGCAGGCGGCCCCGGACGACCTCGGCCTCGACCCCGCGGCCGTGCGCGACGCCATCGGCTTCGCCACCACGCGCAGCGCCCTGTCGGTGCGCGTGTACCGCCACGGCTGCCTGGCGGGCGCGAGCGTGCTCGACCCGCTCACCGAGGACGTGCCCAACGACGTCTGGAGCACCACGAAGGCCGTCGTCTCGCTGCTCACCGGCCGGGCCACGACGCTGGGCCTGCTCGACATCGATGACCCGATCGGCGAGTACCTGCCCGACTGGCCCGGAGTGGACGCCGAGCACCGGGCGATCACCATCCGCCACCTCCTCACCGAGACCTCGGGACTGCGCTTCAGCTGGACGCCGGAGCTGGCGGGTCTCCCCGCCGACTCGGTGCGCTACACGCTGGCCCTGCCGTTCGAACACCAGCCGGGCACCTGGTTCGAGTACGCCCAGTTCACCCTCACGCTGCTCGCATACGTGGTGGAGAGGGCGGTGGGGGAGGACCTGCAGGCGTTCGCGCAGAGGGAGCTGTTCGGGCCCCTGGGCATCGATCGCCGGGACTGGTTCTGGGAGCGCGAGCGCGCCGGCCACACCGCTGGCTGGGCACATCTCCACTTGGCGCCGGCCGACCTCGCGCGCATCGGCGCCCTCATGCTCAGCGGCGGCACCTGGCGCCGCGAGCGACTGCTCGACGCCGCCTGGCTCGAGGAAGCCCACACGCCCACGGCGCCCAATCCCGCCTACGGCTTCGCGATCTGGACCAACGCGGGCGGCGGCGCCGTCACGCCGAGCCTCCCAAGCCGCAAGGTCGTCGAGGGGCCGCGCTCGCTCGTCAAGAGCGCGCCCGCGGACCTGTACCTGTCGATCGGCTTCCAGGACCAGTTGGTCATGGTCATCCCCAGCCTCGACATGGTGATCGTGCGAACCGGGACGTTCGGCAACGTCAGCCTCGACCCGCAGACGCTCGTCACCGCGAACACCGGCGACTGGATGCACGAGTTCTTCCGGATCCTCATGCGCGGCGTGCGCGATGCGGACATCCCGGACCCGGGACCCCTTCCCGACCGCGCGCCCACGCCCGTCGACCTCGGCTATTTCGTAGACGCGCGGGCGCTGACGGGGGCCGTGGGCCTGGGCCCGCAGGCCCCGGAGGGCTGCACCGCGCTGGGCTGCGACGGGCGGATCGCCGTGGAGGGGCTGCTGCAGACGGGCGTGGACGCGGCTGCCACCGCGGTCTGGAAAACCACCGGCGGCTGAGCACCCTGCTACCGTCATCGGCGCGGATGGCCTCCCTGCCATCCGGAGGTTCTTGTCTGTGAGTGCGCTCCGAGCGCGATTCGGGCAGTCGAATCTCCCGAATCGCTCGCGGCCAAGATGGCCGCCGTAAAGGAGCAGTACCCAATGCCTCAGAAGACCTTCGCCGAGCTCGGCGTGTCGAGCGCCGCAGCCGGCGCCCTCGCCGAGCGCGGCATCACCGTTCCCTTCGCCATCCAGAAGCTCGTCGTGCCCGACGTGCTCGCCGGCCGCGACGTGCTCGCCAAGTCCCCCACCGGCTCGGGCAAGACGCTGGCGTTCGGCGTGCCCATCGCCGACACCGTCCGGGCCGAGGACCCGCGCCCGTCGGCGCTCGTGCTCGCCCCCACCCGTGAGCTGGCCAGCCAGATCGTCGACGAGCTGCGCACCGTGATGCACGCCCGCGCGCTGTCCATCGCGCCGGTCTACGGCGGCGTGGGCATCGAGCGCCAGGCCAAGCTCGCCCGCAAGGCGCACGTCGTGGTGGCCACGCCCGGCCGCCTGCTCGACCTGATGGACCGCCGCGCGCTCGACCTCGGGCGCGTGCGCATCCTCGTGCTCGACGAGGCCGACCGCATGCTCGACATGGGCTTCCGGCCGGCGGTGGACCGCATCGTGTCCGCCACGCCGCGCGAGCGCCAGACGCTGTTCTTCTCCGCCACGCTCGACGGCGAGGTGGGCCGGATCGCCAAGGCCTACACCCACAACCCGGTGGCCCGCGAGCATTCGCCCGCGGCCGAGCGGCGCGCCGACGTGGAGCACCGCTTCATGCGCGTGGAGCACGCGGCCAAGGTCGACGCGCTCGTGCAGGAGCTGCGCGGCCGAGATGGCGGGCTGGCGCTGGTCTTCGTCCGCACCAAGCGCGGCGCCGACCGCCTCGTCAAGCGCCTCGGCGCCCACGACGTGCGCGCGGTGGCCATGCACGGCAACAAGACGCAGTCGCAGCGGGAGAAGGCGCTCGCGCGCTTCGAGTCCGGCCACGTCGACACGCTGGTGGCCACGGACGTCGCGGCCCGCGGCATCGACGTCACGGGCATCACTCACGTGATCAACTTCGACGCGCCCGACGACCGCGACGCCTACGTGCACCGCGTGGGCCGCACCGGCCGCGCCGGCCGCACGGGGATCGGCATCACCTTCGTCCTGCATGAGCAGGCGCGCGACGTGGGCAGGATCGCCGGCGCCCTGCGCCTGCACACCGAGTGGGAGCGAGCCGGCTTCCAGGCCGACCGCGCCGGGCAGCACCGCAACGGGAGCGGCGCGCAGGGCAACACCGGCGGCGGGCAGCGCAAGCGGTCCCGTCGCCGCCCGCACTCGCACGCGCGCTAGCCGCCGGCGTCAGCCTGGTGGTAGCTCAGCCGCCGCGCCGCTTGGGCGGGCGGTTCTGCGCCGGATAGCGCTTGCGCTCGGTCTGCGTCATCTTGCGGATGACGAGCGAACCGCTCTCGACCTGCTCGCGGATCGCCTCCAGCTTCTCCTCGCGCTGCGCCTTCTGACGCTCCTGCACGGTCTTCGGAGCCGTCTTGGGGGCCGTCTTGGGGGCCGTTTTGCCTTCGCTGGCCATGCCATACAGGGTAGCGGCCCGTGTCCCCGGACTCAGCCGATCCGCAGCGTAGAGCCTCCCGCGGGCAGCGGGACGCGCAACACGCCGCCGTCGACCGTGGCCGTCACCGGCTCGCCGTCCACGGTCACCGGCGGCAGTGTGGAGAACGGCCCGTCGAGGCGCAGCTCCAGCGCGCGGTCGGTGGTCACGGCGCCCTCGACGGGCGCCGCCGCCTGGATTCCCATGCGCTCCAGGTCCAGCCGCACCGCCGTGGCGCCCGACAGGGTGGCCTCGAAGCCGTTGCCCGCCGCCGGGGTCTCCGCGAGCGGGTCCGGCGCGCGCCGCAGCCCGGTCATGACGTAGGGGCCGATCTGCCCCGGGCTCAGCGGCCCTCCGGCCTCGGGCAGCGCAAGCGAGGGCTGCTCCGAGCGCGCGAGCGAGCGGCCGTCGAAGCGCGCCACCCCGTTCTCGGCGTCCGCCGGCTCGAGCTCGCTCATCCAGTAGGCGGTGTCGAAGTCGAAGTCCAGCGGCACATCGTCGGACTGCACGCTCTCGGTGGCGCGCTCGAACGGCATGTCGCGCGCGTAGGTCACGCGCGCGGGGTTGGGGTCGCGGCTGAACTGATGCATGTAGCGCACGCCCTCGATCCACTCGTCGACGATCGGGTGCGAGTAGTGCTCGTAGGCCGGGAAGAGGTAGTAGCGGTGCGGGTAGCCCAGCTCGGTGAGGCGCAGCGCCTGGGCGCTGACGCCGGCGACCGGCACGAGCTCGTCGATGGCCCCCTGGAAGATGGCCAGCGGCACGTGGCGCACGTTGTCCAGCAGCCGGCGGGTGTGCTGCACGCGGGCATCGCCGCCGTTGGCGCCCTGGTAGCAGGGGTCGGAGTCGCAGCCGAACCAGGCGCCCTGGGTCACCGGCCCTGCAACCGGCATGGCGGCGGCGAAGCGGTCGGGGTAGAGCACGCCGAGCAGGTAGGAGCCCCATCCACCCATGGAGTGGCCGCTCACGTACACGCGGTCGCGGTCGACGTCGAGCGTGTCCATCACGTCCTCCCACACCTCGAGCACGTCCACGTGGCCCTTGCCCACGTACCAGCGCGAGCTGCCGCGGCCCTCCGGCGTGACCACGATCGTGTCCACGTCCTCGCCGTAGTGGCGGAACACGCGCGGCACGAGGTTGGCGGCCGTGTGGCCGAGCCCGCCGCGGAAGTGCAGCCAGAGCTGCAGCGGCGACGGCGTGCCGGGCCGGTGCGCCTCGGGGATGTAGAGGCCGTAGTGCTGGTGGATGCCCTGGCTGCCGCGCTCCTGCGAGATGGCCTCGTCCGACACGAAGACGCGGTCGTGGTAGCCGGGCCCCGGCGTCACGCGCTCGCTGCGGCCCGCGGCCAGCTCGTCCAGCGGCGCCTGGGCGAAGAACTCGTCGACGGAGCCCGCCGCGAGCGCGAGCGCCTGGCGCTTGTCCCAGTGCTCACGCGGGGGCTCGTCGGTGCGGAAGGCCGCGTTGGCCGGGGTGATCCCGCCGCCGTCGTGCGCGCCGCTGACCGCCGCCACGCCCACGCCGGCCACGCCGCCGAGCAGCGAGCGCGGCAGGCGCGCCTCGATCGCGTTGCCGTAGCCGCCCGGGTCGGTGGCCACGCTGCCGGCCGGCAGCTCCTCCACCGTGCCCGCCTCGAGATCCGCGACCTGGCCGCCGTCGCCGGCCAGCAGCAGCGCCAGCTCGGCGCGCTCGGTGGCCAGACCGCTGCCGAACGGCACGTCATGGCGCGCGCCTCCCGGCGCGGTGTCCAGCAGCACGAGCAGTGCGGTGCCTTCCGCGGCGGTCATCGTGGTGGTGCGGGCAAGCAACCAGAGGGCGTCCGCATCCGCGGCCACGCGCAGCTCCGCCAGGTCGGCCGCGTCCTGGTGCTCGAGGTCGCCGTAGTGGGTCTGGACCGACAGCTCCTCGGGCGTGGCAAGGCCGAACTCGCCGGGGATGTCGGCCTGCTGGGCGGCGTCCAGGCGGCGCGTCTCGGGCACTGCGTCCGCCAGCGGGTCGAGCACGGCCAGGCGCTGCGCGTCGCGGCCGTCGTCCGCGCCGTAGGCGTCGAAGAGGTGGTCCTGGTAGATCAGCTCGCCGCGGTCGAAGGCGAGGGAGCCCCCGAAGCGGGTGGGCCGCCCCACCCAGTCGCCGATCGCCCCGTCCACCGTCTTCGCGGCCGGCCCCGCGCCGGCCGCCGGCTCGCGCGCCAGTTCCCCGCGGGGCACGCCCTCCGAGAGCACGGGCAGGTCCACGGGCACGACTCCCTCGTGCTCGTCGGCCGCCGCGGCTCCCGCCGCGAGGCATGCCAGCGCAAGCGCCGGCAGGATCGTGACCCTGCGTCGCATCGCCTCCCGACGGGGAGATTACCCGCCACGCCTCGAACGTCGCTCGCTGTACCCCCGGGGGGCCAGTCCGCCACGTTCGTCGTGTTAGTGGGGGAGAGCGACCGCACCGGTGGGCAGCTCGGCCGCCGGCACGGGCCGGGCGAACAGGAAGCCCTGGCCGTAGACGCAGCCCGCCTCGAGCAGCGCGCGCCACTGCTCCGGCGTCTCGATGCCCTCGGCCAGCGGCCGCAGCCCGAGGTTGCGCGCCAGCTCCACGATCGTGCGCACGATGCTCGCGTCCGCGTGCGCGTCGGCCACGAACGAGCGGTCGATCTTGAGGATGTCGACGGGCATCTCCCTGAGGCGCGCGAGCGACGAGTAGCCGGTGCCGAAGTCGTCGATGGCCAGCCTGAAGCCGGCGTCGGCCAGCGCACGCATGGCCTGCTCGCCGCGCACGGAGTCGGTCATCGCGGTGGACTCGGTCAGCTCGAGCACGAAGCGGCCGGGGTCGAGGCCCGCGTCGCGCACGCGCGTGAGCAGGTCCTCGGCGAGGTCCGCCTGCCAGACCTGGCGCAGCGACAGGTTGATGCTCACCGGGACGTCCTCGCCCTGCCGGCGCCACTCGGCCACCTGCCGGCAGGCCTCGTCGAACACCCATTCGCCGATGCGCTCGATCAGGCCGAGCGCCTCGGCCGCCGGGATGAACTCGAGCGGCGGGATCATCCCGCGCTCGGGGTCGATCCAGCGCACCAGAGCCTCGGCGCCCACGATCCGGCCGTCGCGCAGGTCCACGACCGGCTGGTAGTGCAGGACGAACTCGCCGCCCTCCACAGCGCGCCGCAGCCGCGTCGTGAGGGAGAGGCGCTCCATCGGGTCGGCTTCGTCGTCGGCGTAGATCACGGTGGCCCCGCGCCCAAGCGCCTTGCCGTTGTAGAGAGCGGCGTCGGCGTGGCGCAGCATGCCCGCGGCGTCACCGGCGTCGTGGGGGAAGACACTCACTCCCACGCTGGCGCCCAGCCGGCACTCGCGGCCCTCTACGGTGAAGGGGTCGCGCAGCGCCCAGTGGATCCGCTCGGCCACCCGCGCCACCGCGCTCGGCGCGGAGCCTGCGTGGTCGCCGGTGTCGAGGTCGGCCACCAGCACGAGGAACTCGTCGCCGCCCTGGCGGGCCAGCAGGTCGCTCTCGCGCGTCAGGGAGGCCAGCCGGCGGGCGACCTGGACGAGCAGCTCGTCGCCCGCGGCGTGCCCGAGGCTGTCGTTGACCACCTTGAACTCGTCGAGGTCGACGTAGAGCAGCGCCACCGACTGCCCGCCGCGGCGCGCGCGGGTGAGGGCGAGCTCGAGGTGCTGCTCCAGCATCGAGCGGTTGGGTAGGCCGGTGAGGGCGTCGTGGAAGGCGAGATGTGCGATCCGCTCCTCGGCGCGCTTGCGCTCGGTGACGTCGCGGACGATCGAGATGAACAGCGGCCCGTCCTCTGTCTCGATCGGGCTGATCGTGACCTCGGCCGGGAACTCGCTCCCATCGCGGCGCAGGCCCGTGTGCTCCACTGCGCCGCCGGCCGGAGCACCGGCCGGGCCAGGGGAGACGGCCGGCAGGCGGCGCGGCCAGAGCATGTGCATCGGCTTGCCGAGCAGCTCCGCCCGCGAGTAGCCGAACAGCGCCTCGACCTTCTCGTTGACCACGGCGATGCGGCCGTCTGCGTCCACTCCAACCAGCGCATCGGGCGCGGACTCGACGATGCCGCGGAACTTGGTGGCGGAGCGCTCCTGCTCGGCCATCCGCATCTCGGTGATGTCGCTGAAGATGGTGATGACGTAGGCCAGCTCGCCGTCCTCGTGCATCGCGCGGGCCTTGATGTGGGACCAGCGCTGCTCGCGCGCCCCGTGCTCGCGCCAGCGCATGACCATCTCCGCCGCGGGCTCGCCGGCCAGCACCCGGCGACCGGGGACCTGGTCGAGCGGCACCGGCCTGCCGTCCTCGTCCTCCATCTCGAAGCGGGCCGCGATCTCGGGGCCGGGCGTGCGCATGAGCTCGTCGGCGCTGCCGAACCCGCAGGCCTCCGCGGCGGCGTCGTTCACGAACACGAAGGCGCTCTCGCGGTCCTGGACGATGATGCCGTCGTCGACCCCGTCGAGGATGATCCGGAGCTGCTCGTGCGAGCGCCGGAGCTGGGTGTAGAGGCGGGCGTTGTCCACGAGAGCCGACGCGCGGGTCGTGAGCTTCTGCGCGAGCTCCACGTCGGCCTGCCCGTAGCGCCGGCCCGATTCGGCCGTGAGGAAGCTGATCGCCCCGAGCGTGCGGCCACGCGCCTTGAGCGGCATCGCCATGCCGGACACGATCCCCAGCGCGCGGATGATCGCGAGGTGCTCGCGGTCGTGCGCGAGGCCGTCGAAGTGGTCCGGCGCGACGTGCGGGACCACCTGCGGCTCACCGGTCCGGATCACGCGGGCCGGGCCGTCGTCGGTGTCGGGGTCGAGGGGGTAGCGGTCCACCTCGTCCCAGGCCTGTCGCTCGCGCTCGGGGTCGGCGTGGGCGATGGCGACGGTCCGGATGCTGCCGTCCTCCTCGAGCACGCAGACGTGGCACCAGTCGGCGAACCCGGGCACGGCGGCCTGCGCGAGCTGCTCGAGCGTCGCGTCGTATTCGAGTGAGGCGGCGATGAGGGGGCGGATCCCCGAGTCCGATACCCGCTCGCCGACCTCTGTCCCCTGCTCGACCGAGGCCATGGTCCAAGTCATCGGTGGACGCGCGGGGGGCCTTTAGGCCCGCCAGCACAGAGCCCGGTCCACCCGGAGGCGCAGGAGAGGACCGTCCGGCGCGCGCTCCCCGTAGGGCGCGTACTTCTCCACGAGAGCCGCGAGCGCGTCGCCGGGCGGCTCGTCCTCCACCACCGCGACCTGCCCGAGCGCCTGCACCCACGCGAGCTGCGACCAGTCGTCGTCGTAGCGGTCGACGCAGAGCGAGGCGGCCGGGCGGCTGCGGAGAAAGCGCACGCGGGCGAGCTCGGCGCCCGGCCGGCGCTTTGGCTTGTGGTCCACCGCGCTCCACACCGCGCCGCCGGCAAGGGCGAAGGTCACGGGCAGCACGCGCGGCCCCCCGCGGTCGTCGATCATGCCGAGCCGGCCCACCCGTGCCGAGCGCAGGAGCTCGAGCGCCCAGCCCGGGAGCTCATCGAGAGGTGCGTCCGCCACGCTTCCAGGGTAAGGCGAGCGTGTGACCGTCACGATCGACCAGATCGCGATCGCCGACGCGCCGGAGGCGTGGGAGGCGCTCGGCTTCTCCGTCGTCGACGGCGAGCTGCGGCTCGGCGCCGTGCGCGTGCGGCTTGCCGGGGGGCGCGGTGGGCGTGGCATCCTGGGCTGGTCGCTGCGCGGGGCGCGCACCACGAAGCTCGACGGGCTCGAGACCGAGCTGTCCGAGCGGCCGCCCGTCGAGCCCGGCGAGCACGCCAACGGGGTCACGCGCATAGACCACGTGGTGGCCATCTCCCCGGACCTGGACCGCACCGTGGCCGTGCTCCGCGCGGCCGGGCTCGATCTGCGCCGGATCCGCGAGGAGCCCACCCCGGCGGGCGCGCCCCGCCAGGCCTTCTTCCGGCTGGGGGCCGAGATCCTGGAGGTGATCCAGGAGCCCGACCCCGACGACCCGGCGCGTCCCGCGCGCCTCTGGGGGCTGGCGCTGGTCGCGGACGACCTCGAGGCGGCCGCCGGCCACCTCGGCGAGCGGGCGGGGTCGCTGCGCGACGCGGTCCAGGACGGCCGCAGGATCCTGCCGCTGCGCCGCTCGGCCGGGCTGGGCGTGCCGGTGGCGCTGATGTCGCCCGCCGGCGAGCGCGAACGCACCCCTTAATTCTGCTCGCGGTAGCGCGGGACCTGAACTACGATGACCCGCGCCCGCATGTCGTCCCTGGCCCCCTGCTCGCGCCGCCTCCGGGCGCGCATCCTCGCGCCCTGCCTGGTCGTCGCGGTCGCTCTGGGCGTCGTCCCGAGCCAGGCCGCCGCGGCGCCTCCCGCCGGCTTCGAGGCCGCCGCCGCCAAGGAGGTGTTCCACTCCGGGGCGCACGCGGCCACGGCCGCCCGCCTTCCGCTCGGCGGCCCGCGGGTGGCCGGCGCCTCCGCCGCGCGCGTGGGCGCCGACCTCCGTGCTCTGGCCGCGCGCACCGAGCCGGCCCACGTACTCGTCTCGGCCCGCTCGCACGACGACGTGCCGGCGCTTGCCGCCGAGGCCCGCCGCCTCGGCACCGGCGTCGAGGTGGTGCACAGCCTCGGCGTGATCGCCGTCCGCGCCGCCTCGCCCGCCGCCCTGGTCGCCGCGCTCGGGCGCGACCCGCGCGTGGCCGCCATCGAGCCCGACCGCTCCTTCCACATCTCGGCCGACTCAGCGGACTCCATCGATCCCTCCACCGGCATCCCCTTCGGCTGGGCGTTCGACGCCGTGCGCGCGGGCCCGGCCCTTGCAGCGGTGGGTGGCGGCTCGAGCAAGGTGGTCGCCGTCATCGACAGCGGCGTGGACGTCAACCATCCCGACGTCGGGCCGCAGGTGGCCGCCACCTTCAACTCCACCGACGGCTCCGACGACGCCACCGACGGCGTGGGCCACGGCACCTTCGTCTCGGGCCTCGTCTCGATGACCAACGACAACGGCGTCGGCGGCCGTGGCGTTGCCGGGCGCACGCGCATCTTCGGCATCAGGGCGGACGACGGCGCCGGCTCGTTCTCCACCCGCAGCCTGCTCGTCGCCAAGGACGTGGCCATCCGCAGCGGCGCGGACATCCTCAACATGAGCCTCGGCGGAGGCAACATCTCCGAGGGCGAGTCGCGCGCACTCGAGTTCGCCTTCCTCAGCGACGTCCTGCCCGTCGCGGCGTCCGGCAACGGCGCGCAGAGCGGCAACCAGGTCGAGTTTCCCGCGGCGGCCGTGGGCGGGCCGCGCGGCCAGGTGGGCATCGGCCTCTCGGTCGGCGCGGTGCGCCCGGACCTCCGGCCCACGGACTTCTCCACCCACAACGCGTTCGTCTCTGTGGCCGCGCCGGGCGGCGGCACCCGCGGCTGTGACGACGGGGTCTTCTCGGCGGTGCCGGGCAATCCCAACCTGATCTTCGACGCCGGCGATCCCTGCGCTCCGGTGTTCCAGGCAGGCTTCGGCGGCGGCCGCTACGGCTACAGCGAGGGCACGAGCTTCGCCACGCCGATCGCCTCCGGCGTCGCGGCCCTCGCCTGGCAGGCGCAGCCGCGCCTCGCCTCCGAGCAGGTGGCCGACGTCGTCCAGCGCTCCGCGCGCCAGACCTTCGGCGGGCCGGGGTGGAACGAGTTCACCGGCGCCGGCGTGGTGGAT
Organism: Thermoleophilaceae bacterium; assembly: GCA_040901445.1. Classification (GTDB taxonomy): domain Bacteria; phylum Actinomycetota; class Thermoleophilia; order Solirubrobacterales; family Thermoleophilaceae; genus JBBDYQ01. The sequence continues at coordinate 97,200 of JBBDYQ010000002.1, read as the reverse complement.
GCCCAGGCGGCCGTGGACGCCGCGCGCCGCTATGACGTGCTCGCCCCGCGCTTCCGCACCCGCGTCCGCTCCAGCGGCCGGCGCCATCGCGTCGAGATCTTCTCCGGCCGCGACCGCGCCGACAGCGGCGACCGGCGCGCGGGCGGCGTCCAGTACGCGCTCGCCGAGCGGTTCCGCAACGGGCGCCTCAACTTCATCGTCGATCCCACGCGCCGCCGGGTCAAGCGCACGATCCGCCGCCGCAGCGGCCGCGAGTACCTCGCCATCGCCTGCGACGCCAACGGCAACTGCGCGTCACGCCGCCTGCGCTTCCCGCGGGCGCGCGCGCGGCGCTAAGCGCCGCCGCGCCCCGCCCCGCCCCGCCCCGCCCCGCCTGCCCCGCCCCCCTGCCGAGGCCGCTCCGAGCGCGCGAAAATCCAGGCGCTGGGTCGCTTTACCCAGAACATGTCGGGGCAAAGCGACCCAGCGGCGCGAACGATCGGGCTACGGCGCCAGCCGCCGCAGCTTCCGGGCCACCCGCTCCGCGCCTCCGCGCGACAGCCGTGACGGGCCCAGCTCCACCACCAGCGCGTCGGTGCGCGGCAGCACGCTCCGCTGCCAGGCGACCGCCGTGCCGGTGTATCGGGCCAGCCGCCGCAGCGGCAGGCCGAGCAGGCGCGACACCCGGCGCTCGACGGCCGGGTCGGCCGCGCCGGTGTCCACCACGATCCCGTAGGGCTGGTGGATCCAGATCGTGAGGTCGGGGCGGATGCGGCGGATGAGTCGCTGGGCGATGCGCGTCTCCGGCTCGGAGGCCGGGCGCGGGCCCGAGAAGAAGCGGCCGCGGGGAAGGCGGCGCCAGCGCTGGGGGAAGTTGCGGTTGAGGTCCACGCCGCGGGCGTTCACGCGCGTGCGCGCTGTGCGGCCGTCCGGGTTGAGGTCGCGCACCACCCAGAGGTCGGTGCGGCGCGGCAGCGGGCCGGTCTCCAGCCGGCGGGCCACCGTGCGGCCGGCGGGCTCGTCGCCGTGGATGGCGCCCACCACCAGGACGGTGCGGCGCGCGTCCGGCCGGCCCAGGCGCACGACGTCGATGCGGCGCCCCCGCAGCGAGCGGCCGACCCTGATGCGCTCGCGCACGCGGCGAGCGGCGCCCGCGGCGGGCGAGCCGGCATGCGCCCGGGCGGGCGCGGCGTGGCGGGCGGGCGAGCCGCCCGGGGCGCCCCCTCCGGGCGCGGCGAGGACCGTGGGCACGGCGATCGCGGCGGCGGCGGCCGCTGCGGCGGCTCGGCGGGACATCGATGCCAGCGTAGTCCCGCGCGGTTGTGCGCGCCGGGCAAACTGCTACCGTCCCGCGCGTCAGGCCCGCCTCGAGATGAGTCGGGCAGAAGTGGTGCAGGCGTTTGGTGGTGCCGTCTCATGACGGATCCTCCGCGTACGCAGCACACGAGCCGTGGAGGACACGCTCATGCCGGAAGGCACCGTGAAGTGGTTCAGCGACGACAAGGGCTTCGGCTTCATCACCCCTGACGATGGCGGGCAGGATCTGTTCGTCCATCACAGCGGGATCGTTGCCGAGGGTTACCGCTCGCTCCCCGAGGGGTCCCGCGTCAGCTATGAGTCGGAGGCCGGGCCGAAGGGCCCCAAGGCCGTTCAGGTTCAGACGCTCTAGTCGCCGGAACACCGAAGCTCCAAGCGCCGCTTGTGATTCGTCACAAGCGGCGCTTCGTTTTTCTGTGCCCCACCCGACGAGAGTGGGCGCGCGTCTTGGAATGATGAGTCCCTGTGGCAGGGAGGCTCTCGGCATCTCTTGTGCTCGCCGTCTGCGGGCTGATCGCGGCAGCCGCGCCCGCTGCCGCGCAGGTGCCCGGCGTGCTCGACTGCGACGAGCTCGACCCGTCGCACTGCCTCTATCCCTTCCCCAACGACCGCTTCACGGTCGCTGACGCCACGACCGACACCGGCCGGCGCGTGAACCTGCCGCTGCTCGGAATGCCGCGCAACATCGTGGGCAAGCCCGTGAACCCGCGCGACATGAACCGCTCCGACGGCTTCAGCCCCGGCTCGCTCATCATCACCAAGGTCCCGGGGCTCGACAACCAGGCCGCCTTCGAGCAGACGGGCGCCGTGCCCATCACCGACATGGCGCGCTCGCTCGACCCCGGCCAGCCGGTCGTGGTGATCGACGCCGGCACGGGCGAGCGCCACCTGATCTGGTCGGAGATCGACGCCAACCCCGCCGACCCGGCCGACCGCACGCTGCTCATCCGCCCCGGGGTGAACTTCGAGGAGGGGCATCGCTACATCGTGGCGCTGCGCGACCTCAGGGACGCGGCCGGCAACACGCTGGAAGCGCGGGCGCCGTTCCGCGCCTGGCGCGACAACCCGGCGCCCAACGCGGGCGGGCGCCGCGGTCACATGGAGGACCTGTTCGGCACGCTGGGCGAGGCGGGCATCGAGCGCGAGTCGCTGTACCTGGCGTGGGACTTCACGGTGGCGAGCGAGCGCTCGCTCACCGAGCGCATGCTGCACATCCGCGACGACGCCTTCGCCCAGCTCGGCGACACGGACCTGGCCGACCTCCAGGTCGAGGGTCGCGCGCCCGCCTACACGGTCGACGCCGTCACGGACTACACGCCCGAGCAGGACGCGCGCATCGCCCGTCGCATCGAGGGCACGTTCCAGGTCCCCTGCTACCTCGCGGCCGGCCTCACGTGTGTCACCGGCACCCGCTTCCGCTACGGGGCCGACGGCAAGCCGCTGCGCCTCACCGAGAACAGCGTCGAGGCCAACTACATCTGCCATGTGCCGCGCTCTGCGTCGGCGGCCAGCCCGGCGCGGCCGTCGCTCTACGGCCACGGCCTGCTGGGCAGCGCGGGGGAGATCGGGCAGTCGCAGCTCAAGTCGCTCGGCAACGACCACAACTTCGTCTTCTGCGCCACCGACTGGGACGGCATGTCCGAGGAGGACCTGCCCAACGTCGTCACCATCCTGCTCGACCTGTCGCGCTTCTCCACGCTGGCCGACCGCGTGCAGCAGGGCATGCTCAACCAGCTCTTCCTGGGCCGGCTGATGATCCACCCGGACGGGTTCTCGAGGGCCGCGGTCTTCCAGGACGGCGGCCAGAGCGTGATCGACACCGAGCGGCTGTTCTACGACGGCAACAGCCAGGGCGGCATCATCGGCGGCGCGCTCACCGCCGTGGCGCCGGACTTCCAGCACGCGGTGCTCGGGGTGCCGGGGATGAACTACTCCACGCTGCTGCGGCGCTCGGTGGACTTCGTGGGTGACGACATGCTGACCGTGGCGATGAACGGGGGCGAGGGCTTCGGCTACAGCAGCCTGATGTACACGGCCTACCCGGACGAGCTCGAGCGCCCGCTCACGCTCGCCCTGATCCAGATGCTGTGGGACCGCGCCGAGGCCAACGGCTACGCGCACCACATGACCGACGACCCGCTGCCGAACACGCCCGAGCACCGCGTTCTCATGCACGTGGCCTTCGGCGACCACCAGGTGGCCGACGTCAGCGCCGAGGTGGAGGCGCGCACGATCGGCGCCCGCATGCTGCACAAGCCCATGCTCGACGCGGGGCGCCACTCCAGCGTCGATCCGTTCTACGCCATCGAGGCCATCCCGGCCTTCCCGTACGGCGGCTCCGCGCTGGTGGTGTGGGACAGCGGCACGCCCACGCCGCCCACCACCAACACGCCGCCGCGCGCGGGGGACGACCCGCACGAGTTCCCGCGGCGCCAGCCGGCGGCGCGCGAGCAGAAGTCGGCGTTCCTGCAGATCGGCGGCCAGATCATCGACGTGTGCGGCGGCGGCCCGTGCTACGCGCCGCCGGGTTAGCGGCAGCTCTCGCTGTCGCCCTCGCCGCGGCGGCGCCGGCCGGGGCCGCGCCGCCCCTGCTGCCGTTCCCGAGCGACGAGCACACCGTCGCGGATCCCTCCACCGACACCGGCCGCCGGGTGAGCTTCTCGCTGCTCGACATGCCGCGCAACGTCATCGGCAAGCCGATCGACCCGAGCGAGTACAACCGCGCCGACGGCTTCTCGCCCGGCCAGATGATCGTGGCGAAGGTGCCCGGGCTCGACACCCCGGCGGCGTTTGCCGCGACCGATCCCGTTCCGCTCACCGACCTCGCCCGCAGCCTCGACCCCGGCGCGCCGATCGTGGTGATCGACGCCGACTCGGGCGAGCGCCACCCGATCTGGGCCGAGCTCGACCGCTCCGAGGACCTCGAGGGCAACCCGCCCAGCGCCGCCGACACCGCGCTGCTCATCCGCCCGGCCGTGAACTGGGAGGAGGGGCACCGCTACATCGTGGCGCTGCGCGACCTCAGGGACGCGGGCGGCAACACGATCGAGGCGCGCCCGCCGTTCCGGGCCTGGCGCGACAACCCGGCGCCCAACGCGGGCGGGCGCCGCGGTCACATGGAGGACCTGTTCGGCACGCTGGGCGAGGCGGGCATCGAGCGCGAGTCGCTGTACCTGGCGTGGGACTTCACGGTGGCGAGCGAGCGCTCGCTCACCGAGCGCATGCTGCACATCCGCGACGACGCCTTCGCCCAGCTCGGCGACACGGACCTGGCGGACATGCAGGTCGATGGCGCCTCGCCCGCCTTCACGGTCGACTCGGTGGAGAACTTCTCGCCGGCCCAGGATGCCCGCATCGCCCGGCGCGTGACCGGCACCGTGAGCGTGCCCTGCTACCTCGCCGCCGGCGTGGCGTGCATCTCCGGCACGCGCTTCATCATCGGCCCCGACAACCTGCCGCTGCGGATAGTGCCCGGCAGCCACGAGGCCAACTTCATCTGCAACGTGCCGCGCGCGGCGGCCGGCACGCCCGCGCGTCCCTCCCTCTACGGGCACGGCCTGTTCGGCAGCGCCGACGGGGTGAACGGCGGGTCGAAGACCGCGCTCGCCGCCGAGCACAACTTCATGATGTGCGCGACCGACTGGATCGGCATGTCCTCGGAGGACATCCCGAACGCGGTGACCCTGCTCGTCGACCTCTCGCTGTTCCCCTCGCTCGTGGACCGCGTGCAGCAGGGGATGCTCAACTTCCTCTTCCTCGGGCGGGCCATGATCCACCCGCAGGGCTTCTCTTCCCACCCGGCCTTCCGGATGGACGGCGAGTCGGTCATCGACACGTCGCGCCTCTACTACGACGGCGGCAGCCAGGGCGGCATCATCGGCGGCGCGCTCACGGCGGTGGCCCCGGACTTCGACCGCGCCACGCTCGGCGTGCCGGGCATGAACTACTCCACCCTGCTGCGCCGCAGCGTGGACTTCGACATCTACGCTCAGGTGATGTACCGCACGTATCCGGACGTGCTCGAGCGCTCGCTGATCCTCTCGATGATCCAGATGCTGTGGGATCGGGGCGAGGCCAACGGGTACGCGCAGCACATGACCGACGATCCGCTCCCGCGCACTCCGCCCCACGAGGTGCTGCTCAACATCGCCTGGGGCGACCACCAGGTCACGAACTGGTCGGCGCTGGTGGAGGCGCGTACGATCGGCGCCTCCGTGCGGGCACCCGAGCTCGACCCCGGCCGCGACCCCGCGGTGGACGCCTTCTCCGGCATCCCCGAGATCGGCGCGTTCCCGTTCGCGGGCTCCGCGCTGACCGTGTGGGACGTGGGGCCGCTGCGCACCGAGGGCGGTGAGGAGAAGGGCACCACTCCGCCGCCGGTGGACAACGTGCCCAACCGCGCCGGCGTGGACCCGCACGGCCCGGACTCGAGCGAGACCGTGGCCGGCCGCGAGCTGATCTCCGAGTTCCTGCGCCCGGGCGGCGTCGTGATCGACCCGTGCGGCCCGTTCCCCTGCTACCTCGACGGGTGGACGGGGCCGTGAGGCGCGCCGCGCTCGCAGTCGCCTCCGCCGCGCTGGCGCTGCCGGCCTCCGCGTCCGCGCTCGTCCCGGCCATCCCGATCCCGGAGATCCCGCCGCCGCAGGCTCCCGCCGCGATCGGCGACCCGGCGACGCCGGACCCGCTTGTCGTGCCCGACCCGCCGCGCCATCCGTTCATGGCGCCCAACGGCCGCAGCAACCTGCACGTGGACGCCTACCAGACCGACGTGCACCAGGGCCCGGGGCCGCTGGGGGAGAACACCCGCCGCAACTCGACCTTCCTCGAGGGCGTGTGCGCGTCGGTGACGTTCGACTCGCGCGGGGACATCGTCACCATCTGCGTGGGGCTGGAGGGGCCCAAGCTCGTCAAGCTCGACCCCGAGACGCTCGAGCTGCTCTCGATCTTCCCGCTGCCCCCGCGCATCCTCACCAGCCTGTCGATCTTCAACGACTTCGCCGGCGGCGGCTACTTCTACCTCGACCACACAGACCGCGCGGTCATCCCCACCACCACGCGGCAGATCTGGGTGGTGCGCGAGCAGGCCGGCGGCTTCGCCCTGGACCGCACCTACGACCTGTCGGCGCAGCTCGCGTTCGGGGACAAGATCATCTCGGCGCTGCCGGACTGGTCGGGGCGGATCTGGTTCGCCTCGATCGAGGGCGTGGTGGGTTGGGTGGACCCGGCTTCCGGACGCGTGCACTCGGTGCGCATGGGTGAGGAGATCGCCAACTCGTTCGCCGTGGACGAGGACGGCGGCGTGTACGTGGTCACGGACAAGGCGTTCTATCGCTACGAGGCGGGGGCCGGCGCCACGCCCGTGGTGGCCTGGCGCGCCGAGTACGAGAACTCGGGGATCTCCAAGCCCGGCCAGGTGCACGCCGGCTCGGGCACCACGCCCACGGTGATGGGCACCGAGCACGTGGCAATCACCGACAACGCCGACCCGATGAACGTCGTGGTGCACTCGCGTGCCGACGGCAGCGAGGTCTGCAAGGTGCCCGTCTTCGACCAGGGCAGCAGCGCCACGGACCAGTCGCTCATCGCCACGCCCGACTCGCTGGTGGCGGAGAACAACTACGGCTACACCGGCCCGCTGGCCACCAACGACGGCGCCGTGACCGCGCCCGGCCTCGCGCGCGTGGACCTGGCCACCTGCAGCGTGGTGTGGGAGAGCGACGAGATCGCGCCCACCGTGGTGCCCAAGCTGTCGGCGGCCAACGGCCTCGTCTACACCTACACCAAGCCCCCCGGCGACGCCGAGGACCCCTGGTACCTCACGGCGCTGGACTGGGACACGGGCGAGACGGTCTTCAAGCGCCTGGCCGGCGCCGGCCTGGGGTTCAACAACAACTACGCGCCGGTCACCCTCGGCCCGGACGGCAGCGCGTACGTGGGCGTGCTGGGCGGGTTGGCGCGGCTGGCGGACTCAGGCCAGTAGCGCTTCGAGCTCGGTGAGAGATTGTTCGCGCCGCTGGGTCGCTTTGCCCCGACATGTTCTGGGTAAAGCGACCCAGCGCCTGGATTTCGCCCCCCGGAGAGGGTGACGGTGCGAAAGGGCGTGTCGGGCCGCCGCGACCCGGGCACGTTGGTGGCATGGAGACCGCGAATCCCGTCCTCCGCTATCTGGCGATCACGAAGGCCGCACGGGACTTCGGCCTGGGCCGGCGGGAGATCGAAGCCGTGGCCGGCGGCTTCGATCACGCCGAGATCCGCTGCGAGCAGCTCGCGGATGCGCAGGCCGACCTGATCGTGGCCCGGACCCCGCTGCTCACCCCGGCTAGGGGTGCGCGGGCGCCCTCCCGGAGGGGCGGATGTTCTGGTTCAGGCGGAAGAGGTTCTCCGGGTCGTAGCGGTCCTTGATCGCCACCAGCCGGTCGTACTTCGCGGCGCCGTAGGTCGAGCGAACGCGGTCATCCCCCTCGTCGGACGTGTAGTTGAGGTACACGCCGTCGGTGGTGTGAGGCCGGAGGTCCTCCGTAAGCCCGCGAGCCCAGACGACATGGGCGTCGGCCGTCTCGGGGTCGGGCTCCATCCACATCCCGAGCGCGTGGTAGCACCACGGGACGTCGCGGCGGCCGAGCGCCGTGTCGTCGTCCCCGACGCGGCTGATGGCGCCGCCCATCGGCTCCAGCAGCAGCTGCGCCATCGGGCCGGCGCGGTTGGCGCCATGCTGGACGAGCTTGTCGATGGCCGCGTCGGTCATCTCCTCCATGAACTCCGCCTTCATGTAGCCGCGCGTGCCGTGCGGGCCGCCCGCGTCGAGCATGCTCTGAAGGGCGGTGTACGGCATCGGCTGGACCACGTCGACGACCGGCTGGGCCGCTTCACGGATGGGCGCGACGATGCGCTCGCCCTCCTCGTGGCTCCCGGTCCAGCAGATCACGACGCCGACGGCCGGCTGCAGCTGCAGATCCGCCGGCACGAACGGCTCCGGCGGCGCATTGATGAAGGCGATTCCCGCGCCGAGGTCGTCCGGCGCGTCGCGCATGTAGTCCCTGACGAACCGCACGATCTCGCCGGCGCGCTCGGGCCGCGACATCATGAGACCGCCGTAGATCACCGGTCCCACCTCGTGCAGGCGGTAGACGAACGAGGTGACGATCCCGAAGTTGCCGCTTCCGCCCCGGATGCCCCAGAAGAGGTCGGGATGCTCCTGCTCGCTCGCGGTGAGCAGGCTGCCGTCCGCGGTGACGATCTCGACCGACAGCAGGTTGTCGGCGGTCAGGCCGCACTTGCGCTCGAGCCAGCCGCTGCCGCTCCCGAGCGTGAGCCCGGCGATCCCGGTGGTGGAGAAGCGCCCGCCGGTCACGGCGAGCCCATGCTCCTGCGTGGCCGCATCGAACTCGCTCCACGTCAGGCCCGGCTGGGCACGCGCCGTCCGCGCTTGGGGATCGACCTCGATGCCCTTCATCGGCGACAGGTCGATCACGATCCCGCCGTCACAGGTTCCGTGGCCGGAGGCGGAGTGCCCGCCGCCGCGGACGGCCACGAGCAGATCGTTGGCCCGGGCGAAGTGGACGGCGGCGGCGGCGTCGGCCGGACCGCTGCAGCGTGCGATCAGCGCGGGATGACGGTCGAACATCCCGTTCCAGACCATTCGCGCGTCGTCGAAGCCGTCGTCTCCGGGCTGGAGAAGCGTGCCGCCGAAGCTGCTCGCCAGGTCCTGAACCGCTGCAGGCGCCAGCGCGGGCTCCAGCATTTCGTCTCCTTCGATCGTGGGCGGGGCCAGGTACGTCCGTGAACCACACTCGCCCAGGTCCCCGGGCGTGTCAAGCGCCTACTCGAAGGGCACGCGCACCTGGGCGCTCTGTGAGCCGTCGGTCACGGTGAACACGGCCTCGTCGCCCGAGTCCCTGTCGCCCACGGCATCGCAGTAGCGCACGAGCGAGCCGTCCATCGGCGTCCCGTCGATGGCCGTGACCACCACCTGGGCGTCGCCCAAGGCGTCCTCGGCCGCGGTGCCCGGGACGGCGCCCGCCACGATCAGCCCGGTGGGAGCGTTGGGCTGGGTGAGGCTCGAGACCAGGCCGAGGCCGGTCCAGGCGATCGAGTCGCCCTCGCGCAGGTCCTCGGTGATCTCGCGCACGCGGTCCACGCCGATGGCGTAGCCCTGTCCCTGGATGATGCGCTGGCCGCCGGAGTCGAGCGTGCGGACCGCGGTGTTCACCCCGACGAGCCGCCCCTGGCCGTCCACCAGCGGACCGCCGGAGTTGCCGGGGTTGATGGCGGCGTCGGTCTGGACGACGTTCTCGTAGTGCGGCGTGTCGATCCCCGTCTCGTCGAACTCCGTCTTCACCACGGACACGACGCCCGTGGTGGTGGTGAGGTTGCTGTCCGCGGATGCGCTGCCCGGGAAGCCCACGGCAACCACGTTCTGCCCCGGGCGCAGGGTGTCCTGGTCCTCGAGCAGCGGCAGCGTGACCAGGTCGTCGGTGTCGTCGACCTCGAGCACGGCCAGGTCCTCGCAAGGCGCGGCGCCGACGATCGTGGCCTCCTGCTCGTCTCCGTCCACGGCCACGGCGAAGGCGTCGCCGCCGTTGACCACGTGGTAGTTGGTGACGATCAGGCCCTCCTCGGCGTCGAGCACCCAGCCGGTGCCGCCGGCGAATGGCTGCCCGTCCCGGATGGAGGTGATGAGCGCGGTGGAGGGCGTGACCTGCTCCACGATGTCGGCGACACCGGAGGCGCCGTCGCCGTCATCGTCGCCCGAGAGCGCCCCGGTGACCAGCAGCACCACGGCGACCGTGGCGAACGCGAGCGCGGCGCCCGCGACGAGGGTGAGCCGTCGCACCGAGCGCTGCAGCATCACCCGCTGGATCGCGGACTGGCTGCGCCGCTCGGGCACCGGCTGGCCGGGCGGCTGCACGATCACGCCGAACTGCGTGGCGCCGGCGTCGGCGGGCTGCTGGAGGGATGCCTCCAGCACGGTGTCGCCGAACTGCACCTGCTCGCCGCCACCGAGCGTGACCGCGCGGTCCATGCGCCAGCCGTTCACGTACGTGCCGTTGGTGGAGTTGAGGTCCTCGAGCACGGCACGGCCGTCCGCCAATGCGCGCAGGCGGGCGTGCCGGCGCGACAGCTTGACGTCGTCCAGGGTGAGCTCGCAGGCGGCGTCGCGGCCCACGGTGAAGCTGTCGCCGGCGACCTCGATCGAGCGGCCAGCCCGGTCGCCGGACTTGAATACGAGCCACATCCGGCGGCCCATCGTAGTGGCGAACGCGGCGCCCGGCCACGCCCGTTCAGGCGATGTTCAGGCTCAGCCCGCGGCGTATGCCTCGGCGTGCCCGCGCACCACGAGGCTGTTCACGACCGAGAAGGGGAACGAGGAGAGGTCGACCGCGTTGAACATCAGGGTGCAGGGCGAGAGCTCGGCGCCGAGCTCGCTCAGCAGGCCCTCGACGCAGTTCGCGTAGTGGTGGTGGCCGCCGAAGAGGTGGCCCACCTCGTGCGCGGCCACCTTGGCCGACAGGTTGGCGGCGAGCACGAGGCCCCCGAGCTCGGAGCTGTCGGGGTCGAGCTCCTCGCCCACCGCGAACGCGCGGTCGGGGAACGCCACGCCGCCGATGCAGTCCGCGAGGCCGGCCACGGCGGGGTTGCCGGCGGCCGTGATGTCCTTCGACGTGAGCGTGTAGACCACGTCCGTGCCCGCCGGCCGGACGCCGCCGAACAGCGCCTTGGACTGGTCGATCAGGCCCTGGGCATCCGTGCCGCTGAAGGTCACCGACTGGAAGGTGGCGTTGACCGGCATGCCCACCGGCCCGTAGGACTGGCTGACGAGGTTGAAGATCTCCGCGCCGCGCGCCGGAGCGACGCCGTCGAGCAGCACGCGCACGTCGAGGCCGACCGGGCTGCCGGGCGGCACCGCGATGGCCGCGGGCACGAGCTCGAGGCACTCCGGGATGTGGCCGATCTCGATCGGCTGGGCGCTGGCGGGCGCCGCGGTCATCCCCAGGACCGCCATCACCGCGAGCGTTGCAAAGCTCCCCCGCCTCATAAGGCCCGCCAACCATACACCCCGTGCGCCGGCCCGTATAGGGTCTGGCCATGGCCAAGCTGACCGTCGGTGACGCCTTCCCGGAGCTCGTCGTGGACTCCGTGGACGGCCCGGTGGAGCTGAGGGCGCGCTGGGAGCGGGGACCGCTGGTCATCGCCTTCATGCGCCACTTCGGCTGACCGTTCTGCCGCGAGCACCTCGTCCAGTTGGACGAGGCCCGGGAGCAGATCCGCGCCGCGGGCGGCGACGTCGTGGCCGTGTTCCAGTACCGCGCCGAGCCGGCGCGCAACTTCTGCCGCAAGCGCGAGGTCGAGCTCGACTGCCTCGGCGACCCCGACCGCCGCGCCTACAAGTCCGTGGGCCTGGAGCGCGGCTCCCTCGTGCAGTTCCTCGGCCCGCAGCTCATGCCGAAGTACGCGAAGGCCGTGCGCAAGGGCTCGCTGCCGGGCATCCCCGTGGGGGACACGGCGCAGCTGCCCGGCACGTTCGTGGTGGGTGCCGACGGCCGCGCGGCCTTCGCCCACTACAGCAAGGACTCGGGCGACAACCCGCCGACGGAGGCGGTCATCGAGGCGGTTCGACGATCGCCGGGAAGTGTCCCGACTCGGCGGTGATCAGCCGCGTGGAGCGCAGCACCTCCTGCAGCTGAGGCGCCTGGTCGCGGCGCAGCGCGACCGTGCGCACCACCGTCTTCGCGCGCGCCACCTCCATCTCGAAGCTCTCCAGCCAGCGCGTGCCGAAGTGCGCGCCCGGGCCCAGGGTGTCGAGCACCTGCTCCATGCCGTCCTTGGTGTCCAGCAGCTCCACCTCGCCCTCCACGATCACGTGGATGTACTTGCCCGTGCGCTCCTCCTGGGCGACGATCTCGCCCGGCTGGAAGACGTTGTGGCGGATGTCGTAGTCGTCGCGGCGGCCGGTGGGCAGCTCCACGATGTCTCGCCCCACGATCGGCCAGATGCACCAGTCGGTCATGATCCGCAGCCGCCGGTCCCAGCTCGGGAAGTAGTAGGTGAGCAGGGTGCGCCAGATGACCCAGGCGAGGAAGCCCTTGATCTCGATCCCCTTCAGCTCCGCCACCGCGTAGCGCCGGCCCACCGAGGCGCCCTGCCCGATGCCCGGGTAGGTGAACGGCTTGGGCTCCTTCCCCGTGGCCACTCGCGACAGGTTCTTGCCGATCTTGTGCCCCTGCTTCATCGCGTAGATGGCCACCGACGGGCACGTGACGCCGGGGTTCTTGGGCAGCGGGATGGCTGCGCAGTCGCCGCCCGCCCAGATGTCCTCGTAGCCCTCCACCCGGCAGTGCTCGTCACACACGATGCGCCCGCCCTCGTCCTTGGGCAGGTCGAGCTTCTCCACGATCGGCTGCGGCTGCATGCCCACTGCGCTGATGATCGTGCGGGTGGGGATGCGCTCGCCGTTGGAGAGCTGCACCTCGTTGGGCGTGGCTGCGGCCACCTTCGTCTCCGTGAGCACCTCCACCCCCAGCTTGCGCATCCGCCGCATGCCGGCCTCCACCAGCTTGGGATGCGCCTCCGGGCCGCTGCCGTCCTTGCCGTAGAGCTCGGGGAGGATCGTGGGGCCGGGGTGCACGAGCACGTGGCGGCACTCCTCGCGGCGGATGCCCCTGTACTCCTTGTTGGTGAGGAGCCGGGCGAGGTCGGCCAGCTCGCCGGCCAGCTCGGTGCCCGCATAGCCGCCGCCGGCGATGAAGAACGTGAGCAGCCGGCGGCGCTCCTCCGGGTCCTTCTCGATCTCCGCCAGCTCGAACATCTGGATGATGTGGTTGCGCAGCCGCAGGCAGTCCTCGTAGGCCTTGAGGCGGAAGGCATGCTCGGCCAGGCCGGGATAGGCCTCGGTGCGGTCCTGGGTGCCCATGCACACCACCAGGTGGTCGTAGGAGAGCACGGTGCGGGCGCCGTCCAGCGAGCGCGCGGTGGTGACCACCTTGTTCTTGAGGTCCACCTTCTGGATCTCCGCCACGTGCACCTGCGCGGGGGGGAACAGCCGCCGCGCCGGGCTGCAGATGTGGCTGGGGGAGAGGCGGCCGGAGACCATCTCGCCCGCGAAGCCGTGGAAGGCCTGGAAGTTCGAGCGGTTGACGACCGTACACTCGAGCTCGCCCGCGTTGATGGCCTTCTTGGCCCCGCGGGCGAGGTACATGGCCACGTAGCCGCCGCCGAGGACCAGGACGCGTGGAGCGGGCATCGAGTCGAGCCTAGCGCCGGCCGGCCGGGCGTGAGGGCCACCAGGTCCGCTCGTCCAGCAGCCAGGCGATCGCCGGCACGGTGACCGTGCGCACGAGGAAGGTGTCGAGCAGCACGCCGAGCGCCACCGTGAAGCCGATCTGCAGCAGCACCTCCAGCGGCAGCGTGGTGAGCACCGCGAACGTTCCCGCCAGGATGAGGCCGGCGCTGGTGATCACCGGGCCGGTGCTCCTGATGGCCCGCAGGATGGCCTCGCGGGTGCCGTGCTCGGGCACCTCCTCGCGCACGGCGCTCATCAGGAAGATGTTGTAGTCCACCCCCAGCGCCACCAGGAAGATGAAGCTGAAGAGCACGTAGGCGGGGTCCACGGCGAACTCGCCCAGCAGGACGTTGAAGGCCACCAGCGAGATGCCGAGCGCGGCGAAGAACGAGGCCACGACGGTGGCCAGCAGGAACAGCGGCGCCACCAGGGCACGCAGCAGCAGCACCAGCGTGATGAAGATCACCAGCAGCACCAGCGGCACGATGCGCTTCTGGTCCGCGGCGCCGGCGTCGCGGTAGTCCAGCCGCGCGGCGGTGCCGTCGCCCGCCAGCGCGCGCACCCCGGGCGGCGCGTCGGCCAGCACCTCGCTCCTGATCTGCTCCACCCGGTCGAGCGCGGGGTCGCCGTAGGGGTCGTCGGCGAAGGTCACGAAGAAGGTGGCCGCCTGCCCGTCGCGCGAGCGGCGCTGGATCTCGGACACCGCCGCCACGCCCTCGATCTCGCCGATCTCCGACCGCAGCTGCGCCACGGCCGCGTCGGGCGGCCCGTCCTCGTTGTCCACCAGCACGTTGGTGGGCACGAGCGCGCCCTCCGGGAAGCCCGTGCGCAGCAGGTCGTAACCCTCGGTGGACGCGGTGTCCTCGCGGAACTCGTCGATCTGGTCCACCTCGAGCCCGTAGCCGAGCAGGCCCAGCGCGCCGGCCCCCAGCAGGGCGGCGGACACCGCCACCGCAACCACGGGCCGGCGCACCACGCGCGCGCCGATGCGGCCCCAGATTCCCTCGCGCTCGCCCACCACACCGGCGGACTCGGCCGAGGTGCGCAGCCCCTCCGGGAGCGGTCCCAGTCCAGGCAGCAGCTGCGGCTGCGGGCGCTCCGCCGCCTCCGGGGGCACCTCCACCGCGCCGCGACTCGGCCAGAACCCGCGCCGTCCCGCGATCGTGAGCAGCGCGGGCAGAAGCGTGAGGCTCGCGGCGAGGACGACGAGGATGCCGATGGCGTTCACCGGGCCGAGGATCTGGTTGCTCTCCAGCGTCGCCACCAGCGCCGTGAGCAGTGCCGCCGCCACCGTGATCCCGCTGGCGGCGATGGCGGGTGAGGCGCCGGGGAAGGCCGATGCCATGGCGGCGTGCTTGTCCTCGTACCGGCGCAGCGCGGACGTGTAGCGCGACACCAGCAGCAGGCAGTAGTCGGTGCCCGCGCCGAACACGAGCACGGCGAGCAGGGACAGGGCCGTGCGGTCCACCGTCGCGTCGGCGGCCTCGGCATAGAGGTAGATCAGCCCCTGGGCGATCGCCAGCGAGACGCCCACGACCAGCAGCGGCAGCAGGGCGACGATGGGGGAGCGGTAGATGAGCAGGAGCAGGGTGAGCACGAACAGCGCGGTGAGCGCGATCAGCGGGGCGTCGGCTGCCTCCAGCGCCGTGCTGATGTCGCTCTGCAGCGCCCCCGGCCCGGTCACCCGCACCTCCAGGCCGCCCGAGCCCTCGCCGGTGAGCTCGCGCAGCTCGTCGAGCGTCTCCGTGCGGTCCTCGGCCTTGGGCGCCAGCAGCGGCAGCGCGGTGAAGGCCACCTCCCCGCCGGGGGACGCCAGCTCCGGCCTGCCCTCGGGGCCGAAGGGCGTCGTCGGCGGGCCCACGCCCTCCAGCTCCGCGGCGGCCGCGGCGTCGCGCAGCAGCACCTGGCGGTCGGCCTCCGTCAGCCCGCCCTCGCGCCGGTAGACCACCAGCGTCAGGAAGGTCTCGCCGCCCTCGAAGCGCTCGCGCAGGGTGTCGGCCAGCTGCGCGGACTGGGTGTCGCCCGGGTTGGCGGCCGACGTGCCCACCTGGTCGTCCACCCGGTCGGGCAGCTTCATCATGCCCACCGACCCGAGCACCACGGCAAGCGCGATCCACACGCCCACCACGATCCATTTCGTGCGAGGGCCGGACACGGCGCGAGCGAAGATCCCCAACATCGGCGTGGTCCCGACCCTAGCCTGGCGCGCCCACGGATGCGGGGTAGAGTCGGGGCATGACTTCCGAGCGCCTCATGAACCCGAAGGGGAGCGTGCTCGACGCGTTCCAGGTCGAGCTGCTGACCGGGCTCCAGCCCTACGGCGAGGAGGCGCGCTTTTCGGCCGGCGAGAAGATCTTCGCCCGCGGTGAGCGAAGCGAGGCGTTCTACGTGGTGGACGAGGGAGAGGTGCGCCTGGAGTCGCACTCCGAAGAGCTCGACACCGACTCCGTGCTCGACTACGTGGGCGCGGGGTCGTTCCTCGGCGAGGTCAGCCTGCTGGGCGGGAACCCGCATTCGCTCAACGCCGTGGCGCACACCGACGTGGTGGCCCGCCGCTTCTCCACCGACGGGCTCAAGCGCCTGTTCAAGGAGGACCCCGGCACGGGCGTGGACGTGCTGCGCTCGCTCGCCCGCGACGTGGCCGGCAAGCTCCAGCGCGCCAACGAGCGGCTGTCAGAGCAGGCCGCCGACGAGGCCCGCGATCCCGAGGTGGACACCATGGTGGCCAGGGCGGTGGCCGCCCAGCGCGAGTTCGAGAGCTGGGACGAGGAGCGCGTGGACAAGCTGCTGGAGGCCGTGGCCCAGGCGGTGGCCGCGCGCGCGGAGGAGCTCGCTCAGGCGTCGGTCGAGCAGACCCACATCGGCAACCCCGCCGACAAGGCCATGAAGATCCAGTTCGCCTCGCTCGGCGTCTACGCGGCCATGGCCGGCAAGCCGGGCTTCGGGCCGCTGGCCGAGGAGTCCGAGCGCCGTGTCACCGAGATCGCCAGCCCGGTGGGGGTGATCGTCGGCCTCGTGCCGGTCACCAACCCGGTCCCCACCTTCATCAACAAGACGCTGATCGCGCTCAAGTCGCGCAACGCGATCATCCTCAGCTGCCACCGGATGGCCCAGGAACTGGGCAACACGGTGGGCGAGATCATCCAGGAGGTCCTGGACGAGCACGGTGCGCCGGAGGGCATCGTGCAGTGGATCCGCCAGCGCACCAGCCGGCGCAAGACCGCCAAGTTCATGCGCCACGAGGACGTCGGGCTGATCCTGGCCACCGGCGGGCCGGCCATGGTCAAGGCCGCCTACAGCTCCGGCAAGCCGGCCATCGGCGTGGGCGCCGGCAACGCGCCCGCCTGGGTGGCGGCGGACGCCGACGTGCAGCGGGCCGCCAAGTCCGTGGTGGACAGCAAGGCGTTCGACTACGGGCTCATCTGCGGCTCGGAGCAGCACCTGGTGGTGGACGTCACGCTGCGCGACGTCATGGTCGAGGCCCTCGAGGCGAACGACGCCGTCGTCCTGGACGAGGACGAGACCGCCCGCTTTATCGCCGGCGCCTTCGACGCGGAGGGCGACCTGCTCTTGCAGTTCGTGGGCCAGGCGGCCGGCAAGATCGCCCAGGCGGTGGGCCTGGAGCGCGGCCACGACGCGCGGCTGCTGGTGTTCTGTGCGGACTCGTCCAATCCCCAGGGCGCGCAGGCCCGCGAGCGGCTCGCGCCGGTGCTGTCGCTCTTCACGGTGGACGGGGACGAGGAGGGGTTCGCGCTTTGCCGGGCCCTGCTCGAGTACGAGGGCAGCGGCCACACCGCCAACATCCACACCGAGGACCCCGCGCGCGTGGAGCGCTTCGCGCGCGAGATGCCGGCCAGCCGCGTGCTGGTGAACGCGCCCTCGGCCATGGGCTGCTGCGGGGTGGTCACCGGCCTGGAGCCGTCGCTCACCCTGGGCTGCGGCACGTTCGGGGGCAACTCCACCACCGACAACGTGACGCACGCCAACCTGCGCAACGTCAAGCGCCTGGCCCACGTTCTCGGTTAGCGCAGTGGGGTCCGCCCTAGTCCTCGCCGGCGGCGGCGCGCGCGGCGCCTACGAGGCGGGTGCGCTGTCGGTGATCCTGCCCGAGCTCGACCGCCGCGGCGAGCGGCCCGGCACCTACGTGGGCACGAGCGTGGGGGCCATCAACGCCGCGGCCCTCGCCTCCAACCACCACCTGCCCGCGGTGCAGCAGGTGGAGCTCCTGCTCGACACCTGGCGGGTCATGCGCAAGGGCGACATCATCCGGCCGATCCTCGCCCGCACCGGGCCGCTGGCCGCCCTTCGCTACGCGGGCCAGCTCGCCGGCGTGCCCGGCGTGCGGCTGCCGAGCCTGCTCGACCCGGCGCCGCTGTGGAAGAGCCTGCCGCACTGGATCGACTTCGAGCAGCTCGACGCCAACGTCCGCGACGGCACGGTGCAGGCCGTGGCTGCGGTCACCACGTCGGCGCGCAGCGGCAAGACCGTCGTCTTCGTGCAGGCGGCCGACGAGCGTGAGTTCCACCGCTCCCACGCGATCGCGTACGTGCCGGCGCAGATCGAGGTCGAGCACGTGGGGGCCTCGGCGGCGATCCCGCTCATCTGGCCGCCGGTCCTCATCGAGCGCCCCCAGCAGGTGCGCGGCTGGTACGTGGACGGCGGCACGCGCCTGAACGCCCCGATCAAGCCGGCGCTGGACCTCGGCGCCGAGCGGCTCGTGGTCGTGGCGGTGGACTCCATCCAGGGCCCGGTGATGGAGCGCGAGGACTCGGGCGACGACCTGCCGCCGCCGGACTTCGGCGACGGCATGCTGCACCTGCTCGAGGGCTCCCTCGTGGACCCGCTGATCGAGGACATGCGCACGCTCGGCAACGTGAACGCGTTCTTCACCGACGAGACCGCCACCGGCGCGCGCCTCTACCGCACGATGCGCGGAAAGGAGCCCTACCGGCAGGTGCCCTACATCTTCATCGGCACCGCCGAGCGCGGCGCGATCGGGGAGGTGGCGGCGAGCGTGTACGACCGCCGGTACTCCGGGCTGCGCGGCCTGCGCGACCCCGACTTCCGGCTGCTCAACGAGCTGATCGGCGGCGTGAGCAAGACGCACGGGGAGCTTCTGAGCCTGCTCTTCTTCGACGAGCACTTCGTGGAGGCGCTGATCGAGATGGGCCGGGCGGACGCTTCGGCGTGGCTCGCCGCGTCCCACGACGGCGACGGGCCGTGGCAGGTGGGTCCGCTGGGCACGTTCATCCGTCCACGCCAGTGGACCGCGGGCTGAAGGGTTTGCGCGGTGGGCCGATGAAGGGCTCGTGCGCGGAGCCCTCACCGCCGTGTTCTTGATCTGCCTCGCAGCCGTGCCCGGAGTCGCCTCCGCGGCCTTCGAGCGCGTGCCCCGCAACCCGGCCGACCGGCTCGTGCGCGAGCCGATCGACGACGAGCGCTACGACCGCGCCGAGCGCTGCCGCCGCTCGCCCATGCGCGGCACCCGTGCCCTGGAGGACTGGCTCGACCGCCATGCGCGCGGCAGCTCCTGGGGCATCATGCGCTGCGAGAAGCTCGGCGAGGACAACTACTCCCTGCACGCCGAGGGCCGCGCGCTCGACTGGCACCTCGACGCCGCCCGCCGGGGCGAGCGCCGTGAGGCCTCGCGCATCATCGCGCTGCTGCTGGCGCCCGATCGTTTGGGCAACGAGCGCGCGCTCGCCCGCCGGATGGGGGTGCAGGAGATCATCTACAACTGCCGCGCCTGGTTCGCCGGCGGCGAGCGGATGCGGCCGTACTCGGTCTGTTACGACAAACGCGGCCGCCGCAAGCGCCGCGTGAACCGCACGGCCGCCCACCGCGACCACATCCACTTCGGCCTCTCGCGCCGCGGCGGGGCGGGGCGCACCAGCTTCTGGGCGGCCGCGCGCCGCGCGGACAGGCGCCGGGCGGCGGCGCGCCGCGCGGACAGGCGCCGCGCGGCGGCGCGCCGTTAGGCCGCTGGGTCGCTTTACCCCGAATATGTCGGGGCAAAGCGACCCAGCAGCGATCGCGCCCGGCCCGGGCCCCCGGGCGGCGCCCGCTAGCCTCCGGCTCACTGTGCGCTCGCGCGACGCCCGCCTGATCTCGATCGCGGCCTCGCTACGCGCCGGCGGCATGCGAATCCGCTGGCGGGACGTGCTCGCCGCCCGCCGAGCCCTGACCGGCGCCGGCAGCCGGCCGGACGCCGCCTACGAGGCGCTCCGCGGCGCCTTTCACCCGCGCGCGCGTGAGGTGGAGGTCTTCGACGCCGTCGTGCTCGGCGCCCTCGACGCGGCCCGCATGCTCCCACCGCCGTCGGCCCGCCGGCGTGGGGGAAGCCGCCGTCCGTCCGGGCAAGTGCCCGCTCGCGGACGTCGTTGAGCCGTTCGGGCCACGCACCGAGCCGCTGCTGAGCCGCTCGGGCCCGGCGAGGCCGTTGAGCCGTTCCGGCCCGGCGCCGAGGCCGCTCAGCCGCTCGGGCCCGGCCCCGAGGCCGCTCAGCCGCTCGGGCCCGGCGCCGACGCCGCTCAGCCGCTCTGGCCCGGCGCCGACGCCGCGCCGAAGCGGCTCCGCCGGGGGGACCTCACACTTCGCTCGAACGTGCCTGGGGATTGTGCGCAAACAATGTGCGCCACAGGCAACTTGTGTGCCTCCCACGAAACTTTGTTGCGCACAATCCCCAGGGGCTTTTGGGCACCACCAGCCCGCGCCCGCGCCCGCACTCGCGCCGGCGAGCTGTCCGGACCGGCGCGAAGCCAGGCGGGGGCGGGCCTGCGCAGCGGCGCCCGCTGCGGTTCAGGGCGCCGTCGGCTGTCCCGCCGGCTCGGCGGCCGCCGGCTCCGCCGGCGCCCCGGCTGTCCCGGGCGCCCGGGCCGTCCCGGGCGCCCCGGCCGCCGCGAGGGCGTCGCGCAGCGGGCCCGTGTCGTAGGTCACGCGCGCGTCCACCACGAGCCCGTCGCGCACCACGAGGCGGTCCATCCCCTCGAACTCCACCGGACGGCCTCCGGCGCTGCAGCACGCATGCCACTCGATCAGCACGCGCTCGCCCTCGGAGAAGCCGCCCACGACCTCGAGTCGCAGGTCCGGCGCCACCGCGAGGGCCGCCGCGATCTGCGCGCGGTAGGCCTCAACGCCCACCACGTCGTCCACAACGCCCACGAAGCGGGCACGCACGTCGGGGTGCACGAGCGAGGGGATCAGCGCCGGGTCGGGGGCGCGCCAGAACGAGACGAAGCGCTCCACGAACTCGGCGCCCGAGCGTGGCTGCAGCGCCGCCAGGGGGATACCCGCCTGCGAGCACAGGGTGGCCACGTCGAAGTAGCCCGTGTCGGAGGCCAGCAGCCCGTCGCGGAACGTGCACACGAACGCCACCGGCACGTCGATCCGCGCGCCCGGACGCGCGCCCAGGCCCATGAAGTCGCCGCACACGGTGCCGCCCCAGCGGCCCCAGGCCACCGCGCCGCCGGCGTCGTGCACCACCGCGTCGAAGTCGCCGAAGTAGTCGGGCAGCGCCTCGAACAGCGCGCCGTAGAACGCCCGCAGCGCCTCCTTTCCGCGCACGGGCGCGCCGAAGCCCGCGCTCGAGTACGTGCAGTCGTCCGTGCACACGGCCAGAGCCGCCGCCACGTCCCGCCGCCCCTTCGCCTCCGCGTACACACTGAGAACTTCTCGCTCGTTCATGAGCGGAACAGTTACATACTCCAAGTACGTACGTCAGGTATGTATGCTGGCCGACGGCGTATGGCCCCCACCCAGCAAGAGCGATCCGAAGTCACGCGCGCGAAGCTCGTGGAGGCCGCGCGCGAGCTGTTCGCCCAGGACGGCTACGCCGCCACCTTCCTCGACGGCGTGGTGGCGAGAGCGGGCGTCACCAAGGGCGCCCTCTACCACCAGTTCGATGACAAGCGCGACCTCTTCAAGGCCGTCTACGAGGAGGAGCAGCGCCGGCTCGCCGAGCAGGTCACGAACGCCGCGGCAGCCAGGCGGGATCCCTGGGACGCGTTCGCACACGGCTGCCGAGCCTTCTTCGAGGCCTCCCTCGACCCCGGCGTCCAGCGCATCACCCTCCTCGACGCCCCGTCCGTGCTCGGCTGGGAGCAGATGCGCGCGATCGAGGCGCGCCACTCCGGCGCGCTGCTGCACGCGGGCATCCAGAACGCCATCGACGCCCAGAGGATCGCCAAGCGCCCGGTGGCGCCGCTCGCCCACATGCTGCTGGGGGCGATGTGCGAGGCGGCGATGATGGTCGCGCGCGCGGAGAACCAGCGCAGGGCAACCAGCGAGGTCCTCGAGGAGCTCAACGGCCAGCTCGACGCGCTGGCGCTCTGACGCAACCTCTCCCCGAAAAGAGCGGTGCTGCACCCATCGGAGGGTGCTACACTTGCTGTCGCGATGCCCACCGAGCGCCGGCGCCACAGCATCACGGAGACCGAGGAGATCGCCCGCGCCCTGGACGACGCCGCCCGCCGCTGGCCGGGCGATCGGGGCAGGCGCTCCAGGCTTCTGCTGCGGCTCGTGCAGGCCGGCCATGAGGCCATCGGCGGAGAGCGCGAGGACGACGCCGCTCGCCGGCGCGAGGCCATCAGCCGGACGAGCGGGGCCCTGACCGGCGCGTATCCGGAGGAGTACCTGAGCCGCCTCCGCGACGACTGGGCCGAGTGATCGTCCTCGACGCCAGCGTGCTCATCGCCCACCTGGATGAGCGGGACGTCCACCACGAGCGCGCGGAGACGCAACTTCTCGACGTCGCCGAGCACGCGCTGGCCGCTAGTCCGCTGACGGTCGCAGAGGTGCTCGCCGGGCCGGCGGCCGTCGGCCGGCTCGACCGCGCATCCGCGGCGTTGCGCGACCTCGGTCTGGAGGAGGTGCCGCTCGGCCACGACGCGGGCGCCCGCCTCGCCAACCTGCGTGCCGGCACGGGCCTGAAGCTGCCCGACTGCTGCGTGCTGCTGGCCGCCCAGGACGCCGAGGCCCGGGCAATCGTCACCTTCGACGATCGGCTCGCCCAGGCCGCGCACGCCCTCGGCTTCCAGCAGCAATAACCGACTCCACTGCTAGGATTTAAGGCCGGATGAACTTCTCGGCCAAGACCGAGTACGGCGTCCGTCTGATGGTCGAGCTCGGCCGCCACGACGGCGAGCGGCCCACCTCGCTCAAGGCGATCGCCGAGGCGGAGCGGCTGCCGCTCTCCTACCTCGAGCACGTCGTGGCCGACCTGAAAAAGGCCGGCCTGGTGGCCGCCACCAGAGGCGCCCACGGCGGCTACCGGCTCAACAAGCCGGCGACCGACATCGACATGGGCGAGGTGGTGCAGGCGCTCGAAGGAACGATCGCCCCGATGGAGTGCTTCACTCCCCAGGGCATCCAGCACGTGGCCTGCTCGCACCACGACGACGCCGGGCGCGCCTGCGCGACCAAGCTTCTGTGGACCCGCGTCCAGGGCGGCGTGATCCGCGCGCTCCAGGGCACCTCCCTGCAAGAGCTCGTGGAGTTCTCGGAGGCGCACACGAGCGCCACCACCGCCGCCTGACACCCGAACGAAAACTGGAGACGAATGCCTGACCTGGAGATCAAGAACCTGCACGTGAGCGCCGGGGACAAGGAGATCCTCAAGGGCCTCGACCTCACCGTGGGCAAGGGCGAGATCCACGCCCTCATGGGCCCCAACGGCTCCGGCAAGTCCACCTTGGCCAACGCGATCATGGGCCACCCCAACCTCGAGGTCACCGAGGGCGAGATCCTCTTCAAGGGCGAGAACATCACGGAGGCCGACACCGACGAACGCGCCCGCATGGGCCTGTTCATGGCCTTCCAGTACCCGGTGGCCGTGCCCGGCGTGACCGTCACCAAGTACCTGCGCACGGTCATGAACGCGCACCGCGACCACCACGGCGAGGACGCCATCAAGCTCAAGGACTTCCGCAAGACCGTCGAGGCCGCCATGGCGCTCACCGACGTGCCCAAGGAGTTCGCCTCCCGCTACCTCAACGAGGGCTTCTCCGGGGGCGAGAAGAAGCGCATGGAGATCCTCCAGCTCGCGCTCCAGAAGCCCGAGATCGCGGTGCTCGACGAGACCGACTCCGGCCTCGACATCGACGCCCTGCGCACCGTGGCCAACGGCGTCAACCACGTGGCCGGCCCCGACATGGGGGTGCTCATCATCACCCACTACCAGCGCATCCTCCACCTCATCGAGCCCACCCAGGTGCACGTGATGTGGCAGGGGCGGATCGTCAAGCAGGGCGGTCCCGAGCTCGTCACCGTTCTCGAGGAGAAGGGCTACGGCTGGATCGGGGACGAGGTCGAGGCCGCCGCGTGATCGGCACCGCGCTCGACTTCCCCATCCTCCGCGAGGAGTTCGACGAGGGCCCGCTCGTCTACCTCGACAGCGCCGCCACGTCGCAGAAGCCGGCCGAGGTGCTGGAGGCCATGGACCGCGCCTACCGCACGCGCCACGCCTCCATCCACCGCGGCGTCTATCCGCTGGCCGCGCGCTCCACCGACGACTTCGAGGGCGCGCGCGAGATCGTGGCGCGCTGGATCGGCGCCTCCACCAAGGAGGTCGTGTTCACCGGCAACGCGAGTGGGGCCATCAACCTCGTGGCGCGCACGCTCGTCCAGCCCGGCGACCACGTGCTCCTCACCGAGATGGAGCACCACTCCAACATCGTGCCCTGGCAGCTCGTCGGCGCGCAGGTGGACTACGTGCCCGTGGACGACGACGGCGTGCTCGAGCTCGACACCCTCGACGAGCTGCTCGCGAGCAAGCGTCCAAAGCTCGTCGCCGTGGCCCACGTCTCCAACGTGCTCGGCACGATCAACCCCATCGCCGAGATCGCAAAGCGCGCCCACGCCGCCGGCGCGCTGCTGCTGGTGGACGGCGCGCAGGCCGCGCCGCACATGCGCATCGACATGGGCGAGCTGGACGCCGACTTCTACGCCTTCACCGCGCACAAGATGTACGGGCCCACCGGCATCGGCGTGCTCTACGGCCGCCGCGAGCTGCTCGAGGAGCTGCCGCCGTTCATCGGCGGCGGGCACATGATCAGCCGCGTGGACTGGCACGAGTCGCGCTGGAACGAGCTGCCATGGAAGTTCGAGGCGGGCACGTCGCCGATCGTGGAGGCCATCGGACTGGGCGCGGCCATCCGCTTCCTCGACTCGATCGGCATCGACGCCATCCGCGAGCACGAGGCGCAGCTCACCTCCTACGCGCTGGAGCGTCTCAACGAAGTCTCCGGTCTCACCACCTACGGCCCGCCCGCCGCCGAGCAGCGCGGCTCGCTCGTCTCCTTCGCCTTCGACGGCGCCCATCCCCACGACGTGGCGGAGATCCTCGGCGCGAGCAACATCTGCGTGCGCGCCGGCCACCACTGCGCGCAGCCGCTCATGCGCAAGCTCGGCGTGGCGGCCACCACGCGCGCCAGCTTCGCCGTGCACAACACGCGCGAGGACGTGGACAGCTTCGTCGACGGCCTCGCGCGCGTGCGCGAGGTGCTGAAGCTCGGATGATGGACCAGCTCTACCGCGAGCAGATCCTCGAGCACTACAAGCGGCCCCAGAACTGGGGCGAGCTCGAGGACGCCGACCTCGAGTTCGAGGACTCCAACCCTTTGTGCGGCGACGAGCTCAAGGTGCAGATCAAGGTGGGCGAGGACGGCAAGGTCGAGGACCTGCGCTTCAGCGGCCATGGCTGCGCCATCTCGCAGGCGTCGGCGTCGATGGCGTCGGAGGAGATCGTGGGCATGCCCCTCGACGAGCTGCTCAGGCTCGACAAGGACTTCGTGCTCGACCTGCTGGGGATCGACATCTCCGCCACCCGCATGAAGTGCGCGCTGCTCTCCCTGAAGGTGCTCAAGAGCGCCTCCCTGGGCCAGGCCGTTGCCTGGGAGGGGGACACCCCCGAGGCCAAGGCTCCGCCCGGCGGATCGCTAGACTCCCTCTAGGAAATCCGATCTCGTGACTAGGAAATTTGTGACGAAGGAAACGATCACCGTCTGTGAGCTGTCCGAGCTCCCGCCCGGCGGCATGCGCCTGGTGGAGTGGGAGGACCTCGAGATCGGCGTGTTCAACTGCGCCGGCACCGTCTACGCGATCGAGGACCGCTGCTCGCACGACAACGGCCCGCTGGTGGAGGGCACGCTCGACCAGGACCTGTGCACCATCGAGTGCCCGCGCCACGGCTCGCTCTTCGACCTGAAGACGGGTCAGCCCAAGACGCTTCCCGCCTACGTGGCGGTGGACACCTTCGACGTCGTCATCGACGACGACACGATCAAGCTGGAGGTCGACTGAGACATGGCAACCCCTGAAGTACTTGCCGAGCAGCAGGAGCTCTCCCGCATCAACGCGGACTACACGGAGCGCTTCGGCTTCCACGATGCCGAGAACTACCTCTACAAGGCGCCCAAGGGGCTCAACCGCGAGATCGTGGAGAAGATCTCCGAGTTCAAGAGCGAGCCGCAGTGGATGCGCGACTTCCGCCTCAAGGCGCTCGACCACTTCCTCGCCCGGCCCATGCCCACGTGGGGCAGCCCGCACCTGGCCGAGATCGACTTCGACAACATCCACTACTTCGTCCGCGCGTCCGAGCGCGCTGAGCGCTCCTGGGACGAGGTGCCCGAGGACGTGAAGAAGACGTTCGACCGCCTGGGCATCCCCGAGGCCGAGCGCAAGTTCCTCTCCGGCGTGGGCGCGCAGTACGAGTCCGAGGTGGTCTACCACCAGGTCAACGAGGCGCTCGAGAAGCAGGGCGTGATCTTCATGGACATGGACACGGCCCTGCGCGAGCACGAGGACATCGTGCGCGAGTACTTCGCCACGATCATCCCGCCCAACGACAACAAGCTGGCCGCGTTGAACTCCGCCGTGTGGTCGGGCGGCTCGTTCGTCTACGTGCCGCCGGGCGTCGAGGTGGAGATGCCACTGCAGGCCTACTTCCGCATCAACACGGAGAACATGGGCCAGTTCGAGCGCACGCTGATCATCGCCGACGAGGGCTCGCACGTTCACTACGTCGAGGGCTGCACGGCTCCCACGTACTCGTCCGACTCGCTGCACTCCGCGGTGGTGGAGCTCATCGCCAAGCCGGGCGCGCGGATTCGGTACACGACTGTGCAGAACTGGTCGCAGAACGTGTTCAACCTCGTGACCAAGCGGGCCGTGGCGCAGGAGCGCGCGACGGTCGAGTGGGTGGACTGCAACCTCGGCTCCAAGCTCACCATGAAGTACCCGAGCGTGTACCTCATGGGCGAGGAGGCCCACGGCGAGATCCTGTCGATCGCGTTCGCCGGCAACGGTCAGCACCAGGACGCGGGCGGCAAGATCATCCACGCGGCGCCGCGCACGACGTCGAACATCTTCGCCAAGTCGATCTCCAAGGACGGCGGGCGTTCCTCCTACCGCGGCCTGCTGGAGGTGGCCAAGGGCGCCACGGAGTCGCGCTCCACGGTGGTGTGCGACGCGCTGCTCCTCGACGAGGACTCGCGCAGCGACACCTACCCCACCATCCGCATCGGCGAGGACGACGTGAACGTCGGCCACGAGGCCACCGTCTCGAAGATCGGCGACGAGCAGATCTTCTACCTCCAGTCGCACGGGATCAGCGAGGAGGAGGCGTCCAAGCTGATCGTGAACGGCTTCATCGAGCCGATCACGAAGGAGCTGCCGATGGAGTACGCGGTCGAGATGAACCGCCTGATCGAGCTCCAGATGGAAGGGTCCATTGGCTAGCGGGGCCTCGGCTGTAGCCGAACCGGGTTGGCTTGCGGCGCGCCGGGAGCGCGCCGCAGTTCTGACGGGCGAGCTCGGGCTGCCCTCGTTCAAGGGCACGCCGGGCTGGGAGTTCACCGAGCTGAAGGGGCTGGAGCTGGACGCGTTCGAGCGCGCGGCCGGGAATTCGCCGGCGCCCTCCGACGTGCTGCTCGAGCCGCCCGCGGGCGTGCCCGAGGGCGCCGTGGTCATGCCCTTGGACGAGGCTGCTTCGTCGGACGAGTACGCCCCGATCGTCGAGGAGCACTTCGGCAAGATCGTGCCGCGCACCGACATCGACCCGTTCGTGGCCCGCAACGAGGCCGAGTTCGCCGGCGGCGCGTTCATCTACGTGCCGCGCGGCGTGAGGGTGGAGGTGCCCATCGCGGTCACCGCCACCGTGCTCGCCGGCGAGGCGCTGAACTGGCGCACGATGATCGTGGTGGAGGAGGGCGCCGAGGCCGAGGTGTGGGAGCAGTACCTGAGCGCCGAGCCCGAGGGCGAGGGCCTGCTCAACACGGTCGTGGAGATCGTGGTGGGGGAGAACGCGAACCTGCACTACGTCTGCGGCCAGCAGCTCAACGACGAGTCGTGGATGTTCGGCACCCAGCGCGCCGAGGTGGGCAAGCACGGCTCGCTCGACTGGGCGGCGATCGGCTTCGGCGGCAAGAACGGCAAGGTGCGGATGGAGACCAAGCTGGCCGGCGAGGGCGCCGACGCCAAGGTCACGGGCGCCTACGCCGGCATGGGTCGCCAGCACCTGGACTTCGATACCACGCAGGAGCACGCGGCGCCGCACACGACATCGGACCTGGCCTTCCGCGGCGTGCTGCAGAATCGCGGCAGTGCGGTGTGGCGGGGGATGATCAAGGTCGACGTGGGCGCGCAGCAGACAGACGCCTTCCAGGAGTCACGCAACCTGCTGCTGTCCAAGCGCGCGCACGCGGACGCCATCCCCGGCCTGGAGATCGAGGCCAACGACGTGCGCTGCACGCACGCGGCGGCCATCGCCCAGATCGACCGCGACCAGCTCTTCTACCTGATGTCGCGCGGGCTGCCGCGCGAGGCCGCCACCCGGCTGGTCATCGAGGGCTTCCTGCAGGAGCTGGTGCAGCGCTTCGCCGAGGGCCCGGTGCGCGAGGTCGTGGGCGGGGCGCTCGAGCGCCGGCTCGACGAGCTGCTCGCTGCCTAGACCTCGGGCTGGGTGCGTCCCTCGCCGTAGTCCGGGATCTGCTGGACCGCCCAGCGGTTGCCATCGGGGTCGCTGAAGAACACGAACCGGCCCCACGGGAAGTCTTGGATGTCGGAGACCTCGAGCCCTCGCGCCGAGAGCTCGTCACGGGCCGCCTCGACGTCCTCGACGACGAGCTGAAGTCCCTGGAGCGAGCCGGGCGCCATCTCGGTGATGCCCTCACCGATCGAGACCGAGCAGTCCGATCCCGGCGGGGTCAGCTGGACGAAGCGCAGGCCTTCCCGGACCGTTACGTCGTTGTCCACCGTGAAGCCGGCCCGCTCTGCGTAGAACGCCTTGGCCCGGTCGACGTCGGAGACCGGAACCGGGATCAGCTCGAGCTTGAACTCCATCCCATCAGCCTCCGACGGGCCGGTAGGTGCCGAAGCTCCAGACGTTGCCCTCGAGGTCGCGCGCCGCGTAGTCGCGCGAGCCGTAGTCGGTGTCGAACGGCTCGCGCACGATCTCGGCGCCGGCGCTGCGGGCCCGGGCGCAGTGCGCATCGATGTCCTCGATCGCCACGTAGATGGAGAACGGGAGCTGCGCGAAGTTCAGCTCGTCGCCCGTGGGCCTCGGCGTGAGCTCGCCCGCGCTGGGCATGCCCTCCTGCTGCGAGCCGAGCATGACGATCCCGGGGCCGAGGTTGAGCTCGGCGTGAGCCACGTCGCGATCCTCGCCGGCGTGCACCATCCGCTCCTCGAAGCCGAACGCCTCGCAGAGCCAGGCGATCGCCGCCCTGGCATCGCGGTAGCCCAGGCACGGGTAGATATTGGGCGCGCCCTTCGCTGTCTCTCCGGTCGCGCTGCTCGTCTCCACGCTCATCGCGGTCTCCTTCGCTCGTTGCAGTCAGCGCCACGCTAGGCGGGCCGCCCGCGCGCGTCTTGGACGAATGTGACCTGCCATCAGCCGGCGAGCCCGCCGCCGTCGGGGAGCAGGCTGGCCGCCAGCTCGCCCGGGCTGGCGCCGGCGAACTGGCGGAAGTCGCGGTTCATGTGCGCCTGGTCGAAGTAGCCGCACTCGAGCGCGACCTCGCCCCAGGTCATCCCCCGCCCGGCGCCGCGCTCGCGCTCGTCCACCCAGCTCGCGCCGTCGCGGTGGCCGAGCATGTGCACGGCGCGCTGGAAGCGCAGCACGCGGGCGAAGGTCTTCGGCGCCAGCCCGATCTGCTCGTCGAAGCGGCGGACGATGTGCTTGCGGCTGCAGCCCAGCTCCTCGCAGAGCTCGCCCACCGGGAGTCGCCCGCCGCTGCGGATCATGCGCTGCCAGGCCCAGGCCACGTCGGGGGACGCGGGGCGCGCCGAGTCGAGCCGGCGCACGAGCACGTCGTCCAGGAGCTCGAAGCGCGCCTGCCAGTCCGGGGCATCATGGAGCTCCTCCACCAGCAGGTCGGCGTCGGCGCCGAGCACGTCGCCGAGGTCCACGACGCGGTTGGTGAGCTCGTGCATCGGCAACCCGAGCAGCAGGTGGGCGCCGAGCGGCGTCAGGTTGAGCTGGATGCCGGCCTGGGTGCCGGGCGTCTCGACCAAGCAGTGCGTGTCGTGGAGCCCGGCGACGAACGAGCGGTGCGTGAGCACGCGGTCGTGCGCCAGGCCCGGGTAGGTGGTCCGCAGCTTGGGGCCGAAGCCGATGATCACCACCACCTCGCCCGAGGGGAGCTCGCGCCGGCGGGTGAAGCCGGTGGTCTCCTCCTCGTAGCCGCAGTAGCCCCGCACCTGCTGGCGAAGCCGCTCCGAGGGCCCTCGCGAGACCATCTCCCACCAGCCGATCTCGGACTCGTGGCGGCTGACCTGGACAGGCAGGCCGGTCATGCGCAGAGCATACGGGCCCGACAGGGACGCCCCGCGATCGGCGTCGCGCTCGCCCGCCGCCAGCACGGCCAGGACCCGCGCGTGATCGCGGTCGCCTGGCGCGCGCAGCCCCGCCGGCGGCTACGCGGCAGGAGCGATGTTCTGGTTCACCCGGAAGACGTTGTCCGGGTCGTACTGCGCCTTGACTCGCGCGAGGCGCTCGTAGGTCGCGTCCGGGTACGCCTCCCGCACGCGCTCGGGCTCGTCGGCGAGGTAGTTCACGTACGCCCCGTTGCCGTAGAGGCCGAGCGCCGCCGCCGTCTCGTGTGCCCAGCCGTCGAGGTCGGGCGCCTGCGCGGGGTCATCGCCCATGGCCCCGGTGATCACCATCACGCGCCGGTCGCGGTGCGCGAAGGCGGTGGCGCCGGCCGGCACACGGGCCATGGCGCCGCCGAGCACGCGCATCTGCACGGCGCCGCGGACCGGCGCGGTGCGCACGCGCTCGACGATGGCCGCCGCGGTGGCCTCGTCGATGTCGTCGGAGAACGAGGTCCGCGTGGCCATCGCGACCCTGGGCGGCCCCTCGCCGAAGAGACCGAAGATCTCGGGGTAGCGCACCGGCCGCACGATCTCGGCGATCGGCGTGGCGATGCTGCGGATCGGCTCGATCGCGCGCTCGCCCGCGCCGGGGTCGCCCGCGTAGGCGAACATGCCCATCAGCACGAGCTTGCCGTGCTGCTCGGGGGGGAGGAACGGCGCCGGCGGGGCGGGCGCGACGTGGCTGATGATCGTGAGCTCGTCGGGCGCCTGGGCCGCTGCGTCGATGAACCGGCGCAAGTTCTCGGCCGTGGCCGGGAGCACGAAGAGGCCGGCGAGGATCCCGTCGACCTCCTCCAACCGGTACTGCAGACGCGTGACCACGCCGAAGTTGCCGCCGCCGCCGCGCAGCGCCCAGAAGAGGTCGGAGTGGCTGTCGGCGTCGGCGCGCACCAGCTCGCCGTCGACCGTCATGAGCTCGGCGGCGAGCAGGCTGTCGATCGTCAGCCCGTGCTTGCGCACCAGCCAGCCGATGCCTCCGCCCAGCGTGATGCCGGCGATGCCCACGGAGCCGGTGTCGCCGAAGCCGGTGGCCAGGCCGTGGCGGGCGGCGGCGTCGGTGTACTCGCCGGCGGTGAGGCCGGCCTGGGACCAGGCGGTGCGGGCGTGCGGGTCGATCTCGATCCCCTTCATGTCCGACATGTCCAGCAGCAGGCCGCCGTCGGTGGCACCGTGGCCGGCCATGCCGTGGCCGCCGCCCTTGATCGCCAGCTCGAGGCCGGTGTCGCGAGCGAACGCGATCGCGGCTGCGATGTCGTCCGCCCCCACGGGCCGGGCGATGAGCGCGGGGCGGAGGTCGAAGGCCATGTTGAAGACCTCGCGCGCCCGTTCGTAACCTGGCTCGGCGGACGTGAGCACGCGCCCCGCCAGCGAGGCGCGCAGGTCGTCGAGGGGCAGGGCGGGCGTGGCGGGTTCGGTCATCTGGGGTCCTCCGGTGGGGTTCGGGGCTGCGGGCAAGCTACGGCCTCAACCGCGCTTGAAGTCAAGGTGTGAGATCGCCTCAGCAGCGCACGCCGAAGAGGCGCGGAACGGTGCGCTCGAGCGCGTCGCCGGCTGCCTCGGCCTTCATGCGCCCGGCGGCGACGTCGTCCGCGGCCGCGTGCATGACGGCAAGGAAGCTCGTGGCGAGCCAGCCCACCGGCACGTCGCTCGCGAAGTCGCCGGAGCGCCGCCCGCGGCGGACGAGCCGCTCGACGCGGCTGAGGATGGGGGTGTGGAAGTCGTGGATGCCCTCGGCGTGAGGGAAGGCGCCGG
The DNA here is from genome assembly GCA_040901445.1 of Thermoleophilaceae bacterium. GTDB lineage: Bacteria > Actinomycetota > Thermoleophilia > Solirubrobacterales > Thermoleophilaceae > JBBDYQ01. The sequence continues at coordinate 65,003 of JBBDYQ010000002.1, read as the reverse complement.
CGAGGGCGTGCAGCACACGCGCGCGGCGCTGCACCGTGTCCCACCAGGCGCGGGTGAGGCGCTCGAGTGCTGCCGCGGGCGGCCCGGTGTCCGGCTCGGCGGCGTCGATGGCCTCCACCGCCTGCTCGAGCGCCCGGCCCGCCACCGCCACGAGCAGGCTCTCGCGCGAGTCGAAGTGCGCGTACACGGTCTGCCTCGCCACCCCGGCCGCGCGGGCGATGTCGCCCATGCTCGCGTCGGGCCGGTCGGGCAGAAGGGTGAGGGCGGCGTCCAGGACCCTGGCGATGCTGCGCTGAGCGTCGGCGCGCTTGGCCCGCCCTCCTCGCGATGCCATCTCGGACATGCATGTCAACGTAGCGACCGGACCGGAGCCGTCTAGTGGGCGAACGCGGGCTGTGTGCCGGGAGCCACGTCGTCGCGTCTGAGGGCGATGACCGCCAGCAGCGCGGCGCCGAGGCCGATAGCGGCAGCCGCCCGGAACGCATCGCCGAAGCCGGCGGTGACCTGGGCGGGGTCGATGTCCGCACTCGCCGCGAGCGTGTCGCTGCCGATGGTGCTCACCGCGATCGTGGAGAGCACCGGCAGGACGAGCGCGATGCCGATCTCGTGTGCGGTGGTGGTGAGCCCGCTCACCAGGCCCGCCTCGTCGTGGCCCACGCCGGCCATGGCGGTGATGAAGATCCCGGACGCGGCGAGGCCGATGCCGGCGTCGAGCACCAGCAGGCCGGGCAGGACGTCGGCCAGGTAGCTGCCGTTGGGCGAGACCCCGCTGAGGACGAACGCCCCGATCGCGCCGAGCGTCATCCCGGCGCCGAGCACGGGCTTGGCGCCGACCTTGGCGATCAGCTGCCCGCCCGCGTGGGCGGCCACCACGAGCAGCAGCGCGCCCGGGAGGAACTCGAGCCCGGTCTGGAGCGCCGAGTGCCCGAGCACGTGCTGCAGGTACTGGGTGAGGAAGAAGAACGAAGACAGCACGGTGCCCATGCCGGCGATCATCAGTACGAGCGCGGTGACGGTCGCGCGGCGGCGGAAGACGCTGAGGGCGACGAGCGGGCTTTGGGCGCGTTGCTCCACCGCGACGAAGGCGGCGAGGCCGCCGGCCGCCGCGGCGAGCAGCCCGAGCGTCTGGGCCGAGCCCCAGCCGGCGGACGGCGCCTCCACGAGCGCGTAGATGAGCGCCACGAGGCTGCCGGTGGCGAGCAGGGCCCCGGGGAGGTCGATGCGCCTGGGCTGGTCGCAGGGTTCCGCGGAACCCTCCGGGAGCACGCGCAGCGCGCCGAGCGCCACGGCGATCCCGACCGGCACGTTGATGAGGAAGATGGCCTCCCACTCGAACGCCTCGGTCAGGACGCCGCCGGCGAGCACGCCGAACGCGCCGCCGCTTGCGGCGACGGCCGCCCAGGCAGCGAGCGCGCGCTGGCGCTGCGGGCCGTCGGGGAAGGTGACGGTGATCAGGGAGAGCGCGGCTGGGGAGAGCATGGCGGCGCCGATGCCCTGGCCCACGCGGGCGGCGATGAGCGCCTCGGTGGAGGCGGCGAGCGCGGCGCCGAGGGAGGCTCCCGTGAAGACAGCGAGGCCGGCGAGGAAGACGGGCCGCCGCCCGAAGAGGTCGGCAGCCCGCCCACCGACCAGCAGCAGCCCGCCGAAGGCGAGCGTGTAGGCGGTGATCAGCCACTGGACATCGTCGATCGCGATCCCGAGATCGGCCTGGATCGACGGCAGCGCCACGTTCACCACGGTGATGTCGAGGATGACCATGAACTGGGCGGCGCAGAGGAGGAGCAGGGCGGGCATGGGAGTCTCCGTGTCGAGGCAGAAGTTGGACAGCGATGTCCAAGCTAGCACAAGTTGGACGGAACTGTCCAGGTTGTCTTGGTGGGATGCCTGGGACCTGGTGCACGGATCTGGAAGGAGCGCACGAGCGCTTCGCGGCGCTCTGCAGTCAGCCTGCGCGCCGCTGAGCGCGGCGGTTCGCCTCTTCGTCGTGCCACGTAAGTGCTAACTTACCGTACGTGGCAACTTACCGAGCTGATGGATTGACGGCACTGGGCGACCCGACGCGGCGCGCGATCTTCGAGCGCCTCGCCGATCGACCGCGCGCCGTCGGCGAGCTTGCACGCGAGCTGCCGGTCAGCCGCCCCGCCGTCTCGCAGCACCTCAGGGTGCTCAAGGACGCGCGGCTGGTGGTCGACCGGCCCGCCGGCAACCGCCGCATCTACCAGCTCGATCCCGAGGGGGTGGGCGCGCTGCGCGCCTACCTCGACAAGTTCTGGACCACCGCCCTGGCGTCATACAAGGCGGCGGTCGAGCAAACAGAGGAGGAGGTCCCATGACCGGACAGCAGGCACAGGACACGGCAGTGCGCGAGCAGATCGTGGTGGAGGCGCCGATCGAGCGTGCGTTCTCGGTGTTCACCGAGGGCATCGGCAGCTGGTGGCCGCCCGAGTACAACCTGCTCGACGTCGAGATCGCCGAGCGGGTGTTCGAGCCGCGCGAGGGCGGCCAGGTGTACGACCGCGGCACCGACGGCAGCGAGTGCCACTGGGCCCGCGTGCTCGCCTACGAGCCGCCGGACCGCGTCGTGATCAGCTGGGACATCGACCCCCGCTGGCAGATCGAGACCGACCCGGACAAGACGAGCGAGGTGGAGGTGCGGTTCGTCTCCGACGGCCCGGAGCGCACGCGCGTCGAGCTGGAGCACCGCAACCTCGATCGCCACGGCGACGGCTGGGAGCAGACCCGCGACGCCGTCGGCGGCGAGGGCGGCTGGCCGGGCTGCCTGCGGCGCTTCGGCGAGCGGGTCGCGGCCTGAGGCAGGGCCGCGTTTGACCCCAGGGCCTTTCCAGGGACATATCACAGGTGGTCGTCGCCAAGCCCAGGGCAAAGGAGGCAACGTGTCGGACCAGCTGACCGAGGATCCGGACGGGCTGGCGTGTGTAGCATCATTCGTGCTACGTTTCGGTGATGGCGCGATCGCTCCACGTTCGCCTTGACGACGCGTCGGCCGCGGCGCTGGACGTGGTCCGCGCCGGCGACATGACCGACTCCGAAGCCGTGCGCACGGCTCTGCGCGAGGCCGCGGCGCGCCGACGGGTCCGCTCGGCGGTCCGCGAGGAGGTCCGGTGCGTGGCGGCCGACGAGGCCGATCGTGCCGAGATGCGGATCATTCGCGAGCAGCTGGCCGAGTTGGCGCCGCCGGCCCCCGACTGAGATGGTCCGCGGTGAGGTGTTCCGCCTGCCGTCGCGTCGCGGCGCGCGCGGGCACGAGCAGCGCGGAGCCCGCTACGCGGTCATCGTGCAGGCGGACGAGTTCCTCGACCTCAGCACCACGCTCGTCGCGCCCACGTCGACGAGTGCGATGCCCACGAGCTTCCGCCCCCGGGTGTCGCTCGAGGGGCGGGAGACTCGCGTGCTCGTCGAGCAGACGACGGTGGTGGATCCGCACCGCCTGGGCCGATCCGCGGGGCGTCTCGAGGCGAGCGAGCTGCGCGCCGTCGACGAGGCCCTCGCGCTCATCCTGGCGCTCTGACCGGCTCGGCGGCCGGCTCTCCTCGCAGCTCCTGTCACATTGAGTGCGCCGGTCAAGCCGGCGGTCGCGCCGGCGCCCCGGCGCTGCGCCAGTGCGGCACGCCCAGCATGATCATCCGCAGCTGGCTCTCGGCGGTCTTGATGATCTCGGCCTCCGCGGCCGGGTCCTCGGGCGGCGCGTCGAGGATGGCCTGGGCGGTGGAGACCATCGCGTTCACGATCAGGCCGGCCAGCATCTGCAGGTCCTCGGTGGTCCAGCTGTCGAGGTAGGGGAAGCGGGCGAGGTCGGTGGCGAGCTCGCTGGCGAACAGCCGGATCTCGCCGCGGATGGCGTGCCGCAGCGCCGCCACGCCGCCGAAGCGCTCGCGGCCGATGAAGCGGAAGTGGGAGTCGTGGGCGTGCACCTCGCGCACGAGGACCTCCACCGAGTTGCGGATGGCGTGCTCGTAGGCGTCCGGGTCCACGCGCGCGTCGCGAATCATGGCCCGCAGCGTCCGGAACGACTCATCGATCAGAACCAGGCCCAGCTCCTCCATCTCGTCGAAGTGGCGGTAGAAGGCCGTGGGCACGATGCCCGCCGCACGCGTGACCTGGCGCAGGCTGAGGCTGGAGAAGCTCTGCTCCTCCAGCAGCTCGAGCGCGGCGTCGAGCAGCGCCCGGCGCGTGCGTTGCTTGCGCTCCTGCCGCGTGGCGCCCGCCTTTGGAGCACGGCTGTTCACAGACGTAGTGTGACTAGCTTCACAGACGCATGGTGTGACGCCGAGCGGGGTAGGGCGTACTCTGTGAACAGTTGTGCACCGACTGACCTCTGAGGAGACCACGCTGCCCCCCGCCACCTCATCCCGCGGCCTCGGCCGCAGACTGCTGCGCTCCAACCTGCTCGAGGCGCTCACCTACCCGCACGGCGTCGACCGCTACGTCGAGCTGGTGCGCCCGCTGCTGGTCAAGGGCGAGGCGCGCGCCGAGGTCACGGGCGTCCGCCGCCAGACGCCCAAGAGCGTCACGCTCTCGCTCTCCCCCAACGAGAACTGGCGCGGCCTGCGCGCCGGGCAGTTCGTGGGGCTGAGCGTGGAGATCGACGGCGTGCGCGAGACGCGGCCCTACTCCCCGGCCGGATCGCAGCACGCGGCCGGCGGGACGCTCGAGCTGACGGTGTCCACCCACCCCGAGGGCAAGGTGTCGCGCCACCTGCGCGACCACGCGCGGCCGGGCATGATCGTGGGCCTCAGCCAGGCGGACGGGGAGTTCGTGCTGCCCGACGCGCGGCACGAGCGCGTGCTGCTCATCAGCGGCGGCAGCGGCATCACCCCGGTCATGGCCATGCTGCGCACGCTCTGCGATGAGGGCTACGAAGGCGAGATCGGCTTCCTCAACTACGCGCGCTCGCGCGAGCTGGCGCTGTATGGCGCCGAGCTGGAGGAGCTCCAGGCACGCCACGAGCGGCTGCGCGTGGCCCGCGGCTTCACGCGCGGGCGCGGGCAGCTCTTGACGGGACGCTTCTGCCGCGAGCACCTGCGCGCCGCCATCTCCGAGCATGCCGGCGCCGCCACCTTCGTCTGCGGCCCGCCGGCCCTGATCGACTCGGTCCGCGCCGTGTGGGCGCAGGACGGGCTGCCCGAGCCGGCGGTGGAGACCTTCACGCCGCCGCCCGCCATGACCTTCGACACCGACGGCGCCGAGGGGACGGTGAGCTTCGCGGCCAGCGGGCGCGAGGCCGCCAACAGCGGCTTGGCGCTGCTCGAGCAGGCCGAGGACGCGGGCCTGGCGCCCGACCACGGCTGCCGCATGGGGATCTGCAACACGTGCAGCTGCCGCAAGGCCTCGGGCGCCGTTCGCAACGTCGTGACCGGCGAGGTCTCGACGGGCGAGGACGAGCTCATCCGCATCTGCGTGTCCGTGCCCGTCGGCGACGTCTCGCTCGACCTCTGAACACCGAACTCGACCAGGAGCCAGCCATGTCCACCTCCGCACCCAGCCTCACACCCGAGCAGTTCGAGGCCTTCGGCACCGAGCTCGACGCCATTCGCACGCGCGTGATGGCCGACCTCGGCGAGCGCGACTCCGACTACATCAACAAGGTCATCCGCGCCCAGCGCGGGCTCGAGGTGGCCGGCCGCGGCCTGTTGATGGTCGGGTTCCTGCCGCCCGCCTGGCTCGGCGGCACCGCCGCCCTCTCCCTGTCGAAGATCCTCGACAACATGGAGATCGGCCACAACGTCATGCACGGCCAGTACGACTGGATGAAGGACCCGCGCCTGGACGGCAAGACGTTCGAGTGGGACACCGCCAGCCCCGGCGACCAGTGGCGCCACTCGCACAACTACATGCACCACACCCACACGAACATCGTGGGCAAGGACCGCGACATCGGCTACGGGATCCTGCGCATGTCCGAGGACCAGCGCTGGCACCCGTATTACCTGGGCAACCCCCTCTACGCCACGCTGCTCGCGACGTTCTTCCAGTACGGCGTGGCGCTGCACGACGTGGAGACCGAGCGCATCGTGTCGGGCGAGACCACCCTCGCCGAGAAGCGCGATGTCATCGCAGACATCTGGCGCAAGGTGCGCCGCCAGACGCTGAAGGACTACGTGCTCTTCCCGGCGCTGTCGGGCCCCTCGTTCCCGCTCGTGCTGGCCGGCAACGCCACCGCCAACCTGGCCCGCAACCTGTGGTCGTTCACGATCATCTTCTGCGGCCACTTCCCCGACGGGGTGCACGACTTCAGCGAGGAGGAGGCCGAGAACGAGACGCGCGGCCAGTGGTACTTCCGCCAGCTGCTGGGCTCGGCGAACCTGACCGGCAGCAAGCTGTTCCACGTCCTGTCGGGCAACCTCAGCCACCAGATCGAGCACCACCTGTTCCCCGACCTGCCGGCGCATCGGTACGCGCAGATCTCGGTGGAGGTGAGGGAGATCTGCGAGCGCTACGGGATCCCGTACAACTCGGGCCCGCTGGGCAGGCAGTTCGGGAGTGTCGTGCGTAAGATCGTCAAGCTGGCGCTGCCGCCGAGGCTCTTCGGGCTTGGCGGCCGTTCGGAGCCCGAGCAGCACGACAGCGCTCCGGAGCGCGAGCTCGTCGCAGCCTGATCCCTTCATGACCGACACGCCTACACAGCTCGAGACGCGCAAGGACACCCTCCAGGTCGTGGTCGAGTCGGGTGCGTCGCACGCGGGCAACATCGCCGGCATCGTGGCCCGCGCGGTACGCGACGTCACGCGCGAGGTGGGCGACTGGGCCACCGACGTGTTCGAGATGCGGGACGCTGCACGGCGGGCGGAGGCCCGGCGCGAGGCGGCGGGAGAGGTGCGCGAGCCGGGGGCGTAGGACTCGTGCCCTGACCCTTCCGGGGCAGCCGGCCTCCCTTGCGCCTGCTCGTCACCTGTAAGTAGGATCGCGCCTTCGGCAGGGGGCGGACAGGGGGTGCGCAGGATGCGTTGGACGCGGATGTGGCTCGTCGCGCTCGTGCTCGCGGGAACGCTCGGCGGGCAAGCCGTCGACGAGGCGAAGGCCAGTCACACCTCGTCATGCGCTGACGTGACGTTGGTCTTCGCGCGCGGATCAGGCCAGGATCTCGGAGGGCGCGAGACCACGAAGTTCTTCGAGGCCGTGGACGACAGGATCGGACCCGAGATCGACGTCAACACGTACGAGCTCGGCACGAGTCCGCATGGCGGTGAGGAGTATCCGGCAGCCGGCATCGGATTCGACAGCCTCCAGAGCTTCAGGAACCTGATGGAGTCAGACGCCAGCTGGACAGGCGGCGCCGGCGGGGAGTACCGCGCCAGCGTCGCGTCCGGCGTGACGGAGCTCGAGTCTTACCTCGAGGCGCGGCACGACCGCTGCCCGGACGAGCTGCTGGTGATCGGCGGCTACTCCCAGGGCGCCCAGACCGTTGGCGACACCCTGCCCCGGCTGTCGCGGACGGTCCGCGATCAGGTCGCCTTCGTCGCTCTCTTCGGGGATCCCAAGCTGTACCTCCCCGAGGGGCGCGGGCCGTTCCCGCCGGCCTGTCGTGGCGACAAGTCGCCGTGGCGGCGCGGCAGCGTCAGCTGCTGGACCGACAACGGGATACTCGAGGCCCGCAGGCCCTACCTCCCCGAGGATCTGGAGGACAGCGCCGGGTCGTGGTGCGACCGCAACGACGCGATCTGCAACAACAACTTCGCCGATTTCGTCCACGGCGACCACGGCGAGTACGCAAACGAGGGAGCGGAGATCGACGAGGCGGCGCGGGAGATCGCGCTGGCGCTTGCGGAGCGCCTGCCCGACCGGGCGGACGAGATCGACACCGCGATCCTGATCATCAACATCGGGACCGATGGCCTCGACGTGGCGTTCCTCATCGACACCACGGGCTCGATGTCGAGCGCCATCCACGCCGCGCGCGAGATCGCCGACGAGGCGGGCACCGCGATCGTCGACGCGCGAGGGCGGGTGGCGCTGACCGAGTACAGGGACTCGTTCGACGCGTTCGTCTCGCGCGTCGTGACCCCGCTGACGACTGACATCGGCGCCTTCCGCACGGGCCTGAACGGGCTCGTGGCGAGCGGCGGCGGGGACACGCCCGAGGCGCTCCTGCACGCGCTGATGACGACCTTCAACACGCTCGACTGGACTCCCGGGGCCACCAAGGCGGCCGTCGTGCTCACCGACGCCGGCTACCACGACCCCGACCGCGCCGCCGGCTACACGAGCGCCGATGTGGTCGCGCGCAGCCTGGAGATCGACCCGGTGAATGTCTATCCGGTGGTGCCGAGCTTCCTCACCGGTGTCTACGAGGACCTGGCGTCGCGCACCTCCGGCAAGGTGATCCTGAACACGGGCGACACGCGCGAGGCGCTGCTGGATGCCGTCGGCGAGATCAGGACGCGGCCCACCGCACTGCTCGGTTACGGCGACTACGTCGCACGGCCCGGTGAGACCATCACGTTCGACGCTTCCGGCTCCTACGACGTCGATTCGTCCCTGATCCGGTTCGAGTGGGACTTCGACGGCGACAGTGTGATCGACCAGACGACCACCGAGCCGGTGGCCACGCACGCATACGGCTCCCCGTACGACGGCCTCGTCGAGGTGCGGGTGCATTCCGAGGACGGCGGCGTGTCCAACGCGGTCGCGAACGTCGATGTGAACGACGTGGGTCTGGCCGAGCCGCAGATGCCCCCGGACTTGCAGGCGGAGCGGCTCGATGAGGGACGATCAGTGAAGCTGACGTTCGGCGAGGCTGCCAACGCGGATGGCTACGTGGTCCTGAACGAGGACGGCGAGGTGCTCGCGCGCCGCGGAGCGGACGTGCGGGAGATCGTGGTCTCGGGCCTGCCACCCGCCGCGATCACCCTGAGCGTCGCGGCGGTCAACGCCTTCGGTACGAGCGAGCCGGCTTCGGTCACGGTCGGGCCGGCCCCGTCCGAGCTCGTCGCCAAGCCTGCGCTGCTCCAGCTCAACCCCTTCGAGCTCAATTTGGGCCCGTCGGCGGTGCTCACGGGCGGCACGCCGTTGCAGCCGGTGGCGGGCAAGACGATCGACTTCAGCGCGGGCGGCCAGGCCATCTGCTCGGCGCGAACGGGCCCCGACGGGCGGGCCGCCTGTGCCGACGGGCTGTCGCTGCTGCAGTCGATACTCGTCCTCGGCGCGTACGAGGCCCGCTTCGCCGGTGACTTCGATCTGGCGCCGGCGAGGGCGCAGGGCACGCTGGTCGGCTGACGCCTGGAGGGGCCCGGCGTTCTTCTTTGGTAACCCCAATCGGGTTAGCGTGGTACCGCAGTTGGACTACTCGCGAGCACCGGGGGGTGCACCATGAAGGAACGGCTGCTGGCAGCCGGCCGAGGGCTACGACGCAGGAGCGCGATGCTCACGCTGGCCGTTGCGGGCGTGTTCGTCGTCGGCGGAGTTGCGGGGGCTGCGATCCCCGATTCCGACGACGACGAGATCCATGCCTGCCACCAGAAGAACCAGGGGCAGCTGCGGGTGATCGACGCGGAGGACGGTGACGAGTGCCGCCCGTCCGAGCGGCCGCTGGCGTGGAACCAGGAGGGGCCGCAGGGCGAGGTGGGCCCGCGCGGGCCGAGTGACGCGTTCTCGCGCTTCCACGACGGCGAGCAGGCGATCTCGGACTCGGGCTTCGGGACGCTGCTCGAGCTGGACGTGCCCGACGGCAAGTACGCCGTGACCGCCACGATCATCACCCGCAACGCGGGCGCGGGCCCTGCCCGTCTGGTCACCTGCCGCACGCTCCTGCCGAGCGGCGACTTCGACATCGCCCGCGCGCGGGTGGAGCCGCCGGGCGGGGCCGACATCCAGACGCTGACCATGAACCCGGTCGGCTTTTCCAACGGCCCCGGGACGATCACCCTCGACTGTTCAGACGGCGGGGGAGACGTGCGGGGCAGCTGGGCGAAGATCACCGCCACGCAGGTCGAGAACCTCACCAACACGCCCGGCTGACGGGCACAGAAGGAACGCGCGGCGGGCCCGCCGGCCCGTCGCGCGGTTCCATCTCGGCGGTCGTGGGAGTTCTTGTCGGCGTGCGGTCGCGGGCGCGGAGCTCGTCGCGCGTCAGCGCCGGACGCGGCCCAGCAGCCGGGCCAGCAGGCTCGGCGGGCGCGGCTCCACCTCTTCGCGCAGGGGAAGCCGCCCGTCGCGTCGCGCGTCCATCACGCAGTCTGCATGCGCGTGGCGGCGGCGGGACGCGTCTCCTTCCGGCAGCACGAGCATGTGGGCGCTGAGCGCGGGCAGCAGGTCGCCGCACAGCGGGCAGCGGTAGGTGGCCGGCTTGCGGTTCGCGGCGGGGCGCACCGCATACCAGGCGGCCGCGCCGAATCCCGTCACTGCCGGCTGGGGTGCTCGGCGTAGGCCTTGCGCCCGAGCTCCGGGTTCACGCCGAAGTGCTCGGCGTAGCGCTCGTGCACCTCGGGCCAGCCCTGCAGCGAGTCGCTCTCGCTGATCGGCTCGCCGGCCAGCAGGGCGCCGAAGCGCACGAAGCAGCGATCCCAGCCGGCGGCGGTCCTGGCCGCGGTCGCGCGGTCGGCGAACGCGTGCGTGAACACCAGCATGCAGCCGTCGCCGTCGGGCCGCAGCTCGAAGCGCAGGTCGTCGCCGTACCAGGAGCCGGCCAGCAGGCGGGGCGGCTCGCTCTCGGTGACCTCCATGGGGTCCTCCGGCCACCAGCGGCCGAGCTCGGCGGGGTCGGTGATCGCCCTCCACACCCGCTCCACGGGATGGTCGTAGCGGCGCTCCAGCCGCAGCTTGGGCCCCGCCTCCAGGGTCACGGGCGGCGCGAGCGCCACGCCCATGTTGCGCCTGCCCACCTCGGGGTCCAGCCCGAAGCGCTCGGCGTAGCGCTCGTGCAGCGCGGGGAAGGCCTCGTGGGCCTCGTCCTCGGACTGGAAGCCGCCCGCCAGGTGGGCGTCGAGCCGGCCGAGGTAGATCTCCCAGCCCGCGGCGTGCTGCGCGCCGAGGGCGCGGTCGGCGAAGACGTGGGTGAACACCATGATGCAGCCGTCGCCGTCGGGCCCGAGCTCGTAGCGGAACTGCTCGCCGCCCCACTCGTAGGCCAGCAGCCGCGGCGGCTCGACCTCGGTGACCCTTCCGGTTCCCTCGCCCTCCTCGCTCGTGAACTCCGCGCCCGGCTGCAGGTCCCACTTGGGGACGCCGGGGCACCACTGCCGCAGCTCGTCGGGCTCGGTGATCGCTCGCCAGACCCTCTCCACGGAGTGTCCGAGACGGCGTTCGAAGCGCAGCGCCGGGCGGTTCCCCACGGTTTCCAGTGTGCCGTTCATTCCGGGTTCTCCTCCAGATGGCGTTCGAGTGCATCGAGACGGCCGGACCAGTGCACGCGGTAGGGCTCGAGCCACTGATCGACCTCCGCGAGCGGCTGCGCGCGAAGCCCGTACCAGCGCCGCTTGCCCTCGGGCCGGACCTCCACCAAGCCGGCATCGCGCAGCACCCTGAGGTGCTTGGACACCCCGGGCTGGCTGAGCTTGAGCCGCGCCACGAGGTCGGTCACGGAGCGCTCGCCGTCGCGCAGAAGGTCGAGGATCTGCCGGCGGTGCGGCTCGGCCATGGCGGCGTAGGCGGTCATCTTCGGGTCATATTACCAAATGGTTATGTAATGGCGGGCCGTGACTGAGCCGTGGGTCGTCCGGGCACGTATCCCTATGTGTCGGACGAGCTCACCGAGGACCCGGTCTTCCGCACCCGCTACCGCTTCAGGCGCAGCGCCGACGAGGACGGCAGCGAGGTGCAGCACGTGGAGATGTGGGTGGACCCGCGCGGCGGCGTGTCGCCTCACATCCATCCGTCGATGGACGAGCGCTTCACGGTCGAGGCCGGGCGCCCCGAGTTCCTGGCAGGCAGGAAGTGGCAGGTGGCGGGGCCGGGGGAGATGGTCGTGGTGCCGGCGGGCACCCGCCACGCCTTCCGCAACCGCGGCGACGAGGTTGCGCACGTGCACTGCGAGGCGCGCCCGCCCTCAACGCTGCAGGCCTTCCTCGAGGACGTGGCCGGCCTCTCGCGCGCGGGCAAGCTGACCCGCTTCGGCATGCCCAGGCCCAGCGGCGTGCTCGAGGCGGTGGCGCTGGCCCACGGCTACCGCGACATGGTCACGCTGCTGTTCCCGTCGCCCCCGCCGGTGGTGCAGCGGCTGCTCTTTCCCCCGCTGGCGCGGCTTGCCGAGCGCCGCGGGCACCGGCCGGGCTCGTTCGCGGCGCTGGGGTAGGGGCGCGCACCGGCGCTCACGGGTTGCCCGATCAGGAGGAGAGCGCGGCGAAGCGCTCGCGGGCGCCCTCGAGATCGGTGTGGAACTCGGAGGCGGCGCCGCGCCCGTCCCGGAAGGTGAAGATGCCCGCGTAGTGGAAGGTCACGGGCACGCCGCTCCCCGCGCCTCGCATCTGCTGGCGGATGACCGTGAACAGGCGGCCGCCCACCTCGTCGATCGTCTCGATCTCGAGGCGGGACTCGGGAAACGCGCTGAGCCACTCACCCAGGAAGCGCCGATAGCCCTCCGGCCCCTTGTACAGCTCCATGCCGGGAAGGCCGGTGGGCCTCATGTCGTGCACGAAGTCGTCGGGGATCGCCGCCGCCATCGCATCGATCTCGCCCTCGTTGTAGAGGTCGATGCTCAAGCGCGCCTGATCCACCGGTGGCATCGCCCACATGCACTCGCGGATCCCGGCCGCTCCATCGCGCCGCCACGCCTCCATCAGGCTGCGAAGCCGGGCCTGCGGATCGCCGATCACACGCCCACGATACGCCCGAGTGTCGAGCTCGACAGACCGACGAGTCCGCCGCGTCTGATGGAGTGGACCGTCGGTGTCCGAGACACTGCTCTTCCTCCACGTGCTCGCGGCGTTCCTGCTGGTGGCCGGCGTGGTCATCTACAGCGCGTTCGTGTCCGGCTCGCCGGTGAACAAGCCCACCCGCACCGTGGCCGAGATCCTCTGGGGGCTCGGCGGCGTGGGCACGCTCGTGCTCGGCATCTGGCTGGCCATCGACACCGCCGGCTACTCGATCACCGACGGCTGGATCCTGCTCGCGATCGTGCTGTGGTTCCTCGCCACCGGAGCGGGCGGCGCGGTGAGCAAGGCGGTGCAGCCGGCCGGCGACGACTCGGTGCTGGCGCTGCCGTCCAGCGTGGTCGCGGCGCACTGGGTCCGTACCGTGCTCGTGGTCGCCCTGCTGGTGGTCATGATCTACAAGCCGGGGGTGTGAGGTGGACCTGCTCGCCGCCATCCGCCCCGACGAGTGGAACTTCCCGCTGCTTCTGCACGTGGCCGCCGCCATGATCCTGGTCGGCGTGCTCGTGCTCGCCGCCGCCTCGCTCGCGGGCGCCTGGAACAGCGGCTCGGCCGCCCTCACCCGCCTCGGCTTCCGCTCGCTGCTGTGGGCGGGCCTTCCGTCCTTCATCGTCCTGCGGGGGACCTCCGAGTGGATCGCCGACAAGGAGGGCATCGACGCCGACGACCCGCCGACCTGGATCGATATGGGCTACATGGTCAGCGACCCCGGGCTCCTGCTCCTGATCGCCGCGCTGGTGCTGACCGGCATCGGCACGCGGCGGGCCCGCCGCGGCACCGGTTCCGCCGTCAAGCTCGACCGCGTGGCCACGGTGCTGCTGGGCATCGCCATCGTGGCCTATCTGGTCGCGGTCTGGGCGATGACCACGAAGCCGGCCTGATCAGCGCCCGCTCCAGCTGGTGAATGCGGCTTGCGCATGCAGAATGCGGGGTATTCAGCAGCCAGCGCTACCGCTCAAAAGGGGGCGAGAGATGTACACGCGGCTGACCAGGCTGATTGGGCTACCGCCCGAGCGGATCCAGGCCACCCTCCAGCACTTCGAGGAGCAGGACCTCCCCGCGGTCGAGCAGATGCCCGGGTACCGGGGGTTGACCGTCGGGGTGGATGAGCAGGGCGGGAAGGCCTTCGTCATCACCCTCTGGGAGACGAGGGAGGAGATGCTCGCGAGCGAGAAGAGAGCCGCCGAGGCGCGCGACACGGCGGTCAGCACGCTGGACCCCGACCGGCCGCCGATCGTGGACCACTTCGAGGTCAGGCTCCAGAAGGAGGCGCCGGCGGCAACGCAGCAGTAGGGCGCCGGCACGCCGCGCGCCGAGGTGGGCGGGCACGGCTCGCACAGCCGCGCCCGCTCACGACAACGGCGTGAGGTCCGTCTGCTGAACGCTGCCGCTCGGGTGGACGCTCACCACCCGCAGCCGGTCGTCCCCGGCGCACTTGAAGCCGTGGGGTGTCTGCGCGGGGACGGTCACGATGTGGCCGGCGCTCACCACCAGCTCCTCGTGCCCGGCGGTGAACCTCGCCGTGCCGGTCTCGACCACGAAGACCTCGGGATACGGATGGAGGTGCAGGTCCGGGCCCCGCCCGCGCTCGTACTCGGTGACGAAGATCGAGATGCCGACGTCCTCGCCGCCCTCGAACAGCGCCGCGGTGGGGCTGCGGCGCAGCTCCTCGATCGGGATGACCGTGGCCATGCAGCGGGAGCGTAAGGGGTAGCGCCCGGCAACCGTTGGACTCGGCCTTCACCCCTCACCAGCCCAGCTTCCGGACCCGCATCCGTTCGATGCGGTCCGGGGCGCTCATGCCCACGCACGGATGTGAGCGTGCAGCCCCTGACCGAACGCCCGGTGAGCAACCGCGGTCTGCTCCGGGCGCGGATGGAGAGGACGGGGGAGAGCTACGCGGCGGCGTCACGGAACTCAGCCTGCTGAGCTGATCGGTCAGCGCCCCGAATCGGGGGCGGGAAGCACGCGCAGCAGGCGAGCTTGCGCCCGCTTCATCCGCTCGCCCTCGATGGCGAGCGCGGGGTCGAGCAGGACCTGGAACAGGAGGCCGGTGAAGAGCGAGTGCACCAGCGCGGCCGCGTCCTCGCCCGCCTGGTCGCCGCCGAGCCCCAGCACCGCGGCCACGTTCGGGCGCGTGCGCCGGAAGCCCTCGGCGAGCAGCTCCCTGACGCGGCCGTCGTGCTGAGCCCTCGCCAGGGCGCCGACGAAGTTCCGTGCGAGTCCGGTGTGGCGCCGGCGGGTGGCCTCGATCGCCTCGGCGGCGCGCCCCAGCCGCGCCGCGGGCTCCTGAGTGGCGAGCACATCGAGCCCGGCGGCGATCTCCTCGAGCCAGCGATCCAGCCCGACGACCACTGCCTCCGTCACCAGCTTGTCCTTGGAGCCG
The DNA here is from genome assembly GCA_040901445.1 of Thermoleophilaceae bacterium. Classification (GTDB taxonomy): domain Bacteria; phylum Actinomycetota; class Thermoleophilia; order Solirubrobacterales; family Thermoleophilaceae; genus JBBDYQ01. The sequence continues at coordinate 49,793 of JBBDYQ010000002.1, read as the reverse complement.
AAGTGATAGGCGATCGAGGCGAGGTTGGCCCCTGACTCCGCCGCGATCGCCCGCGCGGTGATCCGCTCCGGCGGAAGGCGCTCCAGGCAGCGCAGGGTGCCCTCGAGCAGGATCGCGCGATTGCTGGGCTGCGGGCTCACGGCTGAGGCTCCCTCTCCGTCAAACTAAACAAATGTATATATTGAGTCGGTCGTCTCCGTCCACCGAGGAGCCCGTCCATGTTCCTTGCCAGCGCCGTCGTATCGGCTCTGCTCGCCGCCGTCCTGGCGTTCGCGGCGCTCAGGAAGCTGTCGCATCGCGAGGAGGTGGTGGAGACCTACGCCAGGGTGGGGGTGCCCGAGGACAGGCTCGACTCCCTGGCGGTGATCCTCCTCGCCGGCGCGGCGGGGCTCGTCCTCGGTCTCTTCTGGGCGCCGATCGGAGTCGCCGCTGCCGGCGGGGTGGGCATCTACTTCGTCGCCGCCATCGGCTTCCACATCCGGGCCGACGACACGGCCAACCTGCCGACGCCGCTCGTGATCGCCGTGCTCGCCGCGGCCGCGCTGGTGCTGCGGCTCGCGAGTGCGTAGCGCGTGACGCCGGTGCTCTCTACCGCCACTGCTCCTGCGGCCAGGTGACGCACGTCGAGCCGCGCGGCGCGGCCTGCGGCGAGACCCTGCACTCGACCGATGCAAGCTTCCCGGTTGCAGAGCAGCAGGCCGGCGCCGCAAAGGCTGCCCGAGAAGCGGTGGCGGTGAGCTACGGACGCGCCCGCGGCCTGCGCGCGGTCGGGGAGCGCGTGGGCGGCAACCATGTCCGCGACAGACCACGACCGCGTGGCGGCTCAAGGGCAAGGCTACGAGTTCTGCAACTGCCACCCGGGATGCACCTGCAACTTCTCGGGCTTCCCCACCTCTCCGGACGGCAGCTGCAAGGCGGCCGTGGCCAACGACATCCACAAGGGTCACTGCGGCGACGTGGATCTGTCGGGTGTGAAGGCCCTGGCCATCATCGACTGGCCCAAGGCGATCCACGACGGTGACGGGAAGGTCGTCTTCGTGGTGCCCCCGGCCGTGACGTCACGAGCAGGTCGACTGCCTGGCCCAGATCTACACCGGCCAGCTCGGCGGCCTCCCCTGGTCGATCCTCGGCACCACGTACGAGGTGGCCGGCCTTGTGCGCGCGGACGTCGAGCTGAACGAGGACGGGATGTTCAGCGGCTTTTCGGTGCCCGGCGTCGGCGAGGCCAAGGGCACGACCCTGAAGAACCCCGTCACCGGCGAGGACCACTACGTCGCGATTGAACTCGACCAGGGGGCTTCATCTGGAAGCGGGGCGAATGCGGCCAGGGCTCGTTCGAGGTCGAGGCCGAGGGATTCACCTCAAGTTCGAGGACTCCAACTGGATTTTGTACGACTTTGATTGGACGAAGCAGGAGTAGGGGGCGGGGCATCAGCGAGTTGTTACGCCGCAAGGCGGTAGGCGGAGCATGACCATACGTCGCTGGGGCGTGGGCCATTTGGGGTGATCTTCACTCCGAGGCCAGGTGCTTTGACTCGGGCGGCGGCTGTCCTCGTCCACGGCAGACACGGGCGGCGAACCGGCGCGCGCTCTCGCAAATTACGCGAAGGCAGAAGCGCGGGGCGGAGCAAGACGAGGGCACCGACCGGAATGCCCGAGGACACCGTCGACGACTGACCTGACAACCGCTACCCGCTTCTGGAGCGCATCCTTGGCGATCGTCTTTGTGCGAGATGATCGGCCGCCGTACTCAGGGCGCTGAGCTGCTGCCGAGACCATCCAAGGGTGCCGCGGAGCACGAGATCATCGGCGAACCGGCGCGCCGCTTTGATGCCTTGGCTGCGTAGGAGCTCATCCAATTCATCTAGAGCCTCGAGATCGTCGTGTCTGATCACGGGAAGGTCGGGCGCTTTTCCAGGCTCGAGCTTGAGCACTCCGCCCGCGTAGTGCCGAGCGGATTGCTCCACCGCAAGCGCCCATAGCGACGTCCACGTCGAGAGCACGTAGGCCTGGGCATCGTCCACCTTCCAGGTCACCCGATGCACGCCGTTGATGCAGCACGCTTGCATCTCGTTAAACACGAGGCCCCTGGGAGCGCCAGCCATGTAAGCGAGGAACGCATCGGGTGGGTCCCCGGGGTCTACAGCCCACCACGGGGTGCGACGCTGGCAGTGGGACCGCTCGTCAAGTTTGTCGTCTTCAGCGCTCGAGATCGCCACGGCGATCTTGCCTCTCAACCGCCGCGCGGAGTCAAGGCGCAGAAGGCGGCAGCGCTTTCCGTCTCGCGACGAAAGGTTGTCGTCTTCCTCTCGCCAGGTGGCGCCGTACATCGAGTGCGATCCGGGAACAACGCGGACCACCTCCTCCGCTGGGAGCGCCCGCACTAGGTCGTCATTCGGTGTCCGGACGAAGAAGCCGTTGGCCCCGGTGACGGTCCCGATTCTGATGTCGGCGACCTCGCCCAGTCGAGAGGACGCGTCATGTTCTCTGGCGATGCCGCGAAGGCGGCGCGAGGTGAGGTTGCTCCGGGCATTCTCGAGTCCGCGCGCTCGTTTCCGGAGCTGCTCTGCCGTTGGATCGGCGTCGAGGTCACACACGAGCGTCGCGAACGAGGCGACCTCGGCGACCAGCGGGGATCGTGTTGCGCGCGCGAACTCCCGACGGCCGCCGGCGAGAAGCACCACCGTCTCCTCCAGCGCGTCGGGGAATATCCGCTCGCCGACGCGAACGAGCGTGACTGCCGCGTACCGTCGCGCGAGGTGCTCCCAGACGGCGTTGGCGTAATCCGCTTGGATTGACGCACCCGGTAGCAACATCGTCATTCGGCCACCGGCGCGCACGAAGCGGTCTGCATGCACGACGAAAGGTGCCCACAGACTGGCACGCCGCGACAGGGACGCTCCAGCGTCGCGCATCGCAATGCCGGCTGCTCGCTTGACCGCCTCTCGCTGCCAGTGGTGCCTTACATACGGGGGGTTGCCCAATACAGCCGCGAAGACGGGTTCCGCAGGGACCTTGAAGAAGTCACGATGCACAAACTGGTCCGGCCGCGCTCCTTGCGCGAGGAGTGCCTGGGTCGTAGGGGCTGTCGCCGCGGCGTCGACATCGATGCCGTGGAGGAGGTGTTCGGGATACGTCGCACCCTCGGTCTTCAGGACATCAAGTGCCGCGGTGAGGAAGCGACAGACGCCGTAGGACGGATCGAGCACCGGCCCGACGTTGCCGCGCAGAGCCCACTTCGTGAGGCTGGCCGCTATGTCGGTGGGCGTGTAATAGGCGCCAAGGGCGCGGCGCGGGCTGACGGCCGCCGAGGATTCCATTAGTGCTCATCCAGTTCGTTGCAGCGCCGAGCTTTGATGTCGAGCCATGGGGACACGGCGGAGGTGCGGACGATCTCCGTTTGCCAGTTCAGCCAGCGGTCCCAAGCGAGGCGTTGAATCGCGCGCCAGCCGTGAGCTGCCGTATGTGCACTTACACGCCTCGTCCATTCCGTCTGGAAGAGCTCACCGAGCACGAACTCCAAGACCGCCCCAAGCGTCGGGATGAAGAGCGGGAGACGGGGGACATCCAAGCCGGTCGGGAACCAGTCTGGGCTCTCCTTGACCTGTGCGTGAAGGCCGCAACCTGGGGCGGAATCGACAGCGGCGATATCCATGGTCCAGCGAGCGATCTCGCACTCGTCTTGGGACGAGGTCTGCTCGGTCGAAATGGATATCGATGTGGAGACGTTGTCGCGAACACTCACGTATCGGCGGTCGGTCCGCGTTATCTCCCAGAGCGTGCGAATGCTGGCGCGCACCGTGTATTCGCCGAGTCCGTCTTGGGCGTACGCGCCGAACGATGGGACCGTTCGTAGCGGGGTGTCGATCGCCCAGGAGCTCGCTTCCCCGATCGGTACCGCCCGAAGCCGGGCGCGTGCCCTTTCCAGCTCCCAGAAGCTCTGAGGCTCGAGGAACGGCTCGGCCATCGTTCGAACTAGCTGAAGTTCCTCGACAAGAGTCTCGAGCTCAAAGCGCATTTTGCCTACACGTCGAGGCGCGCGCGGTCCAGGGGCAGTACCCGGTCGCGTAGGCGCGGATCTTCTCGGGCGTCGTCGATTGAGGCCCACGCGTCTTCCGCGTAGGGCGGCCAGTCGTCGAGTCGGATGCGCACTGCCTCCGCGACGTCCGCCGGCTCGGGGCGGGGCGTGTAGTCCGCATCGAGAACGACCACGCCGTTGGGCGTCTCGGTGCGCTCGAGAGGGACATCGCTCAACGCCTGTAGGGCTGCGACCGTGGTCGGCAGATCGCGGCTTGGCGAGAGCTCCCAGAGCATCTCCTCGATCCGAGAGCGCCACCAGCGTGGTCCGTCGAACCCCGCGAGGACGCCTTTATAGCTACACCGCGAGAGCGCTTCGGCGAGCTTGCTGCCGCCCTCGGCGGCTGCGTTCAACGCACTGCATGACAGGCCTAGACGCACCGCGACATGGCGCTCGTCGAGTAGGAAGCACGGGTACGGAAGAACCCGATGCAGCAGCCAGCGCAACATCGCGACGCCGGCGGTGTCCGTGTTGACCTCTCGGATGGGTGGCCAGGCGTCGAGAATTTCGTCGAGTTCGGACTCGCGCGCTCCGAGGAGTTCAAGTAGGTCCGTCTCAGCCGCCGCCTCGCGCCAGTCTCGTGGCAACCGTCGTTGCGCTTCGGCCAGCTCGGCGACGCGCTCATGCGTGGGGATGCTTGAGCGAGAATCGTTCTTGAGGAAGACCCACTCGAGGTTGTTGGCTCGCGCTATCGCGTGCTCACGGATCTCCACGGGTAGGTCGGAGAAATCGCCGGCGTGCCCGGTGTTGAGCGCGATGATGGGCGGGGGACGCCTTGCGTTTCGCGCATGCGCCCGAATGACCGCTGCGAGGGCGACACCATCGAAGACCTGGGCGCCAGGGGTCAGCTCCTCGCGGCCCGGCCAATCCGTGAGGAACAGATCAACGAGAAAGATAGTGCCCTCGCGAAGCGCAGGCTCGTCTAGCTCTTGCGGCTCAAGGACCTGGACCGCAAGAGTCTTGTGGAGATCGGCAGCCAGGCCTTGCACGTTGTCGGGCTCGTCGTCGACGATGACGACGAACGGTTCTCGCGCGCTGTCGTTCATGCGGGGAGACTCAGACTGACGGCAGTCTTGAAGTCGCCCTCTGGTTGCGTGAACGCGATCTCACACCGGTATTCGGCGAGCATCGCGCGCGTAATCGTCAGTCCTAGGCCCATGCCGTGGCCGAGCGATGGGTCAACCACGGCGGTCGTCGAGCGGTAAGGATCGAACCACTCGCCAGCAGTATCGAGATCGACGGCTACGCCAGTGTTCTGTACGACAATCTCTGTGCGACCGTCGACACGTGACCCGCGCGCCTCGACAAGGCCGCTGTGCCCGGCCGCCTTGATGGCATTGGACAGCAGGTTGGTAAAGATCGACGTGATCTCGGCCGGGAACATGGGTGGCGTCTTCAGGTCCTCCGGAATCTCATTGCGAAGCGTGATGCCCTCCCGGCTGGCGGCGTCTTGCAACAGAAGGGCTGCAATGTCGAAGTGCTGTCGATACCGACGTCGCGAGCGGCGGCGACGCGCGTCCGGGGAAACGATCTCGACGAGGTAGGCGGACTGGCGCTCGAGGGTTCGCTGCAGGGCATCGACACGTCGTTGCAACTCGGCGATTTCCTTAGGACCTGGCGCCCTACGCAACATCGCGTCCACTGTCCGCTTGAGGGAGCCGATGGAGCCGAGGGCCGCCCCCACCTCGTGGACGAACGCGGCGGTCTGCGTGCCAAGCGAGGCAAGGACACGTAGCATCGCCTGCTCATCGAGGACGTCCGCTTGCACGCGTTCGAGCTCGTCTTCGGCGACCGCGAGCTGCTCTCGGATTGCGACACTGACCTCGGGCTGGGCCGTAACGGCGCGAATCCCCTCTAGAACGGTCTCTAGGGCCTGGCGAGCGGGCCGACCCTCGACGCTCTCCTCGCTCTCCTCGTAGTCGCCAGTTTTGACATGGGCACCCCGTTCCCGGCGATCAGGCCGGAGCGCGGCGCTCAGCCGGGTCTGCAGCGCAAGGCCATTGCTGACCGCGTCGGCAATCTCGAGAAAGGACTCGTCGGGAACAAAGCCCTCGCGGTTGACCAACATCCGCAAGCTGGGAGCACCCCTCTCGGTGAGGAAGACGCCGCCGAAGATGTTCCGGAGCGGCACGGCGACGAGCCCGGCCTCTCGATCGGGAAGGGCGGCCAGCGCGCTATCGTCGATGGTGCCATGGAAGGGGATGCCACGGCCACGCATTGCGTAGCGGCGGTTGACGTCCAACCAGTCGTCGCCCGCCTCGCCGTAGGGGAGCACACGGAAGCCCTCCATGTAGACCCTGACCCCGTATGCATCGCCAAGTCCTTGCGGCGCACTGCCCGCGCGGACGAAGATCCGCGCTTGGAACTCGGCGCCCGGTTGGTCTCGGCGGGTCGTGGCGGTGTGCGGAGTCGCGTCCAGCTTCTCTTTACGAGCGTACGTCGCGGTAGGCGCGACCGCGTAGTGGACGTCACCCCCGTGCGCATCGATCTCGATGACCCACGCCGCCGCGGCAAGCAGATCGACGCTGTAGTCCTCGCCGACATCGAAGTCCCCACCTAGCGTGACGGATAGGTCGGCCGGCACTTGGGCGTCGCGCAATCGCGGCACGTCGAACAACAACGGCTGAACGTACTTCGGCGCTATGGGGTCCCCTAGCGCATCCCCTGGTTGAAAGGTGCTGACCTCACGCACGAATCGCGTTCGCTCACGGTCGCTCCATGCGCGGCGAAGCGAGGCGAGCCGAATCGTCGTTCCGCATGCATCGCCTTCGCTGACGTCGCGTTCGCGAATCGAGATCGCATCGCCCACGTTCTCGAGCGTCTCGTGGCGCTCGACCTCGTCCCAGTTGATTGTCGCCAGCAGGCTGCCGCCGACTTTTCGGGCCTCAGCGTGGGGCACATGGTCCATGGCCGATCGAGAGTCCACGGTGAGCTCGCGAGCCAGCTTGTGGGCCGCCAAGCGCCCAATCCCCTTTGCCCCCGTGAAGCGCCGTTGGTATGTCGGCGAGCGACGATCCCCTCCGGTCTTCAGACGCGAGGCAACACGGAGGAATCCCTTGCGGAATTCCTCGATGGTCATTCCGTTCCCATCGTCCGAGACGATGATCAACCCCTGCCTGGCGTCGTCGAGGTTGTGCCCGACGACAGTCACGGACCTCGCGTCGGCGTCATACGCGTTCTTGATCAGCTCCACGAGCGCCGTCGAGTCGCGTCCGACTAGCAGCTCGCCGAGTTCGCGAAAGAGCCCGGTGTCGACGGTGAAGTTCTCGTGTTCGGCGTCGCCGCGAAGCGATCGGTCTGCGTCACCAGCGGACCGTGCGGGGGGTGCGGCGCTCGACCGTGGCTCGAGCTCGGACATGCGGCGAGTATCGCGCACGCGGTGGGCGGACCCGCGCCCTGCCAGAGGGCTGGCAGGCCGCGCCGGTACAGCCGTCAGTCTCCATGGTCGCCGAATCCCAGCGATGCGGGATCCAGCGGGTGGTCCCGCTGGATCTGGTCAAGCGCCGTGGTCGCCGGCTCGATCCGCGCAACCCACAGGCCAGGTCCAAGCATCTTGGCGAGGGCAGCCCCGACGGTCACAGTGAGCTCGTAGAGGACTTGCGTTCCGTATCCGGCCCACACTGCGCGTGAGAGGGCATCCGAATGCGGCCCGGCGACGAACCGGCGGAGGTCGGGTCGGTAGCTCTCGATGATCCCGGAGCGTCGGTTGTGAGCGATTCGCGACCAGTGGCCGTACAGCTGTCGGTCGAGATCGTTGGTTCGGCCCGGCGGAAGGACGCCGTGCCTGAGCATGTCGGCCGTCGCGCGGTCTTCCATCCGTTTCTGGGCTTTCTGTAGCTCCTTCGGTGCGAAGTAGCCGTCGCGTAGCCACTTCCGGTGGAGGTCTGTCTCCTCGCGGTCGAGCATGATCCGAAGCGCGCCGGTGGCTTCATGGAGCATGCGTGCGAGCGGGGCGATGTCGGTGGTGAGGCCGGCCCGCACGCAAAGAACCACTGCATAGCCCAGAGAGATGCACCGGCCTGCGATCAACCATGCCGCGCCCTGGCGTGTCTTCTGCAGCGGTTCGAAGTCGGTTTCCTCGACGAGAAGCTGATGATCTTCGCGGAGGCTGTCGAGCACGGCTTGGGTCACCTCGAGGTGCACCCGGATTCGAGAGGTCACGAGGGACTCGTTGGCCCCGTCGGCCTCGTCCTGCCGACATCGCGCGAGCTTGACGTCGTCAGAGAGCGGTTGCCTCCGTATGCGGACGCGATCATCGGCGAACACACGCAGAGCGTAGGTTGGTGGCAGGCGCTAATGACTCTGCCCACCGTCGCGATCGCTAGCGCTCGCGCGGCGGCAAGGTATGGGCGCAATGGTCTTGGACGCTAATCCTCGGCTTGAGGGCCCACCGTTGGGTGCCGATGGGTCCCAGCTGCACCTTATTCCGGCGCCCGAGTGTCGACTGGCAGCTCCGCGTGAGTTAGCGTCACACCCCATGCCGCGAGCCGCATGGTGTCGCCCCGAGATCTACGACTTCTTCGATCGCTGGCGCCGCACTTGCCTTATCGAAGACGGGGCGATCTTTTCCGAGGGCCCGGTCTGGACCGCTGACAACCTCCAGACGCTTCAAACGACTCTTGGTGTTGAGCTGCTCGGCAGCGGGACATTCTTTGACAAGCTCCGCACCCAGCTAGCCGACCACCCGCCGGTCGTGCGGCAACTCGGTGTCGAGATTGTGTACGTCGAATACCTCGGTGAACGCGACACGGGGGCTCCGACCAAGAGAACGAACCTTGGTGCCTTGCTCGATCTCCTTCCCGAGGGCGTCGGAATACCCGACAACCTCCATGAGATCCTCGACGGTGGGATCGCGAGCTACGGCCCCGGTAAGTCGTACCGCGACGCATACGTTCGCTTCTTGTTGAAGCTTGCGCGGCGGGCGAAGGAGGAGGTCCGCAGCGCGGGCACCGCGGCCTTCGAGGATGCCTGGCGCTTCCGTGACCTCGTCGTCGCGGTGCGTACGAGTACGGACCGGCTTCAAGCGAACGCCGTGCTCCACGCGTGCTTCCCCGACTCCTTCGACGTGATGATTTCGGGCGGTCATCGCGACAAGCTGCTTCGGAGCTTCGGTGCCGTTCCGCTCGTCGCCGCGGCTCCTGACGAGGAGCGCAAGCTGTTGGCCGTTCGCGAGATCCTCAACTCGCGCCTCCCAGTAACGATCGCCGAGCCCTACGACGACGCCGTTCGGCCAGTCTGGGACGGCGCGGCCAGCCCTGAGTGGGATGACCTAGTGGCGCGCGCGAGTGCCGCCCTGCCGTCCGAAACGGAGGGTCGCGATGATGGCGTGACGACGTTTCCTGAACCCGACCCCGACCTGCTCGAGCGTCTGCAGCACATCCTCGGAACGACGAGCGGATGGGAGCAGCTGATCCGGCAGGGTGCCGTGCGTCTCGCCGCTCGGGGTGAAAGCGTGGGGTCCTGGGCTCCACTTGTCGAAGCGCTGCGCGTCGCGGCGGACTCCGTGCCAGGCGACGGCGGGCCGATTACTGGTCCACCCGGGGCGAGGCCCGAGGCCCGCTTGCCTGCGGTCACCGCGGAGCTCGCAGCCGATCTCTTGATGCCCCAGCGCGCTCTCCAGCAGCTCGTGGATCTCCTCGCAACTCGCCGTCAGGTAGTCGTCTACGGGCCGCCGGGGACCGGCAAGACGTGGCTCGCGCGCCGCATCGCGTTGCACGCTTTCGACCCGGATGCAGTGCGCCTCGTCCAGTTCCACCCGTCATACACATACGAGGACTTCGTTGAGGGTTACCGTCCTGCGCCGGCGTCGGACCGTTCTCTGGCGTACGTCCTCACCCACGGGCCGCTCCGGGAACTCAGCGCCCTCGCGGCGACCCGGCCCCACCAGCCGCACCTCTTGATTATTGACGAGATCAACCGCGGAAATCTGCCGAAAATCTTCGGAGAGCTCTACTTCCTCCTCGAGTATCGGGATGAGCCAATGCGGCTTCAGTACTCCGCCGACGACGAGTTTCGGCTGCCGCCGAATCTGTACGTCCTTGGGACCATGAATACAGCCGACCGCTCGATCGCACTACTGGACGCGGCGCTACGCCGGCGTTTTGCCTTCCTCGAGCTCTCTCCGCACTCTGCGCCGGTTCACGGGCTGCTGGAGCGGTGGCTTAACCGGCATAACCTCGATCCCGAGCCGCAGGTCCTGCTCGAAACACTCAACGAGATCTTGCTCGAAGCCGATGGCGAGCGCGACCTCGCAATCGGGCCGTCGTATTTCATGAACCGCGAGGGCACAGCACCAGACCTCGAGACGGTGTGGCAATTCGACATCCTGCCGCTCCTGGTCGAGCGCTTCCATGGCACAGAGGTCGATGTCCGCGCCCAGTTTGGGCTCGACGTAGTTCGCGCCGAGGCGACCCGTCGCGCGGACGTCGTCGAGGGCGGGCCGGCCGCCGAGTGAGCCGCCTCTTCGAGGTTCCGACTTGGGGCGTACGACAGTACGAACTGAGCGCCCGAGAAGCAGCTGATCTCCAAGCCACTGGCCTCGTGCGGGTTGAGGTGAGCGCACTGCCGGGCGTGTACTCATTGCGCGGCCTCACGTCAGTCGGCGTCGCCGCGGCACCTGGGTGGGAGCTCCGGGTCATGTCCCACCTCGACATCTACGAGGTCATGTTCCTGCTCACGTATGCCCGCGATCCGAAGGGATGGCGCACGAGTTACGCGAGCTTTGCAACAACGACAACGCTGCTCGCGGCTGCCTCTTGGGGGTTTACCGCCACCGCGGAGCAGGCGTTGCGAGCCGGGCCATTGCGCGGCTATCGCCGGCTCGAGGAGGCGACGCATGTACTGCGCGGACGCCTGCGACTCGGCGAACAGCTCGCGCGCGGCGGACTGCAACTGCCCATCCTGGTCGCGCGTGACGAGTACGACATCGACGTCGTCGAGAACCGCATCCTGCTTGCTGCCGCGCGGCTGCTCGTGCGCGTGCCTCTAGTCGCACCGACGGTGCGTGGACGACTGCGGCGCATGATCGGGATGCTCGACGGCGTCACACCAGTCCCGGATTTCCGCTCGCTGAGGATTCCACCGATAACGCGCCTCAACCGACACTATGAGCCGGCCCTCGTAGTCGCAGACTTGGTGCTGCGCGGCACCTCGATCAGCAGCCGGGCCGGTGCGGTCCGATCCGTCACGTTCGCGTTCGAGTTGCACCGAGTGTTCGAGGATTTCGTCAATGTCGCCCTCGGGGACGCCCTTCGCCGTCGGGGCGCGCGCCTAGTTCGCCTGCCGACGGGCCGGTCACTCGACCGCGAGAGCACTCTCCGTCTCGAGCCCGACTTCGTCGCCGTGCATGACGGCCAGCCGGTGAGCGTGCTGGACGCGAAGTTCAAGCGGATCGGGGACGATCTCGGCGGAGACGCCTACCAACTGCTCGCCTATCTCCTCGAGTTCGGGCCTAGATCCGGCTTCCTCGTCTCGGCCACTGGGCTGAGCAGTCGTAGGCACGTCCGCGCCGTGAACAAGGTCCTGCATGTCCATCCCCTCACCCTTGACCAATCACCCGAACGCGTGCTCGAGGAGATCGACAACCTCGCGCACGTAGTCCTCGATCGTCGACTGCAAGGTCAGCCCGAGCAAGGAGCTGAGATCCCTCAAGTCTGAGTGGGTGAGGGTTCGCACGCCTGGCCGGGCGTCTCGCAATTAGTCATCGCCTCGGAGGGATTAGCCTCGAACGCGGCGCCAGGCCGCATGAGAGTCTTCCCGGCAATCAACGCCACGTCCTGGGGGCGAGAATGGTCGCGCCGGCGCGTTACGTCATGTGCCCCACCGCGTCGCGCGCCGCCTGCCTCCGGTCCGTGAGCTAGCCTCGCGGCGTGCGCCGCGACGGGTACTCATCCGCCTGATGAACGCCGAAGAGTTCTTCGACGGCATCGCATCGCTGGCAGGCACCAAGGACGCGGGCGCCACCGACGGGATCCTCGCCAGCCGGCTCGTGAACGGCGTGGAATACGCGATGACCGCCGCGCGCGAGGAGTCGAGAATTCGCACCGCCTGGAAACGTCGGCGCGGCGGGGGCGCCGTGCCGCTGATCCTCATCGCCGACGACGTGGAGGAGCCCGGGCGCCTGCAAGTGCTTGGCCCGCAGGCCGATGGACCAGTACGGCGGATCAGGAGCGAATCTCTCCTCGAACTCGTGTCGCGCAGTGTCGGTCTCAAGAGACTGGAAGCAATCCGCGAGGTCGCGCAGGAGGTGGAGCGGCTCGACACCGAAGGCGTCGCCGGGCTTGCGGTGCGAGGTCTTGGGACCCGGCATCTGTACGGAGAGCGCCTTCGCCGATCGGCTCGATGGGCCGAACTCGCGCAACTCGGAGAGCGCGTGCCGCCCAAGGGCTGGCGCGAGGTGCTGACCTCGCTGGGCTACGAGGTGTCCGGGCTTCCCCGGCGGGGGTACCTCGCGAGCGCCGCTGGACGTCCGGTGATCGTGGTCCACCCGCGCAAATCGGCAGATCAGTTCGCCCGCTTGGATGAAGCCGGGCGGCTGCCGGAGGGCACGCTCATCGCCGACTGCCTCGCCCAGGGAGCCGCCTACGGAATGTTGGCTGCCGGGTCCCGGATCCGGTTGTTGCGGGCTGGTACCGACGAGGCGGGTGCCGCCACGCGTTACCTCGAACTCGACTCCTCTGTGCTCGATTCGGATGACCGCCCGCTCCTCGGGCTCCTGGCACCGGAGTACCTAGCCGAAGGCGGCTTCGAGGACGTGTTGCGCGAGGCTCGCGACTACGGCGCCCGGCTTCGGCTTCGGCTGGATCGCGCTCTTCGCGAGGACGTCCTGCCGGTGCTCGGGCGCGAGCTCGGGCGCTGGGCACGGTCAGACGGCCGCGACGTTGCCGACGACGCGGTTCGGGCCGAACTCGAGGCTGCCGCCCTCACCTTTGTCTTTCGTGCGCTTTTTCTGCTCTACGCCGAGAGTGCCGGCCACCTGCCGATGTCGAATCACACCTACGCGCAACGGAGCTTCACCCGCATCGCCGAGCGCGCCGCCGAGGAGCTAGAGCAGGCAGATGAGAAAGCCACCACGCTGTGGCGTGACATCGTCGCGCTCGTCGATGCCATGCGCACAGGCCAGACCGCCTGGGGCGTTCCCGCATACAACGGCGCGCTGTTCGCGCCCGACGGCTTTGACGGTGGCGCCACGCTAGAGGCAGCCCGCATTCCTGACGCCGCACTTGCCCCGGCACTCGTGGCGCTCGCCCGCGATCCCGAGGAGCCGGACGTGGGGATCGACTTCTCCGGGCTCGAGATCGGGCACCTCGGCCACATCTATGAGGGACTGCTCTCCCTGCGCCTTTCAGTCGCGGACCGCCACTTCAGGTACGACGCGACGCGCGACCGTTACGTGGCGGCCGACGAGGAGGAGGCCGAGTTCGCGGCAGGCGAGCTGCTCTGGCTCACGAACGAGGGCGGCCGCAAGGGCGGCGGCGTGTACTACACCCGTACCGAGCTGGTTCGCCACCTAGTGCGCGGTGCGGTGCGGCCCGCGTTCGAGGCGCACTTGGCCGAAGTGCGGGAGCTTGCCCAGCGCGATGCGGCGGCGGCCGCCTCGCGGTTGTTCGATTTCTCCGTGCTCGACCCCGCCTGTGGCAGCGCGCATTTCCTGGTGGAGGTGGTCGAGGAGCTGGCGGATCAGATCGCGGCGCTCTTGGGCGAGGTGGCGCTTCCTGCAGTGCGCGACGAGCTCGACTCGCTGCACGCGGCTGCTGGGCGCACGTTTGGTGCAGGGATCGAGGACACGGCGCTGATCAAGCGGCTCGCGCTCAAGCGTTGCATCTACGGCGTGGACCTCTCGCCGATGGGCGCAGAGATCGCGAAGGTATCGCTATGGCTTAGCTCATTCGTCCCCGGGCTCTCCCTGGCGTACTTAGATCACAACGTCCAGGTAGGCAATTCCCTTATCGGCGTGGCACGCCCTGAGTCGGTCACGCCGCCCGGCACGGAGCACGGCCAGATTGTGATGTTCGGGGACGCGCTGCAGACGGCGATTGCTGACGCTGGGCGCGAGGCCGCCGCGCTGCGTGAGATCGACGACCGAACTCCCGACGATGTCGAGCGCAGCCGTGCGGCCGATGAAGCGCTGCACCGACGTGTGGCCGGCGCAGAGCGCGTGCTCAACCTCTGGACGGCGCAGCCGCTCGGCCTCGTGGGCGCCCGGGAGGAGGCGCTACTGGAGGGGAGAGAAATCATTGCCGGGCAGTCGTCTCTGCTCGCGGACCAGGCGGTGGAGTTGGCGGCCGAGCAACGCGTCCTGCACTGGCCACTGGCGTTCGCCGAGGTCTTCGCGCGCGAGCGCCCTGGCTTTGATGTGATCGTCGGCAATCCGCCTTGGGAGGAGGTGAACGTCGATGAGCTGACCTTCTACGCCTACTATCGCCCCGGCCTGAAGTCGCTGTCCGAGCGCGAGCGACATGTCGCGGTCGAACAGCTGCTGAAGGAACGGCCGGAGGTGGTTGAACGGCTCAACGCCGAACGCATGCGAGTAGCCGGGCTGCGTGTCTCACTCGGGCCGGAAAGCGGCTATGTGGCGGGCCCTGGTAACGCCGACCTCTACGAGTTTTTCTGCCAGCGCTATCGCGAGCTGCTGCGCTCTGGCGGACGGCTCGGTGTCGTCTTGCCTCGCTCCGTTTTCCTCGCAAAAGGCTCGGCGGCCTTCCGCGAGTGGCTGTTCGAGCAGGCGCCGCCGAGGCGGATCGACTTCCTGGTGAATCACCGAGTCTGGGCCTTCGATAGCCATCCGCAGTACACCGTCGCGCTCCTGGCGGCCGAGCGTCGGCGCGCGGAAGGCGACGAAGTCGTTGAGGTCGCGGGTGTGGCTGCGTCCGCCGAGGAGTTCGCGAAGCAGGTCGGTGCGCCTGGTTTGCGGCTTGCACGCGCGGCGCTCGGTCCGGCGCTGGAGATCCCACTACTGGAGGGGCAGGCCGCCGCCGACGTCCTCGCCAAGCTTCGTTCCGGTCGCCCGTTTCCCTATGGAGCCGGACGCTGGTTCTGCTTTCCAGTGCAGGGCGACTTCAACGAGACGACCGACCGGGATCTCTGGCGAGATGCCGACTCGGGCCGCATGCTGTGGAAGGGCGAGAGCTTCGACCAGTTCGACCCACATGGCGCGGGCGAGCGGCCTTGTCCCGCGAGTGACGAAGCACTTACGAAGGCCCGCAAGTCGCGCCCCGGTGCTGGTTCATTGATCGCCAAGGAGCTCCCGGTCACCGTGCGCCGCGACGCGACGGACCGGACGTTTCGAGCCGCGAGACTGGCCTTCCGCGACGTGGCGAATCGCGAGAACCTCCGTACCGTGATCGCCTGCCTTGTTCCCCCAAAACACTTCCTCACTAACAAGGCGCCTTACCTCGTCTTTGCCGATCCCGACGCGCGCGCCGAGGCGGCGTGCCTCGCACTGTTGAACAGCTTGGCTTTCGACTGGCAGGCACGCCGATCCGTTGAGCGAAACCTCAACTTCTTCATCCTCGAAGGCCTGCACCTCCCCAGCCTCGACGACGACACCTTCGAAGCCGTCGCCAACGCCGCCGCCCGCCTTTCATGCCCCGACGAGCGGTTCGCAGACTTCGCCGCGGCCACTGGGGTCGCTCTCGGCCCGCTCGCGCCGGACGAGCGGCAGCGCCTTCGCGTCGAGATCGACGCGCACGCGGCGCGCGCTTGGTCCCTGACGGCTGATGAGCTCGAGATCGTCTTCTCCGACTTCACCCTGGATGCTGTTCCCGAGGATTATCGCCAGGCCGTGCGCGAGCGACTCGCTGAGCTACAGCCGTGAACTCACGTCCCTACCTCCTCGACAACCTCGGCGATCACAGCCGCCACGGAGCAGCACTCGCTTACCTAATCGAGGATGTCGATGGGAGGCATCCGCTCTCGGTTGCCACCGGGTACGTTGACCTCGGCGGGCTCCATCATCTAGCTGAGATCGCCGACGGTCGCCCGACTCGCCTGCTGATCGGCGCGGCGCCGGATCCGGGACTCGGCGCGCAGCTCCCGCCGATGGATCGATTCCGCCTGCAGCTTGAGCGGCTGCGTGGCGAGCGTGACTTCTCGCGGTTCCCGCCGTCGCGGGCAGCGCGGCGGCTCCAGGCCGTGGAACGGTGGATCGCCCGCCCGGAGATCGAGGTACGCCGCTACGTCAGCCAGTTCCTGCACGGGAAGGCGTATCTCTTCGGCGACGCAGGCGATGCCAGGGTCGCGCTCGTCACGTCGGCGAACCTGACCGGTGCCGGCATGGATCGCAATCTCGAACTCGGGCTCGCGAACTATGACGTGCCGGTCGCGCGTGACGCGGTCGCATGGTTCGACGGTCTGTGGCAGCAGGCGGCACCCTTTGAGGAGGATCTTCGCGACTTGCTGTTCCCCGACGCTGGCGTCGTTGATCCCAGGACGGTTTACCTGCGGGCTCTGCTCGAACTGCACGCGCCGGAGCCCGACGATCCGCTGCGGCCTAGCCGGCCAACCGGGCTTGAGCTCGCTCCGTTCCAGCGCGACGGTTACGAGCGAGCTCGTGTGATCGCCCGCGCGCACGGCGGGGTTGTGTACGCCGATGGCGTCGGCACCGGCAAGACGGAGATCGGCCTGGCATTCATTGAGGAACGCACGAAGGAGGACGGGGTCTTCGCGCTCGTCATCACGCCAGCGCAGCTGGCGCGCCGATGGCGCGAGCGGATAGACCAGACCAAGCTGCCGGCCCAGGTGGTGTCGTTCCAGGAGCTGTCCGCGGATGAGCAGCTCGTGCCCGAGGCGCCGAATAGGCGCCGCCACCTCAACAACGCGAAGGACTCCTACCGCGTCGTGGTCGTAGACGAGGCCCATGCACTACGCAACGAGGACACCACTTGGTATCGGGCCATGGAGCGACTTGTCGGGGGCACACAGAAGCAGGTCGTTCTCCTGACCGCCACCCCGATCAACAACGGCCTCTGGGATCTCTACAACCTCGTGATGCTGTTCGCGCGCCACGATCGAGCGTTCGCCGGTGCCGGGATCGACTCCGTGCGGAACCTCTTTCTGGCCGCGGGCGCGAACGAACGTGACCCGGAGAGCCTCAACCCGGACGTGCTCTACCCGCTCGCCGACGCGGTCAGCGTCCGCCGCGACCGGGCCTTCATCGAGCGCGAGTACGAAGACGCGACCTTCCCCGACGGCACGCCTGTCCGCTTCCCAGCCCCCCGCCTTACCACGCGGCGTTACGACCTCGACTCGGCGCACCCCGGGGTTTTCGAGGCGATCACCGAGCAGATCGACGCGCTGACTATGGCTCGCTACCGGCCGAGCGCCTACGAACTCGACGCCGAGGAAACGAGCGTGGAGGCACAGCTGGGAGGCCTCCTGAAGTCCGGGGTCCTCAAGCGCTTCGAATCATGCTGGAAGGCATGCCTTGAGACGGTCGAGAACATGCTCGCCGCGCACGACGCCTTCCTCCTCGGCTGGCAACGCGGAGAGGTCCTGTCGCGCGAGCAGCTCCGCGCGGCGGCGACGGCAGAGTTCGACGACACGGGGCTCGCCGGCTGGCTCGACCAGCAGCTCGAAGGAGCTGACGGAGTGCGCCCGGCCGTGGAGTTCGACCCCCAGTACGGCGACGCCGTGGCGGAGGATCGCTCCCGGCTCGCGGCGATTCGGGATGAGCTTGGCCAGCTGGACGCCGCGACTGACCCGAAGCTAGCGCTGCTGCGCGCCCTCCTTGAGGCGTCGCCCGCCGCGAAGATCGCTGTCTTCTCCACGTTTGGGGCCACGGTCCGGTACCTCGACCAGCATCTGCCCGAAGAGATCGGCGGACGTGGGCGGATTGCCGTGATCGGGGGTGAAACGACGCCTGATCAGCGGCTCGAAGCTCTCGGGCGCTTCGCTCCGCATACCGTCGTTCGGCCGGACTACGTGCCGCCTAGCGGCGAGGTCGATCTACTCATCTCCACAGACGTGCTGTCCGAAGGCCAGAATCTCCAGCAGGCTCAGGCCGTGATCTCTTACGACATGCCCTGGAACCCGCAGCGTGTCGTGCAGCGCAACGGTCGCGTCATCCGTCTGCGGTCCGAGCACGACGAGGTCCTCCTGACGACGATGTTGCCTGAGCAGGGCGAGCTTGAGCGGCTGCTCGGTCTCGAGGCGCGCATCCAGGGCAAGATCAAGGCGGCCAGCGGCGTGTACGGCATGGAGTCCCAGGTGATCGAAGGGCTCGAGGTGGAGCTGCGCCAGTATGCGGAGCGGCTGGCCGGGGGGGACGAGGAGTTGCTCGACGAGGCCGAGGAATCGTCCGGCGCCTTCATCGGCGAGGAGCTGCGGCGCCTGATCGATCGCGCCGCCGCTGAGGGCGAGGTAGAGCGCGTACTGGCGCTGCCGTGGGGCGTCGGTGCATGCTTCCGCCAGGCGGCGGGCGGTCGCTCTCAGGGCGCGGCGGGCGTCTTTTTCGCCACCCGCACGCCGGCGATGCCCGACGCGGACGAGGGATACCGCTACTGGCGCTACGTCGAGCTGCCCTCCGGGGACCTCGTGACGAGCGACCTCGAGATCCTGCGCCGGATCGACCCGAGTGGCGGAGAACCCGCGGAGCTCGAGGGCGTCGATCTCGAGGTAGCGTGGCGCATCGCGTTCCCGAGCATCGTCGTCGAGCACAACCAGCGCGCGGACCTGCGCGGCGACCAGGAGCAGATCGGGCCGAAGCAGCGCTGGGCTCTCGAAGTGCTTCGCGACCCCAGCGTCGGCCTCCCGCCGGGCGCCGACCTTGCCGACGAGGCTCTGTCGGTCGAGCGGAGCTCTGCCGTGCGGCGCGCGCTGGGTGACGTGCAGGATCGCGTTCGAGCCGCCGAGATCACGCTCGAGGAAGCGGCGGTGCAGATCGTCGCCGTAGTCGACGACTTCGGCCTCCAGCCGGTGGAGCCCCCACCGCTACCCGAGAAGATCGAGGAGGAGGACCTCGGCGTGGTGTGCTGGATGGCTGTTCTTCCAGCGGCATAACCACAACGTGGTCAACTCCGGATGCTCAAGACCCACAGCTGCCGCTGCAATGCTAGTCCGGACACCCGAAACGCGCTGCTCTGGGGCATCGGCGACACCCGGCTCGGTCCGAAGGGCGGACAGCTCTATGTTCGTCCGACCGACACCCGCGTCAGCGATGGTGGGGTCGCTCGCCCTGGGGGTCGAGGAGATGAAGCGCGAGTTCCGGCGGGGCCGGGGCGGAGAGGGTTAAGCGGCGTCTTCCCGCGCGAAACGCTCGAAACGCTGCGCGAGGCGCTCAGGGTCCGGACGTTGCGTGGGCGTCGTTGGCAGCTTGATGCCCATCCCGTGAAACGACTGGATCCCCTCCCGTAGCATCGGACCATCCTTCTCGTCTCGCAGAGCGCGGGCGATGTGAACAACCCCAGTCGGATCGATGCCGAGCAGGTTCCTGTCGTAGGCGAGGTGGTGAATGGCACACAGCGCGACGCCGTTCGTCACCTCATTCGTTCCCTCGCTCGCGAACTCGAGGATGTGTGCGGCCTGGATCAGCTCGATCCGCTTCAGCGCGCAGACGGCGCAGCGCTGGCGGTATGCGTGCATCACATCCCGTCGGAACTGGTGCTGGGCAAGCCTCACCTTGACCTCGCGTAGTGCCACGAGGCGTACTGGCCGCGGTGAAACCAGTCCTTCCGTCGTCAAGTCGGCGACTGGAAGTCCGGGCTCCAGCAGAACGACCCTGGTCTCTCGATCGCGGTCGGTGACGAAGACTGGTTGTACAACGGCGTACTGGCCTCGGTCGATGCCCTTGAAGTAGATGAGCGGCGCTTGCAACTCGAAGGCCGCATCGAGTGCCCGGTTGTCGGCCTGCGTCAACGCGCCTTCTCGGTATGCATAGACGATCGCGCCTGCTTCTTCATCGACGACGTCGTCATACGGAGAATTCGGAGAGGTGACGAGCGTCAGTGCTGCTGGTCCCCGTTGCTGCCTAGCGCGGTGGATCCCCTTCTGAAACGACCCGAAACTAATGCGTTCGCCACCGAAGCGGAAGCCTTCTAGTAGGGCCGCACGCGGCACGACGTCGTCGTACAGCTGTTGCAGCCGCCGCACTTGCTCCTGAGCAGCAACTCGCAGAGCGTGGTCCGGGTCCACCGCGGCCATTGATCGGGACTATCTAGGGGAAAGCGACGCCGATCAAGTGCGAGCGTTTACCGGCGACGTGCCGCCTTGGCCATAGCGTCTGCGCGGCAGCTCGCGAGGCGTCAGCCACGGAAGACAACGTCGCCGTGCCACTCGAGAAGCTCGGGCGCCGGCCGTTCGTCCAGCCTGGTTGGCTCCGCGATCTGCCGTCCATCCAGTTCGTAGTAGACCCGCCCGTTCGCGTAGTCGTCCCGCAACTGATGGCTTACCGCGAAAGTCCGGTCGGGCCGGACGGTGACGTAGCCGAGATCGAAAAGCCGATGCAGGTCGCGCCGGAGCGGGAGGCCGTTGCTGACCTCGTGCCTGCCCCCCTCGTTGAACGGCCGAATGTGGGCGGCCTCCAGGACGGGCAGGGAATGCTCGGTCGTCACCGCGCAGGCCCGGCCGTAAGCATCGATCACGGCGAGCCGGAAACTGCCCTGGCCGAGCCGAGACTCCACGACATGTGGCCTTCCGTACCGGAGCTCGTGGGCGAGCTCCGCCGTCCATCCGCCCACGGCGCTGGCGGCAACCGCACGTTCGACGCAGGTGGTCCAAAGCACACGCCCCGCGCCGGTCGTCAGGTCGTATGTCCGACCGCTGACGATGTTGTGCTTCCATTCCGGCGGCACCGGTACCCAGTCGTCAGGCGCGAAGAAGGTAGGGAAAGCGATCGCGATGCAGCCAATTTGGTGGTCGAGATGCAACGGCCCCGACCGGGACGACAAGCTCGTGAGGCGCCCGCGTAGCTCCTCAATGTCGCCGACGCCGTTGGACTCGCCGAAAACCTCCCACGCCATCCAGACCGGGAGCCGCGCATATCTAGCGAACTGACCGAAGCCGCCGATCGCGTTGTGCGGCGTCTTTAGCTTGAAGAAGAACGGCTCCCCAGGCCTCAGCGCGGAGAATCCCGCTCCCCCCGGGCGCCAGAAGTTGACTTCTTCCAGCTCTGGGCGCGCACGGAGATACTGGTACCAGCCATGGTCGGTAGGGGCCAGGAATCCGCGCACTCGGCCCATTCTCTCTCGGCGTTCCGGATGCGGCAAGGCGCTCGCCGTGTTGTTACGCGGCGGCGGCGCGTAGACCCTCGTCGGCGGAGCGCTGGTTGCCTACCGGAGGTGCGGCAGCCTACCGCGGGATGCTCAGGAACCACAACCGCCGCTGCATCGCGAGCCCGGACACCCGGAAGGCATCGCACAACGCCTGGTCGTCCCCCCGCACGCGCTCGTGCTCGGCCAGCACGAGCGCGCGCGGCATGAGTACCGCGGCAGCGAACTGATTGGCGTCGAGCTCCGCCGGCGGGTACTCCGCAAGGGCGCGGCCGTGGTCGTCGGCGGGTTCTGCCCGGCCGGGCTCTGAGGGAGCCGCCGCCTGCTCGCGCACCTGCGAGCTGCGGCAGTGCACCACCTCACCCGACCACACCGCGCCCAGCCGGCAGTCGAGAACCCAGTGCCCCAGCTCGTGCCCTACCGTGAAGCGCCGTCGCGGCGGTGCCACCTGCGCCTCCTCGGCGTCCACCCAGATCTCCTTCGCGTCTGGCAGGAGCAGTCCGCTGACGGTCCCGCCGCCCTCCAGTCCCGCGAGCCCGCCGAGGTCCGAGCCTTCGCGGACTCGCAGCCCGTAGTGACTGTCGGCGATCGCCTCGACGGGCACTGGCAGCGACTTGTGGTCCCAGAGCCAGTCGGGAACGGAAGCCAGCTCCCGCTCGGCCGCCTCCTCTGCGGCGAACGCCCGCGCGAGTAGATCGTTCAGGTCGCCGCCTCCTCGCGGCCGCCGCGGAAGAGCCGGTCGACCTCATCCCACTCGCTTTCCGCCGGCTCGGCTGCGCGGTCCACCCGCAGCTCTATCGCTTCGGCGTCGGGCGCGGCTCGCAGGTACGCCGGTTCCGCGCCCTCCATCGCAAGCCCGCGGAAGTCGGCCGCCCGCTCGAGCTCCTCCGGGCTCGCTCCAAGCACGCCCGCCAGAGCTTCGATCACGCGCCGCGACACCCCGGAGGTCGCAAGCGTGCCCGTCTCGAGTTCGTGCACGTACTGAGCGGTCTTTTCCTCGAACCCCTGGATGCCGAGTCGCTCGACGATCTTGTCCACCACCTGATCGCGTCGCAGCTGCGCCCGGCGCCGCAGCCGGGGAAGCAACGAGGGCCAGAGCCCGGCCCGACCCTCGAGCGCCTCCACGCTCGCCAGCACGGCGGGCTCGCGCATCAGCTCGTCCAAGGTCTCGGGTGAGTAGTTCGGGGTGGGGGCCACGTCCAGGAACGCCTCAATCTGGGAGGCGAGCTCCGCCTGCTGGTCATCGGGAGCGCGATCCAGGTAGTCCTCGACGCGCGGGCGCTCGCCGGCGTTCCAAGCGTCCACGAACTCGCTCAGCAGCCGGTCGATCTCACTCATCGCCGAGCAGTCCCTTCAGCTCACGCATGCCGCGCGAACGCAGCTGGTCCACGTTCGCCACGTTCTTGCCGATCTCACCCGCGATCTCCTTCGAGCTGTAGCCCTCGATCGTCAGTCTGATCACCGCGCGCATGTCCTCGTTGGGCACCTTGTCGAGGGCCCGCCCGACCGCCTCCATGTCGAGCGCGGCACCGTAGCGGCCGTCCTCCAGGCGCGCAGCCCGGCGGGCCAGCGGTGCGTCGAAACGGCCGAGCTCGTCGCCGCCGTCGGCGCTCACGGCTTCGTCGATGCTGCCGGCGAGGCCCATCTCGCGGCGCATGACCGTGCGGCAGTGGTCCATGCACGTGTACTGCACACAGCGCTTGAGCGCCGCGCGGAACTCGGCCGCCGTCGTGCCCCGGAAGTTGTGGGCCAGCCGGTCCAGGCAGCGCTCGTGGGCCTGCTGCACCACGTCATCCCGGTCAGTGGGGGCCACCACGACGTAAGGGCGCTCCGGAAAGCGGAACAGGGTCACCCAGCCGACCACCCGCGCGTGGTAGCGGGCCATGAGCACGTGCCACGCTCGCAGCGCGGCCCGCCGCTTGGCCAGGTCGTTCGACCCGCGACCCTCCGCGAAGGTGCGAACGAGCTCGTCGTCTGAGCGCCGGTCCAGGGGAATGTCGTTCGATTCGGGCTGGGTGGTCACGGAGGCCAGTCCTGACGCCCGGCGGCCGCGCCACAGGGCGAATGCGCCAACTATCGCAGCGGTTTGGAGGAGATGCGACTGCCCGATCCTTCATCGCTTCCCCTTGGCGAGCGCGTCCGCACACGCCCGTTGGGCGATCCGCCTGACCATCGTCCGGAAGTCACGCAGCGTGTGGCCGTCGAAAGCAGTTCCGGCTGCGAGGGCCCGCTCCACGGCCACCCGTAGGACCCCGTCGTCGAAGTCGGGTGTCGGATCGTCGTGGCCGTTGCGGCGACGGAAGAGCACGATGTATGCCCGCATCCGCTCGATGTGGCGGGCGCAGAGCACTGACCACGCGAGGTGCGCGCGGCGGCGGACCTCGAACTCCGCCGATTCGCTGTGCGCCAGGAAGAAGTGCAGCAGCGAGCGGTCGTCGAATCCGGCGAAGCTCGGGTGGGCCATTGCGCCAAGGTCGCCATCCGGACCGTTGGCTTGACACGCGGGTGATGGCGTCAGGGACGAGGTGCGGCCGGCGACCTCACGTGGATGTGGCTCATCACCACCCAGGGCTTCTACAGCGTGGTCGCCCACCGCACCCGACCGGAGCACGTTCTCGTGCGGGCCCGTGCGCGTGAGGACCTCGAGGCGCTGCGCGAGCAGATCCCGACACTGGAGCTCTACGAGGACGCGGGAGCGGACTATCGCTGGCGCGCGGACGTCCACCGCGATCACTGGCGGGGCGCGCTGATCCAGTTGGCCGACCGCGTCGACTACGACAACTTCAAGAACGCGGTGGCGGCCAGGCAGGGCATGAAGCGCGAGGCCGTCTACCACCGGGTGTGGCGAGAGCTGCTCCGACTCGGGCGATAAACCGGCTCATCCACTGAGCTCGCACCGCTGCGAGAGGCGAGTGACCAGCTCGGGGTCGACGGCCCGCCGGCCCGTCGTCTGCTGGTCGAGGAACGCCACCAGCCGGGTGGAGCCCACGCACCACACGCCGGCGTAGAGCTTGGGCTTCGACTTGCCGTTGGCCACGCAGAGCACGGGTGTCACCGGATGGTCCAGCGCCCGTTCGAGGTAGCCCGCGTGGGAACGCGCCTGGCCCAGCTCGCGGCCGCCGAAGCGGTTGAGCTTCGTCTCGATCGTGAACATCGCGCCGCCCGGGCCGAGGGTGACGTGGTCGATGTTGCCGCCGCTGGACTTCGGCAGGTCATGGGAGATTGTCCACCCTCGCTTGGCCAGCCGCTCGAGCTGGCGGCCCACCCGGCGCTCGCCGCCCGCGCCGCGCTGCCAGCGGCTGCCGAGGTCGAGGTAGGCGTTGCCGAATGCGCCTATAGCGAGTGCGACGCCGATGCCCATGTAGCGATCGATCCCGTTGCCCTTGCTCAACGCGAGCAATCCCAGCCCGATCGCGAAGAGCAGGAGAGCGAGGCCTCGGATCTCGAGACCGAGCCCGCGGGACTCCGCGTGCCCGCCCGCTCGGCGTCTGCGTGGGGTGGTTGCGGCCACACGTCGGTTCTCGGCCCCACCGCACGGAGCCTTGAGTTGTCAGGTTGGACGCGCTTGCGGCGACTCAACAGCCATGCACATCGCCGCCCACCTCGACGTCGACCTCGTCGCCGTCGAATCCGAAGACACCGTCTCGCTCCTGCTCGAGCTCAAAGCTCCCGAGGCCGACTCCGACGAAGAGCGCGGGCCCGCCGCGGTGCAGGTCGTGCTCGACCGCAGCGGCTCGATGAGCGGCGGCCGGCTCCACGCCGCGCAGGGCGCGCTCGACCGCCTCATCACGCAGCTCGACCCCAAGGACAGCCTCGGGATAACCGCCTTCGACCACGAGGTCGTCACGGTCCTCCCCGCCGGGCCGCTCGCGAACAAGGATGCCGCTCGCCAAGCCGTGTGGTCGATCTTCTCGCGCGGCTCCACCAACCTGTCCTCGGGTCTGCTGCGCGGCATCCAGGAGGCGCGCCGCGTGGCGAACGGTCGCGGCGCAACGCTCGTGCTGCTCTCCGACGGGCAGGCCAACGAGGGCGTCGTCGATCAGGTGACGCTGGCCGGCATCGCTCGCCAGGCACACGAACAGGGCGTGACCACGTCGACGCTCGGCGTCGGCCTCCACTACGACGAGGCCCTCATGGCCGCCATCGCACGCGGCGGCACCGGTAACGCGCTGTTCGCCGAGGAGCCGGATGCCGCGGCCGCGGCGCTGACCGGCGAGATCGGCGGACTGCTCGAGCAGACGGTGCAGGCCGCGTCGCT
This sequence comes from Thermoleophilaceae bacterium, assembly GCA_040901445.1. GTDB lineage: Bacteria > Actinomycetota > Thermoleophilia > Solirubrobacterales > Thermoleophilaceae > JBBDYQ01. The sequence goes on along the minus strand of JBBDYQ010000002.1, from coordinate 24,253 downwards.
CACGGTGCGGCTCGACCCCGCCGTGTCCCAGGTCGCGCTGCTCAACGACGTGCCCTGCCAGCCGGTCGACGGCGGGTTGATGATCGAGCTCGGCGACCTCTACGCCGGCGAGACCCGCAAGCTCGTCCTGGAGCTCGCGATCCCCGGCCTGCCCGCGCTTGGCCTCGCACAGATCGCGGAGCTCGAGCTGCAGTACGTCGAGCTGCCCGCCATCACCACCCACACGGTCACCGCGCCGGTGCACGTGAACGTGGTCCCGGGCGACGAGGCCGCCGGCCGCATCCCCGACCCGGTCGTCCGCTCCGAGGCGGCGTTCCAGCGCGCCCAGCAGGCCAAGCGCCGCGCCACCGATGCGCTGCGTACCGACGGGCCCGAGCGTGCTGCCGAGCTGTACGAGGAGGCCGGCGCGCGGCTCGACCTCGACTCGGCCAATGCGCCCGCCGAGCTGCGGGCGGAACTCGCCGAGGAGGCAGCGACGCTGCGTCGCCTGGCGGCCGAGTCCAAGCTCGACGCGAGCCGCGCCATGAAGATGAGCGAGGCGGACTTCGACCTCAAGAGCCGCAAGCGCGGTCGAGGCCCGCGGTGACCCTCGGCGTCGTGGCCGTCGCACCTCCTGCTGACCGAACCTGACTCCAGGTGCAGTCGTCCCACCCGCGGGTAAGACCCCACCCATGCCCCTCAACATCCAAGACCTCAAGATCGAAAGCCCCGCCTTCGGCGCGCACGGGGAGATCCCGGCCAAGCACACGGGGGAGGGCGACGACGTCTCGCCGGAGATCACCTGGAGCGGCGTCCCGGACGGGACGACGCAGCTCGCGCTCATCTGCCACGACCCCGACGCGCCGTTGCCGCACGGCTTCACGCACTGGGTGGTGTACGGCATCCCTGCCGACACGCAGGGCATCCCCGAGGGCGGGGGCGGGCAGTTCACCGAGGGCGCCAACGACTTCGGCAACCAGGGCTACAACGGGCCGATGCCGCCCGAGGGCCACGGCAGGCACCACTACTACTTTTGGGTCTACGCGCTGAGTGCGGAGGTCGACGCGGGGCCGGGCCCGACCCGGGCCGAGCTGCTCGACGCGATCGGCGACCAGGTGATCGAGCAGGCCCGCACGATCGGCACCTACAAGCGCGGGTAGCCTCCCCGGCGCATGCGGGAGATCGTCCCCGACGTCCAGACCTGGAGCATCTTCTCGCCCGAGAAGGGCTACTCCTTCAACGGCTACGCGGTCAGCTCGGAGAACGCCACGGTCCTGATCGATCCGCCGGAGCCGGAGGCGGAGGAGGGCTGGCAGGCGGTGGACCTGCTGGAGCCGTTCGCCGGCGTGTGGATCACCAACCGCAACCACAGTCGCGCCGCCGCCGCGTTCCGCGAGCGCTACGGCCTGAAGGTCTGGGCGCACGAGGGCGACGCCGGGCAGCTCGAGGCGGGCGCCGACCTCACGGTGGCCGGCGGCGAGCGGCTGCCGGGCGACATCGAGCTGATCCACGTGCCCGGCAAGTCGCCCGGCGAGATCGCCTTCTACCTGCCGCGCAGCCGGGCGCTGGTGGTGGGTGACGTGGTGATCGGCGTGCCGGCTGGCGAGCTCTCGACCTATCCCGACAAGGTGATCGAGGACCGCGACGAGCTGCTCCGCTCCGCTGCGCGGCTGCTCGAGTTCGACTTCGACGCGCTGCTGCTCTGCGACGGCGAGTCGATTCCGACGGGCGGCAAGGAGAAGCTGCGGCATTTCGTAGAGGCGGAGCGCTGACGCGCGGCGCCTACCGCGCCACAACCCGCAGCTCGCGCTCGCCCGCCGGCGCGTCCACGACGAGCAGGTGGCGTCCCGGCTCGAAGCGCCAGCGCACGTCCTCGCCGGCCACCACGTCGAAGCCCGCCGGGTAGCGGCGCGGCGGCAGCACGATTTCCGTGGAGCCGGTGCCGTCGCGCTGGCGCCAGCGCATCGAGAGCGCCCCGCTCGCGGCGTCGAACGAGAAGCTCAGCAACTCGCCCGCCGTCCGGGACGGATACGCGCGCGAGAGCGTGAGCGCCCGCACCGGGTCCAGCGACCCGTCGGGCAGCATCGGGCCGTAGGGGTCGCGCGACCACTCCCAGTAGCTGGTGCCCGCCCGCAGGCTGTCGGCGATGTCGTAGATCTGGGTGAGTGAGGCCTCGGCGTCCGGCGCCCCGCGGCGCATCCCGAACTCGCCGTACCAGAGCGGCGTCCCCATCACGCGCGCCTCCAGCCCCGAGTAGGCCATGTTCGCCGCGATCAGCTCGTCGCGGCGGGTGAACGCGTCGCTGGCGTCCCACAGCCCGTACACGTGCGGCGCGTACACCGCTCCCTCACGCGGCGTGAGTGACGGCGCCGTTGGGAGGTGGACGTTCTTCGAGTTGGCCGGCTCCTCGAAGACGATCGCGTCGGCGTCCTCCGACCGGATCGCGTCCGCCAGGCGGTCGTAGAACGGGTAGAGGACGCGGGTCTCGAACTCGCCCGGTGGGTGGAATCCCTGGAAGGGCTCGTTGAGCAGGTCGTAGCCGGCGAGCCGCGGCTCGTCGCCCAGCCTCCGCGCGATCTCCCTCCACGCCCCGGCGAGGTGCTGCTGGAGCGCCGGGTCGTCCCAGAAGCGGGTGAACTGGCAGAAGGTCCAGGGCGCGAGGTAGTTGAGCGACCATACGCCCGTGAGCGCCGCCAGGTTCACCCCCGCCAGCGGCTCGCACTCCGGGTACACGGTCCACTCCGCCGCCCCGTTGCCGAGCGGCGGGCCCCACACGTCCTGGTGCATGTCGACGATCACGTAGAGGCCGTGGTCCATGGCGTCCCGCGCGACCGAAGCCAGGGCATCCAGGTAATCGGCGTCGTACCCGCCCCGCCGCGGCTCGATGAAGCCCCAGGCGGTCCCGAGCCGGATGGTGTTGAAGCCCAGCTCGCGCATCCGCTGCCAGTCGGCCTCGCCGACGGTGGGCAGGCCGGGGCGCGACTTGCGGATCAGTGCCGTGCCCCGCAGCAGCACCGTGCCGCCGCGGTCGTCCGCCACCCGCGCGCCGTCCACGCGCAGCGACTGCGGCGCCGCGTGGGCCGCGCCCGGCGCAAGCGCGAGCGCCGCCATCGCAGCGAGCGCGAGCATGCGCAACGTCCTGGCCGCTGACCCCCCGCCGGTCACGGGCGCATTGTCGCGGCCGGGGCGCAACGGTGCGCCGGGCGCCTCAGCCCGGCAGCGCCGGCGGCTCGGTGACCAGCGCGGCCAGCCGCTTCGGCGCCACCTCGCAGTACGCGGTGGCCACCAGCTCCGCCACCTCATCCCAATCAATCGACCGGCCGTCGAGCTTCATCCCCACCCAGCCCCGCGCGCCCATGTAGGGCGGGACGAAGAAGGGGTCGCCCTCGGCCAGCAGTGCCGGGCGCTCCGCCGGGTCCGGCTTGAGCCAGAGCGAGGTGTTGTCCTCGCCGGCCAGCATGCAGAACATCTTCCCCCGGCCGCCGCCCACCCGGAAGGTGGGGTGATTCCACGCCTCGACCTCGAACGCCTCGGGAAGAGCGAGGCAGAGCGTACGGAGGCGGTCGAGCAGGTTCACGGAGCCGCCGCGGACCTAGAGCGCGCGCTCGAGGTTGTCGAAGCACCTGCCCCAGCCCTCCTCGTGCGAGCGCACGGCCTCCTCGTCCCACAGGTCGCGGTGGGTGAAGCGGACGGTGGTGGCGCCGTCGGTCTCCTGGAAGTCGATCTCGATCAGCTGCCGCGTGGGGTTGTCGTCCCAGAGCCACGTGAACGCGAGACGGGTGGGCGGGTCGATCTCCGTGTAGCGCCCGCCGCCGCCGTACTCGGCGTCCTTGTGGGGGTCGCGCATCACCACCCGCACGGTGCCGCCCACGCGCAGGTCGACCGAGGCCTCGGTCGTCTCCCAGTCGTGCGAGGCGTGCCACCAGCGCCGCATCACTTCCTCGCTGGTCCACGCGTCGAACACCGCCTGCGCGGGCGCCTCGAAGGTGCGCTCCATGCGCAGGGTGGTCTTGTCGTTCACGTCCCGGGCTCCCGGCGGCGTCGCACGCGGAGCATTATCCACGCGCGCACCGCCAGCAGCCCGGTGCCGGTGCCGGCGAGCGCCGGCACCAGCTCCTCCAGGGGCACGCCGCCGACGTGGGCGATCACCGCTTGGGATCCGCCACGTTGGAGCCAAACGCGGCCTCGCCGTAGTTGTCGTGGTAGTTCCACCAGCCGTACGGCTGGGTCTGCGGGTAGCCCTCGGGCGAGTCTTCCCACGGCTCCTGGCGGCCGAGCGCGGTGATGTCGAGGTAGGCCCAGGTGCCGCCCATCGCCTCGTCTCCGCGGCCGTCGATCATGTAGGTGCGGTAGATGCGGTCGTCGTCGTCGCGGTAGAACGCGTTGGTGGCGTGCCACTGGTCCACGTCGAAGTCCGCGTCGAAGTCGTCCGTGATCGTGTACCAGGGGATGTGCTCCCAGCCCATGCGCTGCTTGAGGCCCTCGATCTCCTCCTGAGGTGCCCGGGAGGCGAACACGAGAGTGGTGTCGCGCGCGTTGAGGTGGGCGGGGTGCGCGACCTGGTCGGCGACCATGGAGCAGCCCACGCAGGCCCGCTCCGGGTACTCGGTGCCCTCCGCGGTGGTGCTGATGCCCGGCTCGTAGAAGGCGCGATACAGGACCAGCTGGCGGCGCCCGTCGAACAGGTCAAGCAGGCTCGCCGGGCCGTTCGGGCCCTCGAAGGCGTACTCCTTCTCCACGGCCATCCTCGGCATCCGGCGGCGCTCGGCGGCCAGCGCGTCGCGCGCGCGGGTCATCTCCTTCTCCTTCACCAGCAGTTCCTCGCGCGCGGCCTTCCACTCCTGTGGCGACACGATCGGTGGGGTATTCATTTCGGCACGTCCTCCTTCAGGTACTCGTCGACGACGTCAAACAGGCGCCCCCAGAGGGCGCGCTGGCGATCCATCCAGTCGGCCGCCTCGCTGAGCACGTCGGGCTCGAGTGAGAGCCGGTGCGTCCGGCCCTCGACCACGCGCGTGACCACGCCGGTCTCCTCCAGCACCTTGAGGTGCTTGGAGATCGCGGGCTTGGACACCCCGAAGCCGCCGGTGGCATCGCCGACGGTCGCCGGGCCTGCGGCCAGGCGCTCGACGATGCCGCGGCGGATGGGGTGCGAGAGGGCCTTGAACGGATTGTTAACCACATGGTGAACAGTAGCAGGAGGCTGGGGCCGGGGCGATCGGGTCACGGCAATAAGGACTGCGGCAGGCAGCGAGATTCATCGCCGCGCGCTCCGCAGCGCGGCAGCCACCGGCCTGTCAAAGTACCCGCGCGATGCCCGAGATCTCCGAAGCCCGCTACCGCGCCGGGGAGGGCGAGCCGCTCGTCCTGATTCACGGGTTCACCGCTACCTGGCGCTGCTGGCTGCCGGTGATCGCAGAGCTCGTCCCGCGCTTCGACGTGATCGCCCCCACCCTCCACGGCCACGACGGCGGCCCGCCGCTCCCGCCCGGCGGCGCCGCGCACACCCCGGCGGAGGCGGCCAACCACGTGGAGGCCACGCTCGACGAGCTCGGCGTGGGCGCCGCGCACTTCGCCGGCAACTCGCTGGGCGGCGCGCTGGCCCTCGAGCTGGCCAAGCGGGGCCGCGCCCTCAGCGTCGTGGCCATCTCGCCCGGCGGCGGCTGGCGCGAGGACGATACGGCCGAGGCGGAGCGGATCGTGCGCTGGTTCTCCCGCAACCAGCGCCTGGCCCGGGCCACGCTGCCGCGGCTGTCGCGGATCATGCGCCGGCCCGGGATACGGCGCCTGGCGCTGCGCGACGTGATGGCGCGCGGGGAGCAGGTCCCGGTGGCCGAGGCCGTCCAGCTCGTGCGCTCGTCCACCCGCTGCGCGGTGGTCGAGGCGGTCTTCGACGTGATCCGGTCGGGCGACGCCGTGCTGCGCGACCTCGACGAGATCGACTGCCCCGTGCTGGTGACCTGGGGCGACCGCGACCGCATCCTCCCGCTCGCCAAGCATGCCCAGCGCTTCAGGGACGAGATCCCGGGCGTGGAGTTCCGCGTGCACCCCGGCATCGGCCACACGCCGATGTGGGACGACCCCGGCCTGATCGCCGCGACGATCGGCGACTTCGCCGCCGCGGCCTCCGGGGCGGGCGCCGCCGCGGCCACCAGCACGGCCGCCGGCTGAGCCGCTACTCCGGAGGAAGGTTCTCGAGGTCTGCGCGGTCCTGGGCGCTCGCGCGCGCCTGCTTCATCTGGCGCAGATGCTCGAGTGAGCACACCCGCACGGGCACGCCCAGGAGATCGCTGTCGACGGCGTCCGAGTCCAGCTGCTCGAAGCTCGGCACGCCCGCCGCCCGCTGTACGACGTCCAGCGCTCCGGCCCGGGTGTCGAGGGTCATGTTCCGGCGGCGAGTGAGCGAGCTGACGTCCCCGGCGGCAACGAACGGTCTGCCGCCGTCCATCGGCAGCGACGCCTCCAGTCCCGCGAGCGTGCGCGCCAGCCGGTCCGCGTTCTCGCTGGACGGGTCGGGGACGATGTCGAGGTCGGCGGTAGAGCGGACGTAGCCGTGCGCGCCTACCGCGACGCCTCCGATGACGACGAACCGCACCTCGTGGTCGTGGAGCGCCTGCAGCAGGGCCCGGAGGTCGAGCGTGCTCAACGGCGGCGGGCGGCGCCGGCGATCGCGGTCATCTGGCTGCAGAGCTCGTGCATCCGGGCGAGGCGTTCGTTCATTGGCAGCGCCCAGTCGCGCTTCAGCCGCTCGCGGGCGGCCTGATCGAGCTCACTCCCCGCCGAGCGGCGCCGGCGCGGCTCGCTGTCCTTCGCCTTCTGAGCCATCACAGTCAACGATACGCCGGGAATTGGACGCGGTGGCCTTGACAAGCACTGTCGAAGGCACTGCGCGCCTGCAAGCGTGTGAGCCTGCCCTGACAGGGGCGGGGTAGGGCGACACGCTTGGCGATCGCGCAATCGCGCGCTGCGGGGGCGCGTACGGGGCGCCATAGCGCGGGCGCCTACACTCAGCCCCATGGCTCTCCGCCGCAGCATCGACAGCACGCGGCCCGACCTGACCGCGCCCGTCGGCCGCCTGGTCCGCCCCCACAAGCGGCGCGAGGTGGCGGTGTCCGGGCATCTCGCGGCCGGCACGCTGGCCTGCCCGGCCTGTGACGCGCCCGTGGCGCCACCGGCCGCCGCGCTCTCGCCGGCCGACCCGCTCGACTGCGGCTTCTGCAACCACCCCGGCCGGGTGCGCGACTTCCTCTCGCTGGTCGCCCCCACGCGCCCCACGCGCGTGGACGTGCGGGTGGTTCAGCGAGCGCGCGGCGGCTGACGCTCAGAGCCAGCGGCGCACGCGGCCGCGGTAGTCGGCGAACGCCTGGCCGAAGTGCGCGTCGAGGAAGCGCTCCTCGGGCGGGATCACGACGCGATCCACGACGAGCAGCACGAGCGGCAGCATGGCCAGCGCCCAGAACACGCCGAAGCCCAGCGCGAACCCGGCGTACAGGAAAGCCATTCCCACGTACATCGGGTTGCGCGTGAACCGGTACGGGCCGGACGTGACGAACGCCGTCGTGGGCTTGGACGGGATCACGCTCGTCTGGGCCCGGAAGAAGCGCGCCATGGCCGTGCCGTCGAGTGCGAGGAAGATGAGGAGGCCGGCCACGCCCAAGACCACGGCGAGAACCGTGGGCAGCTCGCCGATGGGAAACGCCAACTCGAGTCCCAGGCCGATGAGGAAGCCGCCGACGTAGAGCAGCGGCGGGGGGAACCGCACGCCGGGCGGGTCGCCGGCTTCTGTCGCCTCCACGCTCACCTGGCCGCGAACCTACCAGCCGCACACGTCGCGCCACCCAGAATCCTGAGGACGTCAGGGGCGGCAGTCCGCCACGACTCGCTGGAGCCTGGATCGAATGAGCTCGCGCCGCGATGCCGCAATCGGGAGATCCTCGATCCGACGGTAAAGGAGGTCAACCTGAACCAGGCCGGCCCGCACCGTCTCGCATGCGAAATCCCAATCGCGGTCGCGTCCGGCGACGCACTTGGCCAGCACGAGATCATGCGGTTCGAGGCACAGAGCTGTCGGCTGGCGCTTTGATGCGGGCCTCGCTTCAATCCGGATCCGCACGAGACGCTGTTCCCATCCAGCCGGCGCCTTTGCCGTCTCGGGACCAACACCGTGCGCGTAGTACCCGTGGGCCTGGTGGAACCGGGAGCCATCGCCGAGCGCACCGTCCAATTCGTCTGCGCGGTCAGGGGCCGCTGCCGGGTAGATGTCTGCCTCCATGGACCGCAGCAGCGATTCGGGCGCATCCGGGAACGGCCCGAGTATCGCCTGACTGCCGATGACCACGAACTCGTCCTCGCCGACGACATTTGCCGCGGCGCCGAGGATGTGTTCGAGCTCGTGACGCCGCACTAGCGAATCTCGTCGAGGATGCGCCGGCGCTCGGGCTCACTGAGCATGCCGGCGAAGGGCGAGTTTTGACGCAGATCACGGGCGAGCTCGGTGTCCTCGCTGATCGCTCGTCGGACCTCGGGGACCGGGCGCTCGAGGACCTCTTCCCAGCGGGCGGCGTAGTGGGGGTCGAGCTTGCCCTGGGCGCGCCACTTCCAGACCCGGTGGAGCGCGTCGTCGATCATCGGCCGCCGCAGTTGGCTTGCGAGGGCACGGTGGTAGGCCAGGCTTCGGCGGTCGGCCCGGCCGTGAGGCGAGTCGCCGCCGGGGTCGTCCGGGATCAGGGCCCGGGGACGTATACGGCGCGCGCGCTCGCGACCCCTCGAGATCGTGGGCTCGAGGACGTGACGTCGCCCTCGCTGCCGCTCCGACTCCACTGCCTCAAAGAGATCCAGAACTGCGGCGACGGGCAGCTCTTCGCGTCCTCTCACGCCGTGAACGAGGGGAAGGTCGCCCGTCTCGATCCAGCGTCCCAGGGCCGTATGGCTCACCCCGAGGAGGCGGGCGGCGAGACGGCGGGAGATCGTCTCGCCCAGCTCCTCTTCCAGGGCGGCATGAACAGCCTGGAGGTCACGGTCCTGTGGAGCGCGCCGCTGCGCGCGCCGCAGGCGGACGAGGTTCTCGAAGAGTCTGGTCCGGCGATCGATGACCCCCATGGGGTGAATAGTAGCGGTAAAAGTGCCAAAAACTGTCAATTACGGCAACTTTCACCCAGATTCCCGAGCAAGGTCCGAGATTGCGCCATCTCGGCAACTGCAGTCAGGATCTGGATGGGCGGCGCGCTCCCGTCCGGTGTCGTTCTACTCGCCCACTGAAACGTGGACAAGGGTCCTGTCGGTACGATCGGCGGCGAGATGGCTGCCCAGACCCGGCCGTTCCGACGCGTGGCGCCCGCGCTCGCCGCGGCAGCGCTGACCGCACTCGCGGCGCCCGCCGCCTCCGCCTCCGAGGCGCCCGATCCCATCCCCGGCGAGACGCGCTCGGTCGTCCTCGTGGGCAACAACTGGGACGGCACCACCGACATCCTCGACGCCAACACCTACGAGCGCCTGGACCGGGTGAACGTGGTGCCCGACGTCGAGGAGCGCAAGGCCGAGATCTTCATGAGCCCCGACCGGCTCGGCTTCTACCTCGCCATCGGCCAGTTGGTGGGGGAGGGCAACGACCAGTACAACGACGACGTCTTCGCCTCCCACGACGGCCGCACCATCTTCGTGTCGCGGCCGAGCCTGGCCGACGTCGTGGCCATCGACCTCGCCACCAAGGCGATCGTCTGGCGCACCCCGGTCGGCGGCTACCGGGCCGACCACATGGGCATCTCGCCGGACGGCACGAAGCTGCTCGTCTCCGCCTCCACCGCCAACGTCGTCCACCAGATCGACACGGCGACGGGTGAGATCACCGGTGAGTTCGAGTCGGGTGACTCGCCGCACGAGAACAACTACTCCAAGGACGGCACGCGCATCTTCCACGCGAGCATCGGCCGCGTGTACACGCCCACGGATCGCCCCGCCGCGGTGGAGCGGGCCACCAAGGGCGCGCGCTGGTTCCAGGTCGTGGACGCCAACACGCTCGAGGTGCTGAAGCAGATCGACATGGGCGAGAAGCTCGAGGAGGCCGGCTATCCGGACATGAGCTCGGCGGTGCGGCCGATGGCGCTCTCCCCCGACGAGCGCTTCCTCTACTTCCAGGTGTCCTTCCACCACGGCTTCGTGGAGTACGACCTCCAAGAGGACAGGGTCACGCGCGTGGCCAACCTGCCGTTGAGCGAGGAGGCGGCGAGCCTCCAGCGCGAGGAGTACCTGCTGGACTCCGCCCACCACGGACTGGCCATGAACCCGGAGGGCACCAAGCTCTGCGCGGCCGGCACGATGTCGGACTACACGGCCATCGTGGACCGCCGGACATTTGCCGCGCGCATCCTCGACTCAGGCAGGAAGCCCTACTGGTCCACCAACAGCGCCGACGGCGAGCACTGCTACGTGTCGGCCAGCGGCGACGACTGGCTGACCGTGATCTCCTACGAGACCGAGGAGATCGTGGCCCAGGTGCCGGTGGGCGACCATCCGCAGCGGGTGCGCAACGGCGTTGCGGACGTGAGCATCTACCCGCAGGCCGGTGGCGACGAGCGCTTCCGGCTGGGCACCTTCCGCGAGCGCTCGCCCATGGACGTGCGCGGCAGTGACGAGAACATCGGCTGCCGTGCAACCGACGCCGAGGACCTGCGCCTGGCCCGTTGCGTGGTGCGCCTGCAGACCGTGCCGCGGCGCGGGCAGGAGCCGCGCGTGTTGGGTGTGGGGGAGAGGGTGGAGGGCGACCGGCGCTCGTTCAAGGTGGACGTGGACTTCACGCGCGCGGGGCAGACGATGCTGCGCCGCCACCGGGACGGCTTCCGCGCGACGCTCGTGGCCGAGGGCACCGACTCCATCGGCCGCACCAGCATGCGCCGCCAGCGCGTGATCCTGCGCCGCGACCGCTGATCCGGACCGGCCGGGCGCCGGATCAGAGCAGGACGACGACGATGATGAGGATCAGCAGCAGGGTCCCGATTCCGATGTACATGGAGAACCTCCGTGTCGATGACGGACGCTCCCCGCGTACCCGCGGTGGCGCTTTGTCAGTCGCCATCCGGCATCTCACATAGGGTGCCGCTCGGTCGTACCCACCCGAGAGGAGAGATGCTGTGAACACCTCGAGAGTGTCGACGGGGGAACTGATAGCGGGAGCCGGCGGGCTTGCGCTGTTCCTGTTCCTCTTCCTGGACTGGTTCGGCCCACTCAGCGGCTGGCAGCTGTTCGACTTCATGGACATCGTGCTGGCGGTGATCGGACTTGGCACGGCCGCGCTGGTGGCGGCTCGTGCGGCCGGCACGGACGTCAACGCGCCGACAGCCATCGGGCTGGCCGGATTTGCCGCGTTCTGGATCGTGCTCACGTTCCTGATCGAGGGTGAGGAGCGCAAGATCGGCCTCTGGCTCTCGCTGCTCGCCTCGATCGCGATCGTGTACGGCGCGACGACCGTGGTCAAGGGGAAGCCCGCCGCCGCGGCACCCGGTCCGCCGCCGCCCTCGCCGCCTCCGACGGCGTAACCGAACTCAGGCAATCGGGGCGGCGAGCTCGCCGGCCGCCGCCTCGAATGCCTCGTCCAGCAGCGGCGCCACGTCGCCGCGGCCGCCGCGCGCGATCCACGTCTCGACGGCAGTGGAGAGGATGGCCATCCCGAGCTGCGCCACCAGCCGCGGCCGCAGGTCGGTCTCGGGGTCCACGCCCAGGCGGGCGGCCACCTCCTCCGCGATCGAGCTCTCCCACGACGGGTACTCGCCCTCGCTCTTGCGCGCGCGCAGCGCCGGCGAGCTCTCGATGAGGCGGATCAGGCCGAGCACCGTGTCCGCGTCGGGCTGGTAGCGCTCGACGATCTGGGCGAGCGCGTGGTGGACGGCGGTGAGCGGCGGCTCATCCGCCGGGCGCGCCGCCACGGCCGCGCGGACCGCCTCCGCGCCCTGGCGCTTCCACTCCACCACCACATCCTCCTTGCGGGCGAAGTAGCGGAAGAAGGTGCGGCGGGAGACGTCCGCCGCCGCGGCGATGTGGTCCGCCGTCGTGCCCTCGATTCCGCGCTCGGCGAACAGGCGCAGCGCCTCGTCGACGATCCGCTCGCGGGTCTGGCGCTTCTTGCGCATCCGGAGGGGCTCGGGGGCGGGCATTTCGGGGGCGAAGTATAGGTGCGCGTGGCACCGGAATGCCAGTTGGCACTCAAAGTGCCATAATCTGTCGCGCACGCAGTCGGACGTCCCGAATCACGGAGACCCCATGGCACAGCGCTGGACCACCACCGACATCCCCGACCAGGCCGGTCGCACCGCCGTCGTGACCGGCGCCAACAGCGGCCTGGGGCTGGTCACCGCCCGCGAGCTCGCGCGTGCGGGCGCGCGCGTCGTGATGACCGCCCGCGACGCCGGGAAGGGCACGGCCGCCGCGGCGCAGATTCGAGCGGACGTCCCCGGCGCGCAGGTGGACGTGGAGCAGCTCGACCTGGCCGACCTCGCGTCGGTGCGCGCATTCGCGGAGCGTATTGCCGCGTCGGACGAGCACGACCGCCTCGACATCCTGGTGAACAACGCCGGCGTCATGGCGCCGCCGCGGCGGCTGACCAGGGACGGCTTCGAGTCGCAGATCGGAACCAACCACCTCGGCCACTTCGCCCTCACCGGGCTGCTGGTGGAGTCGCTGCTCGCGGCGCCGGAGCCGCGCGTGGTGACCGTGAGCAGCACCGCCCACCGCATGGGCAAGATCGACCTCGACGACCTCCACGCCGAGCGCGGCTACGGCAACTGGCGCGCCTACGGCCAGTCCAAGCTCGCCAACCTGCTGTTCGCGTTCGAGCTGGATCGCCGCGCGGCCGCGGCCGGCGCGCCGCTGGTGAGCGTGGGCGCCCATCCCGGCTACTCGGCCACCAACCTGCAGTCGGCGGGCCCGGCCGGCCGCCTCGAGCTGCTGACGATGGCCATCACCAACCGGGTCCTCGCCCAGAGCGCCGACATGGGCGCGCTGCCCCAGCTCTACGCCGCCACGGCGCCCGACCTCCTGGGCGGCTCGTTCGTGGGCCCGGACGGGTTCAAGGAACAGCGCGGCCACCCGAAGCTGGTGACCGCCAGGGCGGCGGCCTACGACGAGGACGTGGCGCTGCGGCTGTGGGAGCGCTCCGAGGAGCTGACGGGAGTCTCCTTCGCGCTCGAGCGGCCGGCCAGGACCTGAGCGCCCCAGTCGCGGTCCTCGATCCGCGCCGGCTCGGTGGTCTCGAGGAACTCGCGCAGCACCGCCGCCAGCCCCTCGGGGTCCTCGAGGTGGGGGAAGTGGGCGGCGCGGGGAAGCGTCTCGAAGCGGCTGCCGGGGATGGCGCGGTGGGCGGCGCGGCCGTGGTCGAGCGGGATCGTGTGGTCGCGCTCGCCCCACACGATCAGCGTGGGCATGCGATCGGCGAGCAGGTAGAGGCGGTCGCGCGCGCTCACGCGCTGGCCGCGCACGTCGATGACGGCGCGCAGCGTCTGCAGGAACGCCTCGCGCGCTCCCGGCGGCTGCAGCGGGCGCACCGCGCGCGCGAACGCCTCGACATACACGCCGGAGCGGTTGCCGCGCTCGCGCAGCCTGCCGCCCAGCGTCCCGAGCGCGGAGCTCAGGCGCGGGTGCGCCACCGCCCAGAGCAGCGCCGAGACGCCCGGCAGCGCGGCGCCGCGCAGCAGCGGGCTCACCTCGTGCCCGAGCCCGCCGCTGGACACCAGCGCCAGGCGCTCCACGCGCTGGGGGAACTGCCAGAAGTACTGCATGGCCACGCCGCCGCCGAGCGAGTGGCCCACGATCGAGGCGCGCTCGGTGCCGATGGCCGCCAGCAGGTCGCGGATGCCGGCCGCGTGGGCGCCCAGCGAGTAGTCGCCGCGGGGGGCCGTGGAGTCGCCGTGGCCGATGAGGTCGGGCGCGATCACCCTGTGGTCCTCGGCCAGGCGCAGCGCCACCTCCTCCCAGTGGCGCGACGAGTTGAGCATGCCGTGGATGAGGACCACGGGTGGGCCCACGCCCGCCGTCCGGTAGATCAAGCGGTGGCCATGCAGCTCGATCTCGCGTGCCTCGAACTCGGTCACTCGCCCGCACGATAACCGCCGGGCTGCAAGTCTCCCGGCGTGGGCAGCTTCAGCCGCAGCTCGCTGGTGGCCGCCACGCCCGAGGAGGTGTGGGCGCGCATCGTCACGCCGGAGGGCGTGAACCACGAGCTCGGCCCGCTGCTGCGCATGACCTGGCCGGCCGAGGTCGAGAGCCTGGAGCCGTCGGACGTGGAGCTGGGCACGCGCCTGTTCCGCTCCTGGGTGCTGCTCCTCGGCGTGATCCCGGTGGACTACGACGACCTCGTCCTGGTGGAGCTCGAGCCGGGCCGGCGCTTCCTCGAGCGCTCGTCGATGCTCACGCAGCGGGTGTGGGAGCACGAGCGCACCCTCGAGCAGGTGGGAGAGAGCGCCACGCGCGTGACCGACCGGCTGGGCTGGGAGCCGCGGCTCGGCCTGCCGGCGGGCCTGTTCGCGCCCACCTTCAGGGCGGTGTTTGCCTGGCGCCACCGGCGGCTGGGAGAGCACTTCGGGATGCCGGAGACAGCCCTCCTCTACGACGACGACTGCGGCCTCTGCCGCTCGACCCTCGGCGTGATCCTCGCGCTGGACCGCGGCCGCAGGCTCCGCCCCGTGCCCATCGACTCCGAGGAGGCCCGTGCGCTCACCCCGGAGATGACCGACGAGCAGCGCGCCGATTCCTTCCACCTCGTGTCCGCCGATGGCGCCGTGCGCTCCGCCGGTGCGGCGCTGGCGGAGCTGATCCCCCCGCTCAAGCCGGTGCCGCGCGTGTCCGAGATCGGCTACCGCGCCGTGGCGGACAACCGCGGCGTGCTCGGCAGGCTGATCCCGGGCGCGCTGAGGCAGCGGGCGGACCGGCGGATCGCGGCGCGCTCGCGGTAAGCGGATCGTCAGCACCCGCCGGCGGGACCCCGGTTAGGGTGACGCCCATGTGCCGCGTGCTGGCCGTCTCCCTCGTCGTGCTCGCCGCCGGCGCCGCCCTCCCGGCCGCCGCGAGCGCCACCATCTTCCCCCAGAAGTCCATCGCCGGCATCCGGCTGGGGATAAGCGAGGAGCAGGTCCGCGACCGCCTCGGCGAGCCCAGCCAGACCATCCGCGAGAGCAACGAGTTCGGCCCCTACATCGAGCTCGTATACCGGCGAACGCGGCTGCGAGTGCGGCTTCAGGGCGAGGAGCAGGTGACCTTCGTGACCACGTCCAGCCGCCGCGAGCGCACCCGCCGCGGCATCCGCGTGGGCTCGCACGAGCGCAGCCTGAGGCGCAACGTGCGCGGTGTGCGCTGCAGCTCGTTCATGCGCTTCCGCAACTGCGCGGTGGGGCGTGAGGAGCCCGGCCGCACGGTCACGAGCTTCGTGATCCGCCGCGACCGCGTGGCGCGGATCTCGCTGGGCATCGTCATCGACTGATCCAGCGCAACGACGGCGTACTAGCCTTGGCCGCCATGGCATGGGACGACGACGACTGGGTTGGCACACCGCCCGAGGGCCGGCACTCGCGCGAGCGGGCGGACCCGGCGTTCTGGCGCCGGCACGTGCCCATCTCCATCGGCGGAGCGCTCATCGTGATCGTGGCGCTGGTCGTCATCCTGCTCGCCGGCTGATCAGGAGCGAGCCAGGCGCGGCAGCTCGATGGCCGGGCAGCGGTCCATGACCACGTCGAGCCCGGCTTCGGCAGCGCGCCGGGCGGCCGCCTCGTCGATCACGCCGAGCTGCATCCACACGGCGGACGCGCCGATGGCGACGGCCTCGTCCACGTGGGCGCCCGCGGCCTCGGAGCGGCGGAAGACGTCCACCACCTCCACCGGCTCGGCGATGTCGGCCAGCGACGGGTAGGCCTTCTCGCCCAGCACCTCGTCGCAGGCCGGGTTCACCGGGATGATCCGGTACCCGCGCGACTGGAGCATCCCCGCCACCTGGTTCGAATCCCGCGACGGGTCCGGCGAGCAGCCCACGACCGCCCAGACGTGGGTGTCCTGGAGCAGCCGCCGGATGACCTCGGGCTCGTTCACAGCGGGCCCAGCGCGGCGTCGTCGGCCGCGAAGTCGGGGTCGGCGCCGGCGGGCGGGTTGTCGAGATGCCACCGCACCGACCGGCGCAGGGCCACCTCGGGGTCGGTCTCGGTCCAGCCGAGCAGGTCGCGCGCCTTGGCGGCGTCGATCAGCAGGTGCTGCCAGGCGCCGCTCGTCCAGTCGAGGTCCGGGGGGAGGACGTCCTCGCGCACGGTGACCAGCCGCGCCTGCGATCCGGCCGCCGCCACGATGTGCTCCGCCCACGCACGCACCGGCCAGGTGGCCCGCTCGGCGATGTTGAAGATCTCGCCGGCCGCGTCGGCGAGCTCGATGGCCAGCCGTGCCGCCCCCGCGACGTCGCGCACGTACCCGCGCGACGCGAGCCAGGTGCCGGCCCCGGTGGGGATGGCCTCGCGCCCCGCGCGCACGCGGCGGAGCACGAACTCCTCACGCCGCTGCCAGTCGTGCTCGCCGTACACGAACGGCAGCCGCAGCACCGTGCCGCCGTAGGCGAGGTAGGCGTCCTCCACGTGCAGCTTCTCGTAGTTGTCGAGATCCACCTCGGCCCGCAGCGGCACGTCCTGGCCGCGGTAGGGGAAGTGCTCCTCGCGCACGGGCGAGCGCTCGCGCAGCGGCACGGCGTCGGCGATGAGGCCGTTGTGCAGGCTGGAGTAGGCGCGGTACACGTCGCAGCTGGAGAGCACGCACAGGCGGATGCCGGGCGGCAGGGCGGCGAGCGCGCGGTCGGCGTCGTCGCGCGTCATGGCGAAGCAGTCGATGGCGGCGTCCGGCTTGAACTTGCCGATGCCCTGCGCTTGCCCGGGCAGCCCGGGGCGGTCGCTGTGGAGGTGCTCGACCTCGGGCAGGTCGGGCGGCTCGTGCTCGCCGCGGTGCACCACGAGCGGCTCGTGCCCGTGCGCCACGAGCTCCTCCACCACGGCCCTGCCGATGAAGCGGGTGCCTCCGAGGACGACGACGCGCATGCGCCCGAACCTAGCGGAGCCGCTGGGCGAGGGGATTCGTCAGAGGCCGCGCGGATGGCGCACGGCGAAGCCGCCGCCCGAGCGCAGCTCCGGCTGCCAGCGCGAGCCGCCGTTGCGGCTGTCGCGGCCGCTGGTGTCGAAGCGCAGGCCGGCCACGTTCATGTAGACGTGGCCGTCGTTGGCGTAGATCGTGACCCAGCGGCCTTCGCCATCCTCGCCCCAGCGCGCGAGCGCGCCGGACACCAGCGGCGACTCGAGCAGGCCGGCCGCCGCCAGCGCGAAGCTCACCGAGCCCGAGCAGTCGTAGCCGTCGTCCAGCCAGCGGCCGTGACCGCCGCCCCACTTGTAGGGGGAGCGGGAGATGATGTTGCCCGCGGCGATGATGCGCTGGACGGCCTCGGGAGCGTCGAACGGGGCCACCGCCTGGCCGTCGCCGGTGATGCGCGCCCTGCCGCCCGCGACCTTCTTGAGGCGCGCGAGCTCGTCGGTGACGTCGGCGTCGGAGGGTGCGCCGGGCGACGGCCGGCCGGGGTCCGAGATGTCGCCCTCCACACCCGCCGGGCCGGCGGGCTGGGCGGCGTCCTCGGCGTTGTCGCCGGGGCCGATGACGTCCACGACCTGGGGGCGCGGCCGGTCCGGGTCCTCGGAGGCGGCCGTGGCGGATGAGGGCGCCGGCGCGGAGCCGTCCCCGCCCGCGAGCGCGAACGCGCCACCGCCGAGCACTGCCGCGGCGGCGGCGCCGGTCACGAGCGCGCGGATCCTCCGGCGGGTCACACGTCCAGTATGCCCGTCGCGCATGGTCAGTCCGCCAGGTGCCCCGTCCAGGCCGCGCCGTCCCACCAGCGCAGCCGCTTGTGCAGCCACGGGTCGGGATACCAGCCGGCGGGGTTCGCGATCGCGTCCGGCGGGGGCGGTCCGGGCTCCGAGGCGGCCTCGCCGAGCATGTCGTCGTCGACCCCGGGCGGCAGCACGAGGATCCGGCGCTGCGCGTGGTGGTCCCGCCCGCTCGCGATGTCCACCTTGGCGTCCACCTCCCAGAACAGCTCGCCCCAGCGGGAGCGGTAGGGCGGCTGCACCTGTGGGGGGAGCTGGAGGGAGAAGGGATACGACGCTCCCGCTGCGAGCGGCCCCGGCGCGGCGAGCGGCGGGGTGGAGGCCGACAGCACCGGCGTGCGGTAGTCCTCGGTGGCCTCGAGGAAGGCGATCGTCACCGTGAGCGCGCGGCAAGAGGGCACCGCTGCCTGCACGAGCACGCTGCCGCCGACCCAGTCAGCGGGGCCGAAGCGCTCGCTCTCCAGCGAGAGCGCGATCACGGCAGCACCTGCAGGGCCACGTCGGCGCTGGGGTCGGGGCGCAGCGCGCGGGCGTCGCGTGCCACCACGCGCCAGGTGAATCCGAGCTCCTGCCCCTCATGGGAGTACGGCATCTCGCGCGGCACGACCAGCTCGACGGGCTGCCCCGGCGTGGCGGGCTTGAACGCCTCGTAGGCGGTGTCGCGCTTGATCGTCCGCCGCAAGTCGCGGTCGCCGCCGGCGCGGCGCCGGTACTCGCGCACCGCGTAGCGCACGCCGCACACGAGCCCGACCTCGAGCGCCTCGGTCTCGCCTGCGCCCCGGGCGAGGTCCAGCCGCACGCTCACCCGCTCCCCCCGGCGCACCGCCGGTGCAGCCAGCGAGATCAGCAGCCTGCGCCCACCGCGCCTGCGCGCCACGTGCGCAGCCCCGAACGCCGCGACGGCGAGCACCCCGCCGCCGATGCCCGCCCACCACGGCAGCAGGCCGCCGGCGCCGCCGCCGAACAGGGCAAGGGCGGCGATCGGGAGCGTGCGGGCGAGTCCTGGGGGGAACGTCACGGGCCGCCTCCGAGGATAGGCGCGATACGTTCGCGCGCGATGGATCCGTGGATCGAGGCCGAGGCGGCGCGCATCGCCCGCCATGCCGAGCGCGAGCTCGAGGCGCTGGTGGCGGTGTCAAGCCCGTCCGGGGATGCCGCCGGCGCCGAGGAGGCCATCGCCGTCGCCTCGGTGCTGCTGCCCGACGAGGCCGAGGTCGAGCGACCTCCCTGCTCCAGCCCCGACCACGCCCCGGACCTCCTCGCGCGCGTGAAGGGAACCGGCACGGGGCGGATCGTGCTGCTCGGCCATCTCGACACCGTGGTGGCCCACGGCGCGCACCGCAACCTGGAGCGCGGTGAGGAGCGGCTCAGCGGCTCGGGCGCGGTGGACATGAAGGGCGGCGTCGTGCTGGCGCTGGGGGTGTTGAAGGCGCTGGCGACGACGAAACGCGAGACCTTCACGGAAGTCGCGCTCCTCCTCGTGGTGGACGAGGAATGGCGCGTGTCCCCGTTCGCCCACGCCGCCCACTTCGCCGGCCATGACGCCTGCCTCTGCTTCGAGGCCGGTGAGAAGGGTCCCGGCGGGCAGGAGGGCGTGATCGTGCGGCGCAAGGCGGCGGGCACCCTGCGCGTAGAGGCCACCGGCCGCGCCGCGCACTCCGGCTCCGCCCCCCACAAGGGACGCAACGCGCTGCTGGCGCTCGCGCACGCGGCCCAGGCGGTGGCGCGATGCCACGATCCGAAGGGCCCCGAGCGCCTGAGCGCCGTGCCCACGATCATGCGCGCGGGCGAGGCCTTCAACGTGGTCCCGCCGGCGGGCGAGCTGCTGTGCGACCTGCGCGCCGACCGGCTCGAGGCGTTCGCGCCCGTGATGGAGGCCGTCCCCGCGGAGCACGAGGGCGTGACGCTCGACAAGGCGCTCGTGCGCTCCTGGCCCGGCATGGACTCCCGCGAGGCCACCGGAGGACTGCTCGAAGGCGCCACGGAGCGGCTGGGGCGCAAGGTCGTGGGCACCGAGCGCGGCGGCGCGAGCGACGCCAGCCACTTCGCCACCCGGCTGCCGCTGACCGTCGACGGCCTCGGCCCGCGCGGCGGCAGCGCCCACCACCCGGACGAGTACGTGCTCGCCGCCAGCCTGCACGAACGCGCCCAGGTGGCCCTCGCGGTGGCCGCCGAGGCACTACATTCGCCCCGATGACCGGCGGCCCTCTCGACAGCCTCATCCCCGCGGGCGACTCTACGCGCAGCCCCTTCCCGCCGATCGGCGACTACGGCTTCCTCTCCGACTGCGAGGTCACCGCACTGGTGGCTCCGAGCGGCAACGTCGAGTGGCTGTGCCTGCCGCAGTTCGACTCGCCAAGCGTGTTCGGATCGATCCTCGACCGCGACGCCGGCCGCTTCCGCGTGGGCCCCGCCGACATGATCGTGCCCGCCGGCCGCCGCTATCTGCCGGGCACCATGATGCTCGAGACCACGTGGATGACGAAGACGGGCTGGCTGATCGTGCGCGACGCGCTCACCATCGGCCCCTGGCACCACGAGTCCGAGCGCGCCTTCCGCCACCGCCGATCGCCCACCGACTGGGAGGCCGAGCACGTGCTGGTGCGCACGGTGAAGTGCGTGCAGGGGCAGGTGGAGCTCAACATGGAGTGCGAGCCGGTGTTCGACTACGGCCGCGCCCGCGCGAGCTGGGGCTACACCGGCGAGGGCTACAGCGAGGCGGAGGCCACGGCCGAAGGCTGCGAGGCCGCGGTGCGCCTGGACACCGACCTGCGCATGGGCTTCGAGGGGCCGCGCGCCAACGCCCGCACCACCCTGCGCGAGGGCGACACCGCCTTCGTGGCCCTGTCCTGGTCCGAGCACGGCGGACCGGGCACCTTCGACCAGGCGTACGAGCGGATGGCGCGCACCTCCACCTACTGGCGCCACTGGCTGGCCAGCGGGGAGTTCCCCGACCACCCGTGGCAGGTGCACCTCGAGCGCAGCGCCCTGACGCTCAAGGGCCTGTCGTATGCGCCCACGGGCGCCATCGCCTCGGCGGCCACGACCTCGCTGCCGCGCGTGGCCGGCGGCACGCGCAACTACGACTACCGCTACAGCTTCATCCGCGACGCGGCCTTCAGCCTCTGGGGCCTCTACGGGCTCGGCTTCGACTGGGAGGCCGACGACTTCTTCTACTTCCTCGCCGACGTGGCCGAGGAGCTCACCCCGATCCGCAACATGTACGCGATCGACGGCCGCGGGTCGCTCGACGAGACCGAGCTGGATCACCTCGAGGGCTACGACGGCGCCAAGCCGGTGCGCGTGGGCAACGCCGCCTACGATTACGAGCAGCACGACGTGTGGGGGGCCATGCTCGACGCTGCCTATCTCTACGCGCGCTCGCGCGGGGCCCTGCCCGAGCGCGTGTGGCCGTGCGTGGAGCGCCAGGTGAAGGCGGCGGTGGAGCAGTGGCGCGAGCCCGACCGCGGCATCTGGGCGCTGCGCGGCGAGCCGCGGCACTTCACCTCGTCCAAGGTGCTGTGCTGGGTGGCCGCGGACCGCGGCGCGCGGCTGGCGGAGATGCGCGACGACGACGAGCTGGCGGCCCGCTGGCGCGCCGAGGCGGACGAGATCCACGCCGACGTGCTGGCCAACGGGCTCGACGAGCGCGGCGTCTTCACCCAGCACTACGACACCGACGAGCTCGACGCCTCGGTGCTGCTCATCCCGCTCGTGCGCTTCCTCCCGCCCGAGGACGAGCGCGTGCGCGCCACGGTGAACGCGATCGCCGGCGAGCTGATCGAGGGCGGGCTGGTGCTGCGCCACCGCACCGACGGCGACGTGGAGGGGGAGACCTTCCTCGTGTGCTCGTTCTGGCTCGTGTCCGCCCTCGTGGAGATCGACGAGCGCGAGCGCGCGCTGGAGCTGTGCGAGAGGGTGCTGGCGCTCGCCGGCCCGCTCGGGCTGTTCGCCGAGCACATCGATCCGGACACCGGCCGCCACTACGGCAACTTCCCGCACGCCTTCACCCATCTGGCTCTGGTCAACGCCGTCATGCACCTGATCGACCCGCGTGAGGTTTCCGCGCTGCTCCCGGACGGGTAGATTCCTCTCAGCTCAACGGGAGGGAGCTTTCATGGACTCATGCCTGCGCGCCGCCGCCGCGGCGCTTGCCGTTCTCGTCATCGGGGCCACGCCGGCCGTGGCTGCCGGGCCGCCGAAGGACTACACGCAGACGGCCAACCTGTCGCAACCCGTCTTCTCCGGGGACGAGATCGTGCGCGAGATCTTCGAGGTGCCCATGCACGACGGCGTGCACATGTACGTGGAGGTCGTGCGCCCGGCCGCGGACGGCGACTACCCGGTGATCCTCGAGGCCAGCCCCTACCACGGCACCCTGGCCGACCGCGACGGCAGGCGCATCCTCCCCGAGCCCGCCGGCGAGGACGGCGTCCCGCTCGGCCTCACCGGCTACTTCGCCCCGCGCGGCTACGCCGTCGTGATGGCCGACCTGCGCGGCACCGGCCGCTCCGAGGGCTGCCTCGACCACCTCGGGCAGAACGACGCCAAGGACCTGAAGGACATCGTGGAGTGGGCGGCTTCCGCGGACTGGTCCAACGGCCGCGTGGGCATGACCGGCCACTCGTACGTGGGCTCCACGCCGAGTGTGGCCGCCGCGCAGAACCCCGCGGGCCTGGTCACCATCCTCCCCAGCGCGGGCCTCTCCTCCATGTACGACCACCAGTTCCAGGCCGGCGTGCCCTACTTCCTGCAGTGGGCCGGGCCGATGGAGGCCTACGAGCAGCTGGCCCTCCAGCGCCACCTGCCGCCGGCTCCCGCGGACCCGCTCGGGCTCGTGGGCCCCACCGGCGACTCGTTCGGCAAGGGCATGGAGTACTTCGGCTGCGGCCTGCCCAACTCGTCGCTGGTCGAGGGCGAGCGCCAGTTCTCGGGCGAGTACGGCGGCTGGCACGCCGAGCGCGATCACGACGCCGGCGCCACGGCGGCCGACATCCCGGTCTTCCTCTGGCACGGGGTGAACGACAACGCCGCGCGCGTGAGCTCGATGGAGTGGTTCACCCGCCGCGACGGCCACCCCGGCGACAAGCTTTGGCTGGGCCAGTGGGACCACGGCTCGGGTTGCTGCCCCACCCGGCGCGGCATCCAGGCCACCTACGCCATGCACGCCTGGTTCGACAAGCACCTGGCCCAGCGCGACACCGACACCGGACCGCCGGTGGAGATGTTCCTCTCCGACGGCACGTTCGAGGAGGCCACCACCGGCGACCGCGACCAGATTCACACGGCGGACGCCTGGCCGGGCGCGCCGCGCGCGCTGGGGCTGAACCCGAGCGCCTCCGGGGGCACGCTCGAGCCCGGCGAGGTCGAGGAGGGCGAGGCGTCGTTCATCGGCGACCCGCTCGGAGTGGTGGACCCGCAGGGCACCGGCGGCGTGGACTTCGTCTCGGAGCCCGTGGAGGCCGACACGCTGTTCGCGGGCCAGCCCAGGCTCGAGCTGGCCGCCTCGGTGAGCGCGCCGCGCGTGCACCTGATCGCCAACGTCTACGACGAGTCGCCCGACGGCGACCGCCGCCGCCTCAGCCAGTGCGCGATCAACCCGGAGCTGCGCAACGGCATCGCCACCAACACGCCGGTCGTGCCGGGCGAGCGCTACGACATGACGCCGTCCTGCTATGCCATGGCGCACAACCTGCGAGCGGGACACCGGCTGGTGCTGCGCGTGACCGCCAGCGATCCGGACAAGGTGCCGATCTTCGCGCTCGACCCCAACATCACGGTGTTCACGGGGCCGGGCGCCACGGCGCTCCAGCTGCCGGTGGTGGACGGGCCCACGCTGTATGAGGACGACATTCCGCTCGAGGAGGGCGCGGGCGTGCCCGTGGGCCCGGCGCAGGCGCCGCTCTCGGGCTCGGCCATGCCGCTCGCGCCCGGCGCCGGCGTGCGGGTGGAGCCGCTCACGAGCGCGACGTTCGAGTTCGACGTCGAGGACGGGTTCGACAACGCGCGCATGGTGGCGAGCGCGGTGCCCGGCGCCCCCGCCGACATCGACCTCTACCTCCAGCGCCAGGAGGACGACGGGACGTGGAGCGACGACCTGGCGTCGGGCGCGTCGGGCTCGCTCGAGTCCGAGACGCTCGAGTCCGGGCGCCTCGAGCCGGGTCACTACCGCATCGAGGTGCACAACTGGGCGGGCCCGCCGGCCACGTCGGTCGAGCTCTCGCTGACGTTCTTCAACCAGGACGGGGAGCCGGGCGCTTAGGCCGTTTTCCTCCTCGCCTGACGTAGACGGGGCTGTCGCCGGGGGGCGAATCCCCCTGCCGTCCCACTTAGGGCTGGGCGGCTTCAGGCGGTCAACGCAACAGTTCCGCCATCTTTTCAGCTGGGGTTCG